>JACPHY010000005.1 GCA_016188355.1 Candidatus Uhrbacteria bacterium
CACCATCACGTCTGGAAGGAACACCTCCCGAGCCTCCTGCGAGAATTCGAGGCACGCTGGAACGCACCGGAATTATTTCAATCTCCGCTCACCTTCCTAGAAACTTCCCTCGTGGCTGTTCCAGCTCGTTGCTAAAAGCCGGTAGTCCGTGGCTTGACCGAAACAATTTTTCATGATACGGTGCCCACACGTTCATTCACCCCCCAACAAAGGAGGCTGCGATGGAATCTCTCCGGGATCGACTCGCAAGACAATCCGCTGCCACTCGGGACGTACCCACAGCGACCGAACAAGTCACCGAGCGCATGCGCGCAGCAGCTGCACGTGAGCGTCAGGAAGCCGACCGTCTTATCGGCACCATTACCGAGGACCTCGATCGAGCAACCGGTAATGGAAACTCCGAATGTATTGCATGTCGCCTCCACGGATCCGACTTCACCTCGGAAGCACTCTACCCAATCGCGGTGTGCCGCGAACGCCTCGAGCGCGGACCATTCTCCTCCGAACTCCTGCGAGGGACGCCACGACTTCTCGCGGAGCACTTCCTTGCAGCGCAACTCGAGGTAACCATCTGGTTCCACTTCGTCGAAAATCGGAGACGGGGCTGGAGTGCGGAGTACGCATTTCTCGTCCTCGCATGGGGACCGTCCCCACTCGGGCGCATCTTCACGAGGGACGCCACCGAGGATGCCGAGTACCATGTCCGTCTCAGCGATCTCCTCCATCGCGTGAAATTCACTGGCATCTTCGTCCCCGAGCGACTCGAAAACCTGTAATCCGCACGAGCGGCGCCACACGCGCCGCTCGTTTGCCATTTCCCTGCCTCGCCACGCACCCGTGCACGTGGTATCCTGCGGGCAACATCGATATGCTATTCCAGAATCCCACGCTGGGGAGCATCCTCTTTGACGACGTCATCCAAACGATCGCCAACTTCGTGCAGAGCGATCCGCAGCAGCAATACGAAGTCACGATTGGCTCTGATTCGGAACAGCACCACGATATCGTGGAGTGCATCTCTGCGATTGTCGTCCATCGGGTCGGGTATGGCGCCCGATATTTCTGGATGCGCACCGAACACCTCCCCTTCCCCGCACTCCGCGAGCGCATCTGGCACGAAGCCATTCTCTCGACCACCCTCGCAAAAAGCGTCCTGGAAGCACTCATGGAACGCGCCGACTGGGCATCCGACATCACCGTCCATGTGGACGTCGGCGAGCGAGGCCCCACGCGTGTCCTCATTCGAGAAATTTGCGGTTTTGTTCGGGCATCGGGATTCGCGGTACGCATCAAACCGGAGTCCTACGCCGCTTCGGCAGTGGCGGATCGGTTCATGTGAGACGTACGCTTGCCAATGCAGGAAAACATCCGTACGGTAGCCACGTATGCCTCGAGAACAATATAGGGCACCTTCCTTGCCTGGAGCATCGACGGAATCCCAGCCGCCGCTCGCACCGGTACTCGATACCCGTACCCGCAACATGCTACAGTTGGAACTCGCACAACGCATGCTCGGGACGCACAGCCTTTCAAGCGAACAACTTGATGCGTGGGCGATGCAATATGCCGCTCCGTTCGGAGCAATCGTGGATGCGCAAACTGCAGAGGGAGCAGCACTGCGTGCTCGGATTCGGTCGAACCGAAGCAATGTAATTGAGGAGCTGCAGCAGCAGTTGGGGAACTGAGCAACGATACCGCATGGTTGGGTATCTTCGCGGACTCGATGCACCCGGTCGTCGCTCGAAACCATCCGCGGACGTTCGCCCGCTCGCCCTCACGTCGCAGTGCCGTCATCCGAGCAGGATAGCTCGGCTGCCGACCCTGCGCCGCGATGGCGCCGCGTGCTTCGCACGCGGACGGCGCTCACTTCTCGCGGGCGTAGTTTAGTGGTCAAACGCCTCTCTTCCAAGGAGGAGTCGCGGGTTCGATTCCCGCCGCCCGCAAATGCATCATGGGCATCCCCCACTCCGCTCCTGAGCGGAGTTTTGCGGGGCAAGCCGGTTTCCCTCCTGTACCCCTTCCCTCCAATAAAACAAAACCCAGCCCTGCCGTCGGCAGGGCTGGGTTTTGTTTGCTCCACCAAAAAAACGCCGCCACCGACGGCGTGGGCCGTCGGTGGATGACGCGTACTCCTGCTGCCTACTCTCTCCGATCATCACCCAACCCGAGTCCAAGTCCCAGCCCCGCAGAGGCGTGCATGCGGCCGCGCAGTTTCGGGAGGAGCTGCGCTCCGAGTTCACGTACTGCTTCCACAGGTCCGATGCGTACCTCCGTTGCGGTGAACGTGTTCGTATTTGCATCGTACGTTCCCGCAATGGCAATGCGCGTGCCCACCGAGAGATCGCCGTAGGTTTTGACGGCATTCCCTTCACGGAAGGTGGTGCTCGAAGCAACCTTGACCGTCAATTGTCCGCCGCCTTCACGCTGAAAGGTGAGTGCATCCGGTGGCGTAAGCGCTGTGACACGACCAACGAACGTGAACCGCACCTTCGGACTCGACCGATCCATAATCTTCTTCGCCGTGACGACCATCGGGGTCGATGCGTCCGCCTGCCCATGCACCTGGATCACGTGCCCTACCGCAACATCACTCAACGCGATCGTTCCATTTCCCGACGCACGGATCGTCGTGTCATTGGTCACCCGTACGCTCCACTCCATCCCCCACACCTTCACCCGCAAAACCCTGGCCGTTGCGTCGGCATTCGTCACGGTTCCCCGAAGCTCCACATTGCCTCGAGCACCGATCGCAATCATTCCCCGATCTGGTGTCGTGGACTGCGGACTCGCCGCAACCGCACCGATCGCCATTCCGAGCGAAAGTGCCGCAGTGGTGCCCGCCACCGCGATGCGCTGTATGGTAAGAGACATAGCAACATGATGATTCATCAATATTCGAGGTTCGAGGCATCTGCGGGCGACCATCCCGCAATGACCTCGTTCTGAGCATGTTGACGATACACCACGTCCATTCTTACACGCACGCCATTCAGCGTATTTGCACCATCGTCGCCGCCCGCACCCCGTAGAGCGCCATAGCCAACGCGTCCGCGGCATCGTCCGGTTGTGGAATCTCCGGCAGCCGCAGCAGCGCTTGTACCATGCGCTGCACCTGTCGCTTATCCGCAGCGCCATACCCCGCCACCGCTTGCTTCACATCCTGTGGGCTCGCTTCCACTACGAGAACACCCAACTCCGCACACGTGAGCAGAATCACACCCCGTGCCTCGGCCACCACAATAGCCGTCCGCACATTTTTTGAAAAAAACAACCGCTCCACGCACGCTACATCCGGATGGTGCTCCGCAATAAGCGCGCGCAGTCGCTGACGCAGATCCACCAACCGTGGACCGACTTCCCCCTTGGGAGTTTCGAGGACGCCCATGGTTACACACTGATCTACACCGCGCACGCTCGCCACCACGCCGTATCCGAGCCGCGCCACTCCGGGGTCGAGACCGAGAATAATCATAGGTTGACAAAACCGCCCACTGCTGCTACGGTACACCCCGTTCGGCCGTATGCCGAGCGCACGCCCGTTCACAACAAATGGAGGGTCTCCCATGCAGGATCCACGTCCGATTCATGCGATCGTCACTGCCGGAGGCACGTTCGAGCCGATCGACGATATCCGCGGCATCACCAATAAGTCCCGAGGTCGCCTCGGCCTCGCCATCGCGCGTGCGCTTGCGCAACGCGATAGCCGTATCCGATTTCTCGGCGGTCCGTTCGTGCGTGAGCGCCCTCGGCCAGAAGAACGAATCACCGATATTTCATTCACCTCGTGCGTCGATCTTGCGGGGAAACTGCTCGCACAGCCGCGACCAGATCTCCTCTTCATGGCCGCCGCCGTCGCCGACTACACGCCCATCCCGGAGGAAGGGAAGATCGCATCCGACGCCGGAGAGCTCACCATCCGGATGGTCCGCAATCCGAAGATTCTCCCGCAACTCCGGGGTCGATTCGGCAAGGAAACGTTCCTGGTCGGATTCAAACTCCTGAGCGGCGCCTCGCGAGAACAGCTCATCACTGCTGCCCGCGAACAACTCCGGAAATGCCGCACCAATCTCTGTGTCGCCAACGACCAGCAGCTGGTCACTCGCGATCGACATCCGATTATCGTGGTGACGCCGGAGGGTGGTGCGATCAACTTCGATGGCAGCGCAGAGGAAGTCGCAGAAGCGCTCGTCGCGTTCGTGCTGCAGCGCATGCAGGTCCAGTGGTTCCATTCCACCACGACCACGCAGCCCCGTTTAGGAATCACCATTCCGGAGGGAAAGGATCCGATGGTGGCCGCAGAACAGCTTCTGCGATTCGCGCAGGACGCAGGACTCCTCACCGCAGCACCGGATGGCAACATCTCGCTCCGCGACGGAACGCCACGGACCCCGAACACCACGAACCTCCTCATCACGCCGCGACACGTACCAAAGGATGCGATCACCGGTGCCGATCTCATCGCCGCTCGAGTCGATCACGACGCACGTCGCGTCGATTTCTCCGCCGAACGTGACGACCGGAAGCCGTCCATCGACACTGGAGTCCACGCAGAGCTCTATCGCCGGTTCCCATGGATTCACGGATTCCTCCATTTCCATGACGCGATCGTGCTCCTGGATGCAGCGACCGCCTTCCCGTATCCCTGTGGCAGCTATGAGGAAGCAGCGGAAATCGCGGACGCGCTCATGGAAAACGCACTGGTCACCGATCTCCATGGTGATCGTCAGCCCTTTGCGGTGAGACTCACCCATCATGGATTCCTCATCGGCATCGAGGATGGTGGCGTCGAGCGCCTCATCCGCGAATGGCAGGTCGCTCGGGATGCCTATCTCGTTCATCTCCGCGAAATCGGCAAAACAACACTCGCAGAAGCGGTTGCTTGCCACGATGACACCGTCATGACCCTATCGCCCATCTTCGCGTCAGCGCAGATCATCGGCGTGCTCGCGAAGCATCGCAGCCCGGAGTTCGTTTCGGCGTTCCTGCTGCCCGAACATCGCAACGGCGGGCACGGCGACTTCGTACTCGATCAACTCGACGCCCACGGATATACGATCGGCGCGCACGATCAGTGCCAGGTACTCGGTTACTACACGGACCGGGGCTTCCGCAAGATTGGGATGTATGAGGATATCGCTCTCCTCGAACCCCCCTCCCGACGCCCCGATCTGCGCATCGCCGCCACCGCGTGTTGCTACGATCCCATGACCGATCAGGTGCTCCTCGGCCTTCGGAAGACTCCGCCCTGGCTCGGCTATTGGGCATTCCCGGGTGGCGGCATCCGCGCGAACGAATCAATCATCGCGGGCCTCCGCCGTGAACTCTCGGAGGAACTCGGCAACGATCCCACGGAAGGCGCCGATCCCTATTGGACCCTCGAAACGGGTGTGGGGGATGCGGAGGGCAACGGGTACCGCGTCGTCGTCCACTACTTCCTCACGACCGCGCATCGGATGCCGTGCGCTTCGGAAGAACTGGATGCACGCTGGATGCCCCGTGAGGAAGCCCTCCAGTTGCGCCCCATGGGCGCGGGAACGAGACGCGTCCTGCGCATGCTCAAGCAGGAGCCCACGATCCTGCGCATCCACCGATAACACCAAACCGCTCCGGCACCTGCCGGAGCGGTTCTCCATTCCCCATCAGTATCCTCGTGCATTCGTGTACACCTCTTGCACGTCATCGCAGTCATCGAGCGCGCTCAAAAATACCTCAAATCGTTCTCGGTCGCTCTCGGCAACATCCGTATGCTGTTTCGCGACCCACTCCAGTCCCGCGTCATCCATCGTCAACCCTGCGCGCTGGATCACCTCTTGTGCTTTCGCGAGGCCAGTGACGGCTGTGCATATGACCAGCGCCCCATCCTCCTCCCGGACATCCTCTGCGCCCGCTTCGATACAGGCGAGCTCCAACGCGTCACGCGCCGCACCACTACGCACCGCGTCGGTGAGCGTCGTGCGAATGACCCCCTGATGTGCGAATTGCCATCGTACACTCCCCTCGCCGCCCAACGTCCCACTCTGCTTCGTGAACACCGCCTTCACCTCACCCAGGGCACGATTCCGATTATCGGTGAGACACTCAATGAGCACCGCAGCCCCACCCGGCGCAAACCCCTCATACATCACCGTTTCGATCACCGCGCCATCCGCACCGCCACCCGCGCCACGGGCAATAGCGCGGTCGATCGCATCTCGAGACATGGCTGCAGCTTTCGCGCGATCCACCACGAGTCGCAGCTTGAAATTGAATGCGGGATCTCCTCCGCCTTCTCGAGCAGTCGCCGTAATCAAACGCGCCAGCTTCGAGAACTCCTTCCCGCGCTGCGCGTCCGCCGCCCCCTTTCCCCGCTTGATTTTGGCCCAATGGCTATGTCGGGACATACCACACGACTCATACAATACCCCCACGAACGAACCGAGGGGCAGATCACCGCTCCGAGTCACGCTTTTCCTGAGTGTACGTGGGTATCCGGGCAAGGAAAAGAGGGGGTGCTACGATACGTAACGTATGCGTCCTCCGAATTCGCTCCGTCCATACGGCTGGCTCCTCGCGGTTGGCGCCATCGCCCTGTTCGCTATGCTCTTCCGTCTCGATGGACGACCCATTGAACATTGGGACGAAGGCATCCATGGAGCCGTGTCGTTCGAAATGAGGGAAGACGGCGACTGGCTGACGCCCCACTACATGGGCGGCACGTATTTCCGAAAGCCGCCGCTGAAAATTTGGGCCACTGCGTTGCTCTTTGCGTCCTTCGGGGCAAACTACTGGACGCTCCGCCTTCCCTCCGCGCTCGCCGGGATCGCCACCACGCTCCTCGTTGCATGGTGGGTATGGGAGTGGCGGCGCGACCGCACCACCGCCTTTCTTGCCGGCACCATCACCGCCACCATGCGGCCCATCTTCTTCCATGCATTCCGTACGGGAGAGATGGATGGGATGCTCACCTTCTTTATCGTTGCCGCACTGTACTCGTGGTGGAAAATCACGAATCCTGTATTCCGCACCACGGACGCAACGGAGGAAAGAAATCCCTCCCTTCCATCCTGGAGGGGAGGCCAGAGCGGATGGGCCATCTGCCTCGGGGCTGCCCTTGGCCTTGCGGTGATGACCAAATCGGCAGGCGGACTCCTCCCGCTCCCCATCATCGCGTTCGATTGGTTGCTCCACCGCCGGACGATCCGCATCCCATGGCGCGCGTGCCTCGCCGGCAGCGCCGCATTTCTCTGCATCGCTCTCCCCTGGCATCTCGCCATGACGCTCCGCCACGGCATGCATTTCTGGGCCTCCTATCTCGGATGGCACGTCGTCCAACGGGTCGCCACCACGCTCCACAATGAAACCGCGGGCACGTGGTGGTATTTTCCTACCCTCGCGAGACGATTCACGCCGTACACGTTCTGGCTCATTCCTGCCTTTCTCTTCGCACTCCGCGACATCTGGAAACGAAACGACCGCACTCACGCGTTGCTCCTCCTGTGGTTTGCGGTGGGGTTCATCGGATATTCGGCGGCGCGCACAAAATTTGATTGGTATCTCCTGCCCCTCTACCCGGCAGCCGCCATGAGCATTGCCGTATTCCTTCGTGCCGCACGCATGGCCACACAGGATTGGCTGATCGGCGTAGGGCACCTGGCCGCACTCGCCGCATCCATTGCGTATTTCCCCGCACTCTTCCCCGATGGGTCGCGAGCGGACGCCTGGATAGAACGCGCGTACGCACCATTGCTCCATCCGCTCGTTGCCGCGAGTGCAGCCGCCGCCATTTCCATCTGCTGCATCCATGTCGCCCGCCATCGCTGGCCGCACCACCTGGAGCGTATCCTCATGACCATCACGCTCAGCACCGTACTCATCCCTGGCTTCGCCATTACGCTCCACCATCTCCGCGCACGCGGCCCCGAACATCCGTTCGCCGATGTCGCGACGCGCATCGCAGGCACCCACGGCACCCTCGTGAGCTTCGGCCTCGAATACCAACAACAACCCGCCGGGTACTACCTCCTCCGCAGTCGCCTCACGAACGATGTCCGAATCCTCGACGGCCAAAATGACGCTACCCGCACGCTCGCCATGCTCCGCGAACGATCGCCCGCATTCCTCCTGACTCCTCGATCCTCCACGATCCCTCCGAGCATGCACGCCTCCATCGGCGATGCGGAATTATTCGGCGACTTCCTCTTGTGGCGCCGTAAGTGATCCTCGCGGCAATGCATGATGCCCGCGATAGTGAAACCAGAGATTCCGAAGGTAAATCAAAAATCCGAGACTGTTGCCCGCAATGAACACCGGGTCGCGGCGCACCATTGAGTACAGGAGAATCAATGCGCCACCCACCAAGGAGAGCCACCAAAATGCGGCGGGAATCACCACCTTCCGCGCGCGCTCCGTCGCGATCCACTGCACGAAAAACCGTAAAAAAAACGTGAACTGCGCAAATAAGCCGAACCATACCCAAAAATCCCAACCGCGGACGTAGGTCCACATCCATGCAATCCCGTTCATAACTGCTTCTGTAGGACCTCTGCGATGGGCAACGGCGTTTCCCGCTCCCGCCCAAGGATGAGGAGATCCGCGAGAAATCCCGTGGTCACAACCTGAACCCCGAGGACCATGAGCAGCACCCCGAGCAACAGTAACGGACGGCCGCCGATCTGTTCTCCCGAAAACCAGAGCATGGCGAGAGAGAGGTTGATCACCATGCCGAGGAGCAACAGTACGCCCCCCACTGCACCAAAAAAATGCGCGGGGCGATTGCGGAATCGGAAGAGCAGCGCCACGGTGCCGAGATCAAAGAGCCCGCGGAACATACGACGAAGCCCCGTGCGGCCGTACTTCGATGCGCCAAACTGCCGCGTGCGATGATGCACCGGCATCTCCGCCACCCGAAATCCTTGCATGGCGGCAAGCGCGGGAATCATCCGATAGAGGTCACCGCGGAGCGGCAGTGCGTCCACTACCTCGCGACGCAACACACGGATGCCGCAGTTTTGATCATGGAGACGCACGCCGGAGAGCGATCCCAATGCCGCATTGAACAAACGTGAGGACCACACCTTCACGCGCGGATCATGACGGTTCACCTTCCAGCCGATCACGCAATCGTACTCCTGAAGCTTGGCGAACATCTTCGGGAGTTCGACGGGATCATCCTGGAGATCCGCATCCAGCGTCGCGAGCACCTCGCCGCGCGCAGTTCGGAAACCAGCTGCATAGGCAGTCGCCTTTCCAAAATTCCTTCGCAAGCGCACCCCAATGACCCGTGGATCCTGCTCCGCGAGCGCGCGCAGCACTGCCCAGGAGCTATCCGTGGATCCATCATCAACCCAAACGAACTCCGTCGCAGCCGGTTCGCGCTCATCCAACGGAAACACCACCGCCAACTCCGCATGGAGCTGCGTAAGCGATTCGGCTTCGTTATAGACCGGAATGATGATGGAGCGCATGGGGGGCAATGGCTGTACCGTACCGGATTTCGCTTTCTATGGAAAACGGCCACCCCCAATGTTGGGGGTGGCCGCAGATCATTCGTTACCGGAATCGATCGATGGACGCGATCGCCGCCGCGAGCACCTGCTCTGATGACGGCGCTGCGTCAATGACCGCGCACTGCTGCATCCCGATCCGCTCCGCGACCATGCGAAATCGTTCACGGTAGTACGTGAGGTCGGCCACGGTATGATACCGCTCGCTGAGGTCCTTCCCCGCCTGCATCAAGCGCGCTCGAGATACGTCCACCGGTGCATCCAGGATGAGGTAGTGCTCGCCCGCAATCGGCTGCAGCAGGAGATCGTCCGTCATCTTGGTGGGAAGACCCCGATCCGCGACATCGTACCCGCGCGCACGGAGTGCTGCGACGAGCGTTGATTTTCCGGTGCCGTCATTCCCATCGACCACAATCTTCATCAGACACCCGTGCGCAATTGCTTCCCGAGCCACACCGTGAACTCCTGGAGCGCCTGCTTGCGGTGACTGAGGAGATTCTTCCGCACGGAATCGATCTCTGCCCAGGTCTTCCCGAACGATCGCTCGCTCGCGAAGATGGGATCGTAGCCGAAGCCGTTCGTGCCCCGCGTCTCCGTGGTGATCCATCCGCTCACCTCACCATGGAACCGCGCAACCATATTGCCATCGGTGTCCGCCACCACGAGAAGGATCACGAATTTCGCAGCGCGGTGGGCAGGGTCGATATGCGACATGAGCTCGAGGACGCGCGCATTGTTCGCGGCGTCCATTGCTTCACGCGGCCGCTCGCTGGGACGATACGTTCGCACGCGCCGTCGTGACGCGTCGAGATCGTAGTCACTGAACCGCGCCGACCACGGCCCCGGCAACCCCCCGAGCGCCGGGATCACGATCCCCGAATCCTCGCTGATCGTCATCAGTTGCGCCGCACGAGTGGCAGCGTTCGCCTCCATCGAGGACAACCCGGAGCATTGGTACAGCTCACGCACGGTATTCCCGACATGGAGTCCGTACGCGCGCGCCTTGATCGCCGCATTTTCCGCGAAGGTCGTCCCCGTCTCTTCGGGATCGATGGGGTCGGTGACCACGAGCGGAATTTGGAGCGGACCGAGCACGCTCGCAAGCTCCCGCACCTTGTACTGATTCGTCGTACCCAGATAGAACTTCATCGCACACCTCCGGACATCAGCGAGGCCAGCAGATTCCACTTCCGAACGACATCATCGCTGCTCCCTCCGGATCGCCAGACATCTTTGTCGAGCATGCCGAGATCGAGGTGCCGGAAACGTCCACAGTCCGGGGAGAGTTCGCCATACACGAGCCCGCCGTCCTCCGCGATGAACATGCAGAGATCGTAGAACACGATGTCCTTGGTGGCGAGAAACTCCGCGATCGTCTTCGCCGCGAGGAACGCCGTCCGCCGCGCCTTCGCCACATCGATGAACCAATCCGCGATTTGGTCGGGAAGCATCTGGTCCGCGACTCGGCTGGCCCACGGCAGGAGCTGCTGCCAGTACGCGCGGTCGCGGACCGCATTGATCCGTTTCTCCGTCGCATTCGCCCCTTCCAGCGCATCCACGATTTGTACGGTCACCTGTTCTCCGCGCTTCTGATCCCTGAGCGGATTCCGCCAGTCGAACCGGACGACCATTTCCGGAAATGCGCCTTCCGCGGTGATTGGCATGCCCGCGTAGAACGGATGACTCTCGCGCACGCGCGTGTCCGCGAGCCCGATGCACCCATGCTTCGTGGTTCCCGTGAGGAACTGCTTCACGATGATCTCGATGGGCGGCGCCTTCGGAAGCGCCGCGATCGCTGCGGTGTCGAGATCCGGCGGGACGAAGGCGGGAAGTCCATACTTCCGAAACTCCGCCGCATGCGGCATGACGAGATCCGCGAGCACCCATTGGTCCGTCACCTCGCGATACGCGTGACGGATGCCCACCGCACGAAGCACGTCCACGAAGATGGACGATGCCCACAGCCGCGGCACCTCGGATCCCGGGACCTGCGCGCAACGGTTTTCGGTGAATGAGTAGATCGACGGCAGGAATTTGATGACCACCTGCCCATTCCCGAGATACCGTACCTCCTTACTCTCGCCCCGGATCACCAAGGGGAGCCCCTGGAAATCCGCTTCGGTGAAGCCCCGAAACCATCCGTCGGTCGACACCATGCGTCCCTCCTACGGCACGATCGTGCACGGAATGAATGCGTCCCGATCCGCACCGATGCCGATACCGGAAACGGGTACCCCCGCGCTCTTTGCGATGTGCTCGAGATAGCGCACTGCGGTATCCGGAAGCGCATCGATCGTCCGCGCCTCGGTCACGTCACCCTCCCACCCCGCATGCGCACGCAGGTGGGGTCGCGCGCCCCGAAGCACCGTACCCGTGAGCGCGCCTGGATTCGTCTCCACGACGCCGTCGAACACGTATCCATCGCACGTGGCGAGCGCACCGAAGTTGGAGAGGACATCGAGTTTCGTCACGACGAGTTCCGTCACGCCACCCACGCGACAGGCGTGTCGCAGCGCAACGGTGTCGAGCCAGCCGCAACGACGCGGCCGCCCGGTCGTCGTGCCGTACTCGTGGCCGCGCTCCCGCAACTGCTCACCCAGCACATCGGCCAGCTCGGTCGGAAACGGACCTCCCCCCACGCGCGTTGCATATGCCTTCGTCACGCCGACGACGCGCTCGAACTGATACACCCCGAAGGACATGCTCACGCCCGCGGCAGTGCAGGAGGACGACGTCGTATACGGACGCGATCCGTGATACGTGTCGAGGAGCACACCCTGCGCTCCCTCGAACACCACCTCCGCATCATGATCGATGAGACCCCACACCATCTTTCGGGTGTCCTGGAGGTACGGTGCGAATCGTTTCCCGTGCTCCGCACACCACGCGATCGTCGCATCGAGCGAATAGGGGTCGAGCTCCATGTCGGGTACCGTCGCGGGTCCCCCATGCTGGCGAGCGATCGCGCAGAGCTCCGCGAAGTACCCACCTTCGGTAAGTACCGCGCGGATATCCGCCGGTACCCGGAGGTCGCCCAGACTGAGGCTGCGTCGCAACCAGAAATCGCTCGCCGCAGGACCGATGCCGCGCTTCGTCGTACCGATTGCATTCCCTCCGGCCGACGTTTCCCGCGCCGCATCGATGATGCGGTGGATCGGGAGCACGATCGGCGCGGAGTGATCGAGGAATACCTTCGCCCCACATCGTTCCGCGATCGCGAGCTCCGCCGCACCCACATCGCAATCGAAGAGGACGCCCGGACCCACGAAGTTCTCCATCCCCGCACGAACGATGCCGCTCGGGAGGAGATGGAGCGCCGTCTTCTGGCCGCCCACCACAAGGGTATGTCCCGCATTCGCGCCGCCCTGGTATCGAACGACCGCCTGCGCGGTGGCCGCGTATCGATCGACGACCTTTCCTTTTCCTTCATCGCCCCACTGCGCGCCGACCACGACCGTTGTTCCCATGATTCAATGCCCCTTGTTCTGGTGATTCCCTTCCGTGAGGAAGGTACGGAGAATGGTGTCATGCGAACCCACGAAACGATCAGGGGATCCCACTGCATCCATGAGCAACGCTCGGGAAACGATCGCCGCATGGCCCTCACGCGTTACTCCCCACCGCTGCACGGTGGACGCGATATGCGCGAACGTGCACTCGGGAATCTCCGCATGAAATACGTGACTCGCATACATGCCGGGATACTGTCGCCCTTCGAGCGCGAAGGAGCGCCACGGCTGGAGACGCTCCTCGATGGCCGCAACCACGCTCCTATCCGCAAGCTCCTCCCGGAGTTCGCGGCAAAGCGCGGGCCGCGGAAGCTCACTCGCATCCACCGAACCTCCGAAGCAGCAGTATCGCCCCCGACATGCCGCGACGGGATGATTCTCCCCCTTCACCTGCACGAGGAACTGGTCGCCGCTCCAAATGATCGCTACCGCTCCTACTGCTCCACATGCCGCCGCTGCGCGCTGCACCACCGTATCCGGATGCGCAACGTGCAGTTGCGCCAGCAGCGCGCTCATCGGCATGAGGTGTGCGGGGTCTTCGAGCGCCGCGCGGTTCGTCACGAGGAGCGTCGAACTGGCGAGGAGACGATCAATGATTGTGAGTCCGTTGGCCGCGATGGTCGCGCCTGTTTCCACGCAATCGAGCACCAGATCCGCGATGCCGGGTGCGTATGCCTCGGTCGCTCCACGCGTCGACAGGATGATGTGCGCGAGTCCGCGATCAAACGCCCACCGCGACGCAATCCCCTCGTATTCCGTAGCGATGACGAGCGGGCGCGGCGGCAGATGCGCGAGGAGATCACTCCCCTGCGCTGCTGCAACCACGAGCTCCACCGGGTTCGTCCCGAAGTCAAAGAGCGGCACCACAGAATCGTATGCCGCATCCTCCACGCAATCCCGCCCCGTCACGCCAAGCACCGAAAACCCATGCGCCACAAGCTGTGGAATCGCACGCGCCTTGAACAGCGTCGCCGTCCATGCAGGATCGCTCACCTGGAGATGGAGCGATCGCGGATTGGATTGCTGGAACTGTATCCCTGCATTCGCCAGCACTTCCCGTACGCCTTCGAAGAGTCGCCCCTTCGGGAGCGCCAATGATACGGCCATCTGCTTCCCTCATTTCTCCCATGAATTAGGAACGAACAGCAGCGCCGCGGGAATCGCAACGCATCCGAACTGTACGCAATACAAACAAATATGTCAATAGAGCGTACATTTTGTACGATTGACCCAATAGCAGCACCGCGTCATCCGCAGCTCAGGAGCGATCTGACCATGTTCGATCGATCCGAATACCCATGCGCTCCATATCCGCGAGGAGCGGCTCAGGATCCACGAAATTCCCCATGGCGAACAGTCCCGATTGATGCTGCGCGAGGTACTGGCGAATGCACGCAATCACCGGGATCGCGGTGAACGCGAACGGATCCGCATGCTCTGCCCGAATCCGAAGACGACGTGCCCGACCCTGCACTTGTCCTTCCGCGTCGACGAGAAACACGATGCCGGGAGCTCCGCGCAGGAATCGATTCGCACAACGAACGAACCATCGAGCAAAGGTGCGGCGCCCCCATCCAGGACGAATGCGATACGCGATCATCGCGATGGGCATGAGTGCCATGAGCAGAAGATCGGTCGGCCCCCCGAATCCACCAACGACCGTCATCACCTTACGGAGACCAAGCGATTCGGGAACCGTGCGAAGCTCGGGCATGTCGATGGGATAGCATCGCTGCGTTCCGAATGGCGCACCAAAATCCACGAGATGCGCATCGCGGTACGTCGACGCGCGCCAATGCCCATCCGCAAAAATTTCTGGAAGTCCTGCCGCGAGCATGTCCACAATCTCCACCGCAGACTCTTCCGTACGGAATCGCGCACGCATGGCCATGGCTACCACCGCGGCATCATATCGGTCGAAGGAGGATGCAGCAGCACGCACGAATGCGGCCGGCAAACCCGGATGGAATCCCGCCTGCACAATGAAACATCGGCCCGCGTCACGCACCTCCGCTGCACGCGAGGCGAGTACATGCTGCGTGCTGCAATCCACATAATCCACGCCCATGCGGATACACGCGTCGGCAAGTCGAGGAATCGCGGCGGTCGCCGTGGTGACCTGCACCACCAATGTGTAGCCACGCAGCACCGGGTCGAGATCATCATGGGCGAGGTCGACCACACACCCCGCCACCCGATCCGACGCAAAAGCACGAAGCTGCGCCACCATCGCGGCCACTCGTTCCTGCGAACGGCCCGCAACCGTCACCCGCACATTCGTCTCGCGGAGTAGCAACTCCGCAATGAGTGCGCCAACGCCACCCGTACCGCCCACCACCAGGCACCGAGGAACCGATGTCTCCATATATCCCCACCATAAAGGAAATACCCGCCCTCTTCGAGAAGGGGGGCACTAAAACCTCCGGCCACTCTCCCGCGATGCTACCTGCTACCGTAGCTGCGCTTTCCCGATGCCCACACTATCTCCAAGAGCATACCGGAGGAACACCATGCCCGTTTCCCCATGCAATACGAGCCGCCGCCGAGTGTTTCGTTACAAAAAATTCGTCCGTCCTCACGAAGAGGACGGACGATGCGTCATGGAGCTACGGGAACGGGCATCGCAGGGGCAGGCGTCGGTGGATCGTCGGGTGCCGCGTGCCAGTCGAAGCAGTCGGCCCAGGCGATCAATGCGACATGATCGATGATGACATCGCCATCCGCCGTGAACTTCCCCACACACGGGAGCGCCAGCTCATGCTTCTGCAGCGCACCAATGATCCGCCGCAGCATGGGGCGGTCGAGACTGCCTCCCATGCGCTCGACGATCACCATCTCCGCATGCCCATCGCATTTCGGAATACGTACGCGATCTGTGGTGAGCGGGCCGGGAATGCCATGCGCTCGCCAGAGCTGCGCACCCAACCATTCCGTGTAGCCGACGATGCCTGCATGCACCGTTGCTTCCAATTCATGTCGGTGGGACACACGGAGCAGCTCGGGATCCAAGGAGTCCGGATAGGTTTGGAGATCCGCATCCGTCCGCAGCTGCACCAGCAGTGCACCGAATGCGGAGGGACACAACTCCGACAGCTGCCGCACGAGTGCAAATTGTTCTTTCCTCAGCGCCTGCAAGAGACGACCACGATAATCGACGCCAGAATCATTGGGCTTCATCTTCTCCTCCATTTCACCAATGCGCGAACGGGCAACCGTCGGAACCGTACCAAAAGTCCCATACGAAGTCAAGATGCCCATTCGCGAAAGACTAGACAAAACGGACCTCTCTACGAGGTTCGGCATCTTCCATTGCTCCGCAATACCACAACACCCCGACCATGTGGTCAGGGTGTTGTACGAGCTGCCTTCGGTTACCACTTCCTCGCTCCCTCAATACCTTCCGGTTTCGCCATTTCCCCGAGCGGTACCACGTCGTACCGCTCGTGGCTGCGGAGACGGTACGGACGGAATCCGGTGCCAGCAGGGATGAGTCGACCGATGATCACGTTCTCCTTGAGACCATCGAGCCGATCCACCTTCCCCGTGACCGCCGCATTGATGAGCACCTTTGCCGTTTCCTGGAAGGACGCTGCGGAGAGAAATGATCGCGTGGAGAGCGAGACTCGCGAGATGCCGAGGAACAGGTCCTCTCCCGTTCCCGGTTGTCGGCCCTCCGCAAGGGCGATCGCGTTCGCCTCCTCGAACTCCGCACGTTCCACTGTTTCGCCTGGAAGAAGATTCGTCTCCCCCGAATCATTCACCATGACGCGGGAGAAGAGTTGCCGCACGATCGTTTCGATGTGCTTGTCGTTGAGCTTCTGCCCTTGCGAGGTATAGATCGTCTGCACCTCGGTGAGCATATAGCGCGCGACGCCTTCTTTTCCGGCGATACCGTAGAGTTCGTGTGGATCCACCGCGCCATCCGTGAGCTGTTGGCCGCGCGTCACCTGATCGCCGTCGCGCACCCAGAGCACATACCCCGGCGGCACAATGACCTCCTTCACCTTCTCCACCGGTCGCTCGAAGATGAGATGGTCCTCCTTCACCCGCACCACCCCGTCCGCTGGAGCGGTCACCTCATCGCGATTAAATTTGAGGAGCACCTGACCCACCGTCACTCGATCGCCGTCACTCACGCGCGGCGTCAATGCCGGCTTCCCCTCTTCCCGGGCGAATGGCATGCGCTCCTCCTCTGCCCCCATGTACGTGAGACTCACGATCTTCTGACCGGATGCGCCCTTCAGGATCGATTTCCCGGTTGCATCCTCGATCACTTTTTCTCGTGCATCAATACGCACGATGCCGGCAGCCTCCGCGACGAATGCCTTACGCTTGGGCGCGCGCGCCTCGAACAGCTCTTCCACCCGAGGAAGACCCTGTGTGATATCGAGACCCGCCGCCACACCGCCCGTATGGAACGTACGCATGGTCAGCTGCGTACCCGGTTCACCAATGGATTGCGCCGCAATAATACCGACGGCCGTTCCAATGGACACTTCACGGTTGTATGCGAGATCCCATCCGTAGCAGCGCTGGCAAATGCCCCGATGCAGACGACAGGTAAGCGCGGAGCGCAAACGGATCGATGCCAATGGCGCATCACCGATGACCCGTGCATGCGCCGGGAGGAAGTACTCGCCCGCAGGGACCACCACCTCACCCGTCGTGGGATGCACCACGTCTGCGGCAGCGATACGGCCAATCGCACGCGCGAGGAGCGGCACGCCAATCACCTTGCTATCCGCGGCGGTAATCATCCATCCAGTCGTGTCGCCGCAATCATGCTCATGCACGACGACGTCCTGTGCAACGTCCACGAGTCGACGCGTCAGGTATCCCGCGTTTGCGGTCTTCAATGCGGTATCCGTCAACCCCTTTCGCGCGCCGTGCGTCGAGATGAAGTACTCAATCACATCGAGACCCTCTTTGAAACTCCCCTTCACCGGGAGCTCGATGATCTCACCGGCTGGGTTCGTCACGAGTCCCTTCATGCCCACCATCTGCGTGAGCTGCGTCCACGAACCGCGAGCACCGGAATCAATCATGGTCGCAATGGGACCCTTTGGATCGAGCACCTCCTTACTGTGGCGCACGATCTTCTCCTTGGATTCCGTCCACACCTGGATGATTTGCGCGTGACGCTCCTCGTCGGTGAGGAGACCATCCGCGTACTGCTGCTCAATCTCATCCACCTGTGCCTGTGCCTCGTCCAGGATGGCGTGCTTATTCGGGAGGGTGGGGAGGTCGCTCATGCCCCAGGAATACGCCGTCTTCATGGCGTAGTAGAAACCGAGACGCTTCACGGCGTCCACGAGCGCAGCGGTTCGCTCACGACCATAGAGCTCGAGCGTCAAACGCACGATGTCGACGAGCGTCGAGGAGTTCACGGTGTCATTGCGGTACGGAATCTGCTCTGGGAGTATGCGGTGGAACACGATGCGGCCCACCGTCGTTTCGACGATGCCGGTCGGCCAGAGCGGATGCTGTTCTAATTTCGGGAATCGCACCCGGATGAGATCGCGAAGTCCCACCTGGCGCATTTGGTAGGCGAGGAACGCCTCGTCCGGCGAGGAGAAATACCGCCACGGCGCGTCCGCTTTCCGCTCCTCCACCATGGTGAGGAGATAACACCCCCACGCGATATCCTTGTTCGGTGTCACGATCGGCGACCCCGTCGCTGGCTTGAGGAGATTGTTCGAGGCAAGCATGAGCTCCGCCGCTTCCTTCCGTGCGCTCTCCGTGATTGGCAGGTGCACTGCCATTTGGTCTCCATCGAAGTCCGCGTTGTACGCCGTACAGACGAGCGGGTGAATCTGAATCGCCTTCCCCTCAATGAGTTTCGGCCGGAACGCCTGAATACCGAGCCGGTGCAGCGTAGGCGCACGGTTCAAGAGCACGTGACTGTCCTTCGTAATCTCCTCGAGGATATCCCATACCTCGGATCGGTCGCTCTCGATCACGCGATTCGCACCACGAATATTGTGCGCAAATCCGCGCGCAATGAGCTTCGAGATCACGAACGGCTTGAAGAGCTCGAGCGCCATGCGCTTCGGAATACCGCACTCGCCCAGCGCGAGTTCCGGACCCACCACAATCACCGAACGCCCGGAGTAGTCGATGCGCTTCCCGAGGAGGTTCTGACGGAATCGGCCCTGCTTGCCCTTGAGCTGATCCGCGAGCGACTTCAACTGCCGTTTCTGGCCCGTAGCCGCCATGACGGTCTTTGACTGGCGCGCGGAGTTATCAATGAGCGCATCCACTGCCTCTTGGAGCATCCGGCGCTCGTTTCGGGAAATGACCTCCGGCGCATTGAGTTCAATGAGTCGCTTCAACCGGTTATTGCGATTGATCACGCGACGATAGAGATCATTGAGATCGGAGGTTGCGAATCGCCCTCCGTCGAGCGCCACCATGGGCCGGAGATCCGGCGGAATAACCGGGACCACCGTCATCACCATCCACTCGGGACGGATGTGGTTGAGATGCAATGCGCGGAGGAGCTTCAACCGACGGAGCAGGCGCTCGCGCTTCTGTCCCTGCGCATCCACCAGTTCCTCTTGGAGCGCCTCCATCGTCTTCGGAATATCAATGCGCTCGAGGAGCTGGCGAATCGCTGCCGCGCCGATGCCCGCATTGAAGATATGCCCGTATTTCAGGGAGAGCTCCTGATACTGCTGCTCAGAGATCACCGCGAGCGGACGCAGCTCCTTGAGCTCCTCTTCCGCAATATGGAAGTCCTCCTCCAACACGGCGAGTTTCCGATCCCGTTCCCCTTCGAGATCGCGGATCGCTGCCGCAGTTGCCTCCGGATCCGCGCCCTCCTTCGCTGTGAGTCGTTGCGCAGCCTGCGCGGTGTCGCCCTCAATCTGCTTCCGCTTCCCCTTATACTCGCGCTTCACCTGCTCCAACGTCTCACGCCGGAGCTCCTCATTCACCTCCGTAATGATGAAGTTCGCAAAGTAGACCACCTTCTCAATGGTCTGCACCCCGAGGTCAAGCACGAGGCCAATCTTGGAAGGCACGCTCCGGAGAAACCAGATATGGGAGACCGAGGTAGCGAGCTCAATATGCCCCATGCGCTCGCGGCGCACGAGTGAGTGCGTCACCTCCACGCCGCACTTATCACAGACGATGCCCTTATACCGCAGCTTCTTGTATTTTCCGCAGTAACACTCCCAATCTTTGGTGGGCCCGAAAATCATCTCACAGAACAAGCCGTACTTTTCCGGCTTCTGCGTTCGGTAGTTGATCGTTTCCGGCTTCGTCACTTCTCCACGCGACCATGCCCGCATCACCTCAGGCGAGGCGAGCGTCAGACGGATCGCATCAAATTCGAGCGTTTTGGGTTCGTACATACGCTAGTGCTTCGTTCGGTGCGTTCGTGCCCGCGGCTCCTCTGCCACGTCTTCCGCCGCTGCAGCGTCGACCTCGGTCGCTGCAGGTGTACCGTCCGCCGGCAATTCCTTGAGGAGTTCAATGTCGAGCCCCAACCCCTTGAGTTCCCGAATGAGCACGTGGAACGATTCTGGCACGGACAACTTATCAATGGGTTCGCCCTTGATAATCGACTCGTATGCTTTCGCACGACCCGGCACGTCGTCGGACTTGATCGTGAGAATTTCCTGGAGCATGTGCGCCGCACCGTACGCCTCGAGCGCCCACACCTCCATTTCTCCGAACCGCTGTCCGCCGAACTGCGCCTTGCCGCCGAGCGGCTGCTGCGTAATGAGGGAGTACGGACCAATCGAACGTTGGTGAATCTTGTCGTCCACCATGTGTGCGAGTTTGAGGAGGTAGACGTATCCAATGGTCACCGGGTGATCGAACGATTCCCCCGTCTTACCATCCAGCAACGTCACCTGGCCCGTCTTCGGGAATCCGGCGCGCTCGAGCTCGCTATGAATCGTCGCATCGTCGATGCCATCGAGTGGCGGGGTGGCCACGTGATAACCAAGTGTGTGCGCCGCAAGCCCGAGGTGCGCCTCAAGGATCTGCCCGAGGTTCATACGGGACACGACACCGAGCGGCGTCAGGATGATGTCGACCGGTCGCCCATCCACAAGGAACGGCATGTCCTCCACGGGAAGAATCTTGGAAATAACACCCTTGTTTCCATGGCGACCCGCAAGCTTATCCCCTGCCTGAATTTTTCGGAGATCGGCCACGGAGACTTGAATGGATTCGATGACGCCCGGTGAGAGCTTATCGCCCGCCTCTGCCGAGAACACCTTCACGTCCACCACCTTGCCGCGCTCGCCGTGCTCGAGGGTGAGCGAAGTGTCGCGCACATCGCGCGCCTTCTCACCGAAAATCGCACGCAGGAGCTTCTCTTCCGCAGAGAGCTCCGTCTCCCCTTTCGGGGTGATTTTCCCCACGAGAATGTCGCCGGGACCCACCTCTGCACCGATGCGCACAATACCGCGCTCGTCGAGGTTCGCGAGTTTCTCTTCCGAAACGTTCGGGATATCCGCGGTCACCACTTCCGGCCCCAGCTTCGTTTCGCGAACATCAATGGTGTGGTGCTCAATGTGGATCGAGGTGAGGCGATCCTGCTGCACGACGCGCTCGGACACGATAATCGCGTCTTCGTAGTTGTACCCACCCCAGATCATGTACGCGACGAGGATGTTCTGTCCGAGGGCGAGTTCGCCATGATCGGTGGATGGTCCATCCACGATAGGTTGCCCCTGCTGCACGCGGGTTCCCACATCCACAATGGGACGCTGGTTAATGCAGGTGGCGGCGTTCGATCGCAGGAACTTCTTAAATGTTTCGGTCTGTCGCCGACCATCATCTGCCGTGACGACAATATGCGCGCCGTCGACTTCGGTGATCGTGCCGTCAAACTCGGCAAGTACGACGTATCCCGAATCCCGCGCGGCGAGCCGCTCGACCCCCGTGCCGACGACCGGCGCCTGCGGCTTCACGAGTGGCACCGCCTGACGTTGCATGTTCGTACCCATGAGCGCGCGGTTTGCGTCGTCATGTTCGATGAACGGAATGAGTGCGGTGGAAATGGAGATGATCTGATGCGGTGCCACATCGACGTAATCGATTTCCGTGGTGGGCACCACCATGGGCTGACCGTGCCGACGCGCAGGCACCTTCTCCGCAACGAACGTCCCATCTTCACGGATGGCAGTCGCTGCGCAGGTCGTGTGCCGCTCCTCCACGACTGCGGTAAGGTACTCCGTCTCATCGGTAACGCGCGGTACACCATCGTTCCCCTTTTTCACCCTTCGGTACGGCGTCTCGATGAATCCATACTCATTCACGCGCGCGTAACTCGCGAGGTGACCGACGAGTCCAATGTTTGGTCCTTCGGGGGTCGCAATCGGACAGATACGGCCATAGTGCGTGCGATGCACGTCGCGCACATCGAATCCGGCACGCTCCCGGGAGAGACCGCCGGGGCCCATCGCGGAGAGCCGACGCTTGTGCTCGAGCTCCGCGAGCGGATTCGTCTGATCCATGAACTGCGAAAGCTGCGAGCTCATGAAGAACTCGCGAATCGCACCGATGACCGGACGCGCATTGATGAGCTTTGCTGGCGTGAGCGACGCAATTTCCATCGTGGACATGCGATCCTTCACGATGCGCTCCATGCGCGCGAGACCAACGCGGAGCTTGTTCTGCACGAGCTCCCCAATCGGGCGAATGCGGCGATTCCCGAGGTGGTCCACGTCATCCGCCTCTTCCTGCGAAACGTTCAGCCGCACCACCTCTTTAAACACGAGGAGAAAATCCTCCGGACGCAGCATGCGGTTCGGCGGCGTAATGGGAATATCGAGCCCGAATCGCTGATTCAACTTGTAGCGACCGACACGACCGAAATCATATCGATCAAATCGGAAGAACATGCCGTGGAGCAGTTGCTTCGCGTTGTCGGAGGTCGCCAGGTCGCCAGGTCGGATGCGCTTGTATACCTCCGTGAGACCATCCTCGACGCTCGCCGCAGCGTCGCGCTTGAGCGTGGCATCGAGGTACGACATCGTCGTCGACGTATCGACGTCGACGAACAACTGCCGAATCTGTTCCGTGTCCCCCCAACCAAATGCGCGGAGGAGCGATGTTGCCGCCACCTTACGTTTGCGATCGATCTTCACCCAAATCACGCCCTGCGCGTCCGTCTCGAGTTCGAGCCATGCGCCGCGGTTCGGAATCACTTTCGCCCCATACCAACGGCGACCACGATTCACCTCCGAGGTAAAAAATACCCCGGCGGAACGAATAATCTGCGAAATAACCACGCGCTCCACGCCGTTAATCACGAACGTGCCGCGCGGCGTCATCATGGGAAAATCACCGAGGTACACCTCCTGCTCCTTTACCTCTCCCGTCCGCTTGTTCACGAGCTTCGCATTAACGCGAAGCGGCGCTTCGTAGTTGAGGTTCTTCGCACGACTCGTCGCTTCATCGAACTTCGGCTCGTCGAAGTAGTAGTTCCCCAGCTCGAGTTCCAGGTCGCGACCAATGAAGTCACGCACGGGCGAGATCTCATCGAACAACTCACGGATGCCTTCCCGGAGGAACCAGTCATAGGAGCGCTTCTGGATCTCCACGAGATCCGGAAGGTCCATCGCGGTGCGCAGCGGCGAGAGATACTGCCGCTCCGCGGTCGGTGACACGGTGCGCATAGATATGGATGACGACAGAGCACGTGCTACGGGTATTCAGAAAACTCCTGAACACGAAACAAAAACCTCAGTTCCGCAATAGGAAACAGAGGCCACTCCTCGCTTGGTTACGCCATTCGAGGCGACATTAACGTTCATTTCCGCTGGCATCGCTCCGTACACCGGGGCGAGGATCCCTACCAGCGGCGCGCCATCCACGGGACGCGTCCCTCTCCATCCCTATCCGATACGCGCGATCGCTAGGGATGACGAGGTGAATTCGTATTTGAGTATACAAGGCGCATAAGACGCGCGTCAAGATTCTGCGGAACTCCGTACGCGCTCGAGGTGCGGCATGGGTTCGCCGCCGAATCCAACAGAATAATGTCCGTCATGGCTCAACCAAGCAAAGGGTGAATTCAATTTTTGTCATACTCCACTTTATTTTATTGATTAAGTAACATTGTTAACTAATTGATTCTCTTAAATATTAGCTAATTTAAGCATAATAGTGTTTGTAATTGTTTGATACTCTTGACAGAATTCGAACGGCATGCTATAGTTGATTGTTCGATGATCGATCGCGCCTTCAGAACCGCACGATGAACCAGCGACATGGAGGAGAGCCTCCGCGTAACCCTCTGGGCCAGGCGGAATTGGTGTCGAAGGTGTGCGAGGCGGGACCCGCTCCGGCGGACTCCTGTGGCGCCACATCAACGGCATCGCGCTCGCGGATCCCCTCGTGGGACCTCCTTCGAGCATCGCCTCCATATCGTTGGTTCATCGGCAAACGCGGAGGAACCTCCCGGTTCCCCCGCGAACCCCCTCCCTCCTGCGAGGTCGCTTGTCTGCGGGCACGTTTGGGCCGGGCAAAGCCCTTCCCCCCAAACATGTCCTCGACTGCGCTCAGTTGATCAGGGAGAGGTCGTCTACGTTCCAGGTTCGGAGAGCACAGGGGACTTTTACAACGTCCCTCGAGGACAACCCGTCCCCCGCTGCTCTCCGAATCCGGGACGCACACGGATGTGCGGCCCCTTTCACAAGAGAAGCAAACCTGAGATCAGGACACGGATGTCCGAAGTCTCACCCATACAAGAACGAAGGCTCGTAGCGGACGGTGCCGCGGAGCCTACACATGCGCGATGCGCAGGAGGATACCCAGATGACGAAGCAGATGACGAACGCCGCCCAGAACCAGAGCCGGAACGCCACCGAACCAAGGCCCGAGCTCAACCGCGAGCCGCGCCGCGGCCGCGAGATGAGCCTCGAGGAGGCCACCGCGGCCGCCAAGAAGGAGCTCGAGAAGGCGAACGGGCGCCTGGCGAGCGTCTCGGCGCTCGTCAACGACTCCGGCATCGCGACGTGCGGGAAGTGCAAGATCGGCGTGAAGGCGACGGTGGCGAAGCACGTCCGCGCGGACGTCCGGTGCCCGCAGTGCGTCGGCGACCTCGACCGCCCGTACACGCTGTCCATCTCGATCGAGCGGTTCACGAAGCAGGCCGCCGAGGCGAAGACCGAGGCGAACCGAATCCAGAGCAAGCTCGACGCGAAGGCGGCGGAGAAGGCGGCGGACGAGGACCACGCGGCGAAGATCGTGATGTGCGCGGGGCTCTCGGACCGCTCCGAGATCAACGGGCTCATCGATCGGTACGCCGGCGAGCGGCGAGAGGCCTTTGGGGCTCTCGACCGGCTCCAGCCGCGGCAGGAGGACGTCGGAAAGCTCGGCCTCGGCACGATCGGCGAGCTGCTCAAGACCAAGAGGGAGCGGATCGTGGTGGCGCAGGCCACCCGGACCGAGCTCGACAAGGTCAACCAGCAGATCGGCGACATGCTCGATGCCCGGCAGACCGGCGAGGCGCTCGATGCGGCCCGCGCGCAGCGTGCGACGGTCCAGAAGACGCTCGACAGGCTGAACGACGAGATCGACGAGATCTCCCGGCAGCTCGACGGGCTCTTCGACCAGAAGCACGCGGCGCAGAGGACGGCCCGCCTCTGCAAGGAGCTGCTCGATGCGCTCTACGGCGCGCTCCGGCGGATCTCCGCGCAGGGCCGGGAGGTCCGTGCGGACCTCGTCGAGCGGGGCTACCGGCAGGGCGGCAGGGGCCAGCGGAACGGCGGCGGACAGGGCGGCGGGAACCGGGGGAAGGGGAAGGGCAGCGATGCCCGGAACCAGACCTCGGCCACCGACGACCGCGACGACGTCGTTCAGCGCGCGCTGAAGCTGCAGGAGACGCGGCCGGACCTCACCACGCAGGAGGCGATCCAGAGGGTGAAGGACCAGGACGCGGCCTACGAGCAGCACGAGCTGCAGCAGAGCTACGAGTACGAGCCCGCGGAGGCCGATGAGGTCCTCGACGCCGCCATCGGCGCCGGCACCTACAGCGCCTCGCCGCGCGCCCGCGCCTAGCAGCGCCTCCGCGCCGCGACCCACTCCGCCGGGGATGCACGGGCGGGCCGTGGAGAGATCACCCGGATCTCCACGAGTACATCGGGGGGTAGCCTGACCCAAAACACAGGAAGTCGTCCGAGGACGAAGCTCGCTCCACTTTTTCGGAGCTCGAGTTTCGCCCGGGCGCACAGGGACGGGAGAGAGTTCTATCCTCTCCCGCCGATCCTCCCGGACACGAGTCAGGATGACTCGCGACCGGAAGCCATCGGAAGCAACAACCACCCACAAGGAGGCAACGTGCAGGATCTGTGTGACCGCAAGGCGCGATGGACCGGAGCAATGCTCATCGTCGGACTGTTCGCGATGATCATGGGATTTGGGACCATCGCAAAGGACCTCTCCGGCCTTCCGGCGACGGTCCACCGGATCCTGGGGGTCGTGCCCCAGCCGGAGCCGATCGCGCTCCGCGATCCGTAACCGGCCTTCCGGTTCGCAACTCTCACCGGCCGGCCGCCTTCTGCGCGCCGGTCGTTCTCGTTCGGAGGTCATCATGTTCCTTTTCTCACTGATGAGCATCATCGGCGCGCTCGGGATGTGCACCATCGCTCCGCTCTTTGTGGAGCAGGGCAAAGCGGACGGCCTCGTCCAGCATCGCTGATGGATCCACGCGGAGCGCCTCAGCTCCGGCAACTGAACATCTGAGGAAGTCCTTGACCGGCAATGGTCTGGGCATGACGACGGGGACCCCTTGGTCCCCGGAACGCTCTTGGTACGGGAACCCGGTTCCGCGACAAAAGCGTTCCTTATCACCCACCAACCGAAGGGAGGCAGCGTGTACGAACCTTGGCCGTGCTGAGGACGACACCCATTGGAGGCGACTCACACGGGTCGCCTCTCTGCATTCCTCCCCTACCACTCACCACCATCAGAAGTCAGAAAAAAGGAGTATCACGTGACCTACACGTTCCGCATTCTGCTGTTCGTCATCGCCCTGAGCGGAATCGGGATCACCGGCTGTGCGACCGCAAATCCGCACATCGACGAATTCGGCATCGAGGCACCCGCATGGACGCGTCTGCTCTGCTCGTTCGATGAGGACGATCGCGTCCGGTCAGTGGGCGCTATCGCCGGAGTGCGAAACATTGCCCTTGCGCGTTCCGGAGCATCCGATCGCGCGCGAGCAGCGGTCGACACGTGCGTCAACGGATCGGCGGCCGTGCTCCGGAAGCAGCCAAGCCAGGTTCAATTCGCGACCCGTACGATGCGGTTCGTGATCATCGAACTCATCTGGCGTCACCCGGTGACCGGCGTCACGTACGCCCTCGCGAGTGCGCCGATCCCATCGGCGCAGATGCCCGTCACGAAACTCTAGATACGAGATCGGGATATCCTGATCCCGGAAAGGACAGGCACATGGTCACATTGATAGGATCGATTCTGATCCTCACGATCGCACTGGATGCGATTGGGAGCATGCTCGGATTCAAGGGATTCCATGTCACGCGTGGGGTCCTCGTGGGCGGCCTCCATCTGCTCCGCTCGGGATTGCAGTGGCTCATCCGCGGCACGGGCGCAGTGCTCCAGGAGCTCGGCGGACTCATCGCCGGCCCGGGCACTGGAACGCGCGGTGCCATCGGACGGCTCACCGCCGGATTCGGACGCGTACTCACCACCGCGGGGAGCGGAGGAGGCCGACGGAATGGGCATCGATAACCGGCCGAGCGAACGCGTCTCGATCCTGGAGGCGATCAACGCAATCCTCGGATCGCTCGTCTTCCTCTTCTTCGTGTGGTGCGTCGTCATCGACGCGCTCGCATGGATGGGCGGCGAACGACGGCGGTTCCTCACGACGACACTTCTGTTCGGTTCACGTCGCGAGCGCGCCGCACTGTTCGGACGGCTCCTCGTCGGCTTCTCGATCGGCCTCGCGAAAGGCATCATCATGATGCCGGTGGAAGCGACGAAGGCGGCCATACGCCGCATCCGCAGCAACCGCTCCGATGAGACGTAGCGCGATCGCACACCCCCCCGACCACCCGGTCGGGGGAACTTCTTTGTTGGCATCCCTTGACATTCGCATGGCCCTATGATGTACTTGGGGCACCTCAGCGCAAAGGAGGATTTCTATCGTGACCTTTTCTCCTGAGTTTCTCGAGGGCCGAACGGCGCATTTGCGTCGAAAGCAGGAAAACACCACTCGACGGCTCGCCGGTGAACTACCGGAGCAACATCGCACCTACAAAATCGAACGACTCTTGCCGGCCGTAGCGGAAGCGCTCACGCGCATTTCGATGGGAACCTACGGCATCTGCATCGAATGTGAGACACCCATTCCGGAAAAGCGACTCCTCAAAATCCCAGAGGCTACCCGCTGCGCGCCGTGTCAGACGGAGGTCGAACAGGATGCACGAACGCACTGAGGCAGCACGACGACACGCAGATGCGATCTGGGAGGCGGGAATCCTGCGCGTCCATCGTTTTGTCGCAAGCGGGATGATCCCGCCGACCGATACATGCCCGGAAGCCGAGATCTGGTCCGCAACCGTGCGCGCAATCATCGCATATAGCAATGATCGCAATCTGCTCGCGCGCTGGGACCGCGCAAGCCTCGAACAACGCTACGCCATGTTCGAGGGCAGGAAACTGGGGTACGACCATTTCATCGCATGCTACAACGCGGAGGTATGGGCAATGGTCGGTCAGGCGCTACAGTCCACCCGGCAATGAACAATGCACCACTCCCAAGCAGCCATCCAATCGTGCTCCCAATGACTCATGCGGGAACTCAGCCAACTCGGCTGGGTTCATTTTCGTGATGCGCAAAAACGAATAACCGCGATATGTGCAGCATCTCCTGTAGCTGTTCGGTCGAGGTCATCTCGGATTCCGGAAATGCATGACGCGGCAGTCGCAAAATCACGAAACGCAATCGCTCGCGCGGCACGTTGCCACTGACCATACGCACATACGCACGATCGGCACCTCGATAATGCACATACGATCCATCGGGAACGGGCGCGACGCGCATGTCTGCTGGTGGAAGAAATCCCACAATGAACTGCTCCGCACCGGAATACACTTTTCCAAAACCACGACCAAATGGAATGCGTAAACCTTCTGCGCCGGTCCCCAATAATGCCGCATTCGGATACGGATCTCCCCCGTGTGCGGATGGGTCAAAACGAATGCGCAGATCGAGACCGCGCTCCAATACGCGCGGCAACATCTGCAAATTCTCGCGCCGTACCACGAGTCCAGGATACTGACGCGCCTCAGCGAGAATGCGCTTGCTATATTCCAGATCCAGATGCGCTCCCACGCGATCAAAAAACCGTACATGTGCAGCGAAATGCTCCCGCTTGCGATGTTCATCCGCATGCTCTGCCTGTACATCCTGCTCAAACGCACGAATTTCCTCTTCAAACGATACCGGCTGCGCAACCGCACACCCCGGCACATGACCACGCTCGAGCGGCTGGTCACAGTACGCGCAGGACGGAATCTCCAAACGTGGTCGGAATGTTTCTAACATACGGGGTCACCGGAAGGTCACGCTCGCATCGTACCGCAATCGAAGACGTCGTCACTACCTCGCCCGCTGAACAATCGACGTGTACACTACATATCGTGGGAGCAGCAGCACCATCGTTTGCACATGCCTCGGAAGCACGCCCCCAAACCCCATCGCGGCAGTCGACCGGAAGATCGGCCCATGTTGAGTCCGGAAACGCGCCACAGTATTATCGTGGTCGCGCTGTTTGCTTGTGGCGCTGTGGGCGTCCTGGCGTTCGCGGGTGGCGCGGGACGAGCGGGTGTGGTCATCGCCGATGCGTTGCGTGCGCTGTTTGGGCTAGCCGCATACCTCGTGCCGCTCGTCCTCCTCATCCTCGCATCCATGCTGGTCCGAGAAGACCGGCCACAATTCTCCGTACTCCAGATTATTGGACTCTCGCTGACCGCGGCCAGCATCACGGGGCTACTCCACTTGGAACTCCATGCGAACGCCACTACGACCAGTGACCTCGCGCGCGGCGGCGGCTATCTCGGCGCTGCGCTCGCCATGCCGCTCGCGTCCCTTTTTGGCCCGGTCGCTACCGGCGTCCTCCTCATTTGCGGCGCACTCATCGGCTGTTTCTTGGGATTCCATCTCTCGTTTGATCATCTCCGCGCTGCCTACCGCACGATTGCCCATGTGCTCCGCAGTGCGCACCTCGCGATCCTCGCATTTCGCTATCGCACTCCACGAACCACGCAAACGGACGCTCCCATGGCGGCGACCTTTACGGAACGGCCCGTGGATGTCGCGGAGCGAGCAGCGACCGAATCCGAGGAAGAGGAACCGGAGGCTGATGCGCCAGCATCCAGCCCCTCTGCCACTTCGGATACTGCCGCCGCGCCCGCCGCCGCATCCGCAGCGGACGCGCTCGCCGCGCCCGCGCGAAAACGCCCCCGACGACCACGCATCGAAATTCCCCTCACCCTCCTTTCGAATGAAATTGGTAAGCCCATGAGCGGTGACGTCCGTGCGGGTCAAGAAATCATTCGGCGCACGCTCGAGCAATTCCGCATCAACGTGGAAATGGGTGACATCCGCGTGGGTCCCACGGTAACCCAGTACTCGCTTCGTCCCGCGGAAGGCGTAAAACTTTCTCGCATTACGGCGCTCCAAAATGATCTCGCGCTCGCGCTCGCCGCGCATCCGATTCGTATTGAAGCGCCGATCCCGGGAAAATCGCTCGTCGGCGTGGAGGTCCCGAACCAACGCGTTGCGGTAGTACGGCTCCGCGAAATCTTCGAATCCGAGGCATTCCAAAAACGTTCCTCCAACCTCACTGTGGCGCTCGGTAAGGATGTAGCAGGAGCGGTTTGGACGGCAGACATTACGCGCATGCCGCACTGCCTCGTCGCGGGATCCACCGGCAGCGGAAAATCCGTCATGCTGAATGCCATGATCATTTCGCTCCTCGTCCAGAATGGACCCGATGATCTCCGCCTCCTCCTCGTCGACCCGAAGCGCGTCGAATTCCCGGTGTACAACGGCATTCCCCATCTCCTCACGCCCGTCATCACGGATGTGAAGAAGACGGTGCAGGCGCTCAAGTGGGCGCTCGCGGAAATGGATCGCCGATTCGAACTGCTCGCGGGAGCTAAAAAACGCGACTTGGGTTCCTACAACGCCACACGGCGCGATGAAGCCGATCGCTTGCCCTACCTCGTTATCGTGATCGATGAACTCGCCGATCTCATGGCCGTGGCCGCCAATGAAGTAGAGGCATCCATCATTCGGCTAGCGCAAATGGCGCGCGCGGTGGGTATTCATCTCATCGTTGCCACACAGCGGCCATCGGTCGATGTCATCACGGGGCTCATCAAGGCAAACATTACCGCACGCATCGCCTTTGCCGTGGCCTCCTCCATTGATTCCCGCACGATTCTCGATCAAGTGGGCGCAGAACGACTCCTCGGCCGCGGCGACATGCTCTTCACCTCGGCCGAACTCAGCAAACCCAAGCGACTCCAGGGCGCATTCGTCGCGGATCAGGAAATTCAACGCATCGTCGAACATCTCCGCGAGCACAGCATGCCAGTCGATGGGGGCGACGCGCTCGACGAATCGCCCATCGTGGTCTTTACCGAACGCGGGAGTAGCGATGGTCTCGATGATGACGACGCCGACGATCTCCTCCCCGAGGCGAAGGAGGTGCTCCTCCAAGCCGGCAAGGGATCCGCCTCACTCCTCCAGCGGCGTCTCAAAGTAGGTTACGCTCGTGCTGCGCGCATCCTCGACATCCTCGAGCGCCAGGGATTCATCGGCCCCGCCGATGGCGCGAAACCGAGAGAGGTACTGGGAGGCGGTCCGCCGTCCACCGCCCACGGCCTCACCCCAGACCAGGAGGATGGGGAAATGGGGGAGGAAGAGGAAAATGATGATAGGATGAAATAATTCTCTTTTTGTGCTCCAACCCTCCCTCTTTCACGATTATCCGAGCCGCATTCGTCGCGTCCTCATCGCCATGACGCTGCTCATGGTGCTGGGCGTGGTCGGGCATCGCATTTCTACCATCATCGCTCCGCCCCCACTCGTCATCCGCACGCCAGAGGATAAAGCGTCGACGGCGAGTCGCATGGTGACCATTGTCGGCACCACCGCACCCGGCGCCCTGCTCACCGTGAATGGCGCCGCCATCACCCCGGACGGCTCTGGATCCTTCTCGACCGATGTGGTGCTCGTCCCCGGCGCCAACACCATCGACATCACCGCTCGCCGACGCCATAGCCGCTCCGCCAAAATCCAGCGCCTCATCTACGTCCACGCCGCGAACGCGCCGCTCGCGTAGGACGCAACCCCCTCTCCGCCACGGGCGACTCCACAGCGCCCGTGGCTTTGGTATGGTGGCACCATTCGAACCCTTTGCGTTCTTGTCTTCCGTTATGCCAAAAGCCAATCCACAGGATGCGCGCTCGTCTGCTGCGTGGGATGCGGTCGCACAAATTAAGGAGCGGTTCGGCGATGGCGCCATCATGCGCCTCGGAGAGGCAAAAAAGATGGAGGTGGAATCGCTTTCCACGCAATGCCTCTCCCTCGACCTCGCGCTCGGCATTGGCGGAGTCCCCCGCGGTCGCATCATCGAAATCTACGGACCGGAATCCTCCGGAAAAACGACCCTCGCGCTCCATGTGGCTGCGGAGGCGCAGCGTCAAGGCGGCATTGTTGCCTTCGTGGACGCAGAGCATGCACTCGATCCCGAATACGCCGCAAAACTCGGCGTCAAGATCGACGAACTCCTCATCTCGCAGCCGGATTCCGGCGAGCAGGCGCTCGATATCGTCGAAACGCTCGTGCGCTCTGCGGGCATCGATGTCATCATCATCGACTCCGTTGCTGCGCTGGTTCCCAAGGCAGAAATCGAAGGAGAAATGGGCGATCAGCACATGGGCCTCCAAGCGCGCCTCATGAGCCAGGCGCTCCGCAAACTCACGGCCCTCATTTCGAAAACGCGCACCTGCTGCATCTTCCTCAACCAAACCCGCATGAAGATCGGTATCATGTTCGGGAATCCCGAAACGACGACCGGCGGCAATGCGCTCAAATTCTATTCCTCCATTCGCATTGAGGTGCGCCGCGCGGCACAGATCAAGCTTGGCGAAAAAGTGATCGGCAACATCGTCAAAGCGCAGATCAAAAAGAATAAGGTCGCTCCCCCCTTCCGTGCATGTGAATTCGAAATCATGTACAACGAGGGCATTTCCGTTGCAGGTGATCTCATTGAGCTCGGGGTCGCAGAGCAAGTCTTGGAAAAACGCGGCAACTCCTACGCATTTGGGGAGATAAAACTTGGCATGGGGCGCGAACAGGCACGCGCATTCCTCCGCGAGCAACCAAAGCTCATGCAGGAACTCCGCGCAGCGATTACGAAGTCCATTGAAGCTCGAGAGCGGGCCGAGCGTCCCGCCGTACGTGCGGCCGTGCCCGCGGCCCCCACAGAGGAACTCGACCCCGCCCTCGCAGAGGTCGCATGAGCGTGGCGCACGCCCCCTCCGATGCAGCACTCATTGAAGCACACCGCCGAGGCGATGCGGGCGCATTTCGCGTGCTCGTCGACCGCCACATGACCGCAACGTATCGCTGCGCGTACGCGGTGGTCCACGATACCGCGGCAGCCGAAGACGTGACGCAGGAGACGTTCGTGAAGGCATGGCGCCATTGCGCCGCATTCGACACACGACGCCCGTTCCGCGCGTGGCTCCTCCAGATTGCCCGGAATACCGCAATCGATTGGATACGCACCCATCGAGAAATCCCACTTGCCGCATTTCCCGAATCCACCCATCTCCTGGATGCATCCATCCATTCCCGCGATACTCCTGCGCCACTCACCATCCTGGAACAACGGGAAGCGGCGCAAGAGGTACGCAACATCGTGCACCGACTCACCGCCGGCGTACGCCGCATCCTAGAACTCCACTATCGCCACGGACACACGTTCCGAGAAATCGCCACGGCGCTCCGCAAACCACTTCACACCGTCAAAAGTCAGCACCGCCGCGCAATCGCACAACTGAGAACAAAAATGACGAATCCATCGACCACATGAACCACCGGCATGCACCAATGCATGCCGGTGGTTCGTAGAAGGAGTGATATGCCGATGCGCCAGGATCCCCCGCCGCGACCGCGCCCCCAGCTTCGCTTGGCGATTCATACGCGCCTTGCCGCAGAGGAACGGCGAGCGACGCGGAGACAACTCGCCTGGTCGATCACCCTCGCCAGCGCTGCGGCAATAACCTGTGTTCCGCTCGTGCGCAACCTGCATCAGGAATCCATCCGATCAGGATTTGCCCCGCTCCTCATCCTCCTCATCTCCGACCCCGATATCATCCTGGCGTACGGACACGATGTCGCGCTCGCCGCCGCAGAACTCCTGCCGAGCGTACCATTCGCACTCACCCTGGCCATGGCAACCATCTCAAGCATGTGCATCCACCGCACGCTGCATGCCTGGATCCGCCTGCGCCATCGATATGGAATTTCGTAACCCCCTCTCCTCCCCACTCTTCCGTGGGATCGGATACGGCCTCGGCGCCGCAGCGCTCGCCGCGCTCCTCTTCGCATTCGGCGTCCACGTCGGATACCGGAAGGCCGCGTTCGCGTCCCGATGGACAGAACGCTACGAGCGAAACTTCATGGGACCACACCCAAAGACGCTGCGGGGCCGATTTCCTCCCTCCGCTATGGGGAGTGCGCATGGCACCTTTGGACGTATTACCACTATCGCACTGCCCGAATTGACGATCAGTAGCGATCGACTCGAACAACTCGTGGTCACTGATGCACGCACGACGGTGCGCCAATTCCAACACACCCGCACTCCCGCGGATCTCCGGGTGGACGACGCCGTTGCGGTCATTGGCGCACCCGACGCCGATGGACGCATCCATGCAAAATTCATCCGCATACTCCCCGCGTGGCCGACCATCGCTCCGGATGGTCGATATTCTCCCTCCCCATGAACCCCAGCACTCGACGCCATCTCCGCCGCAGTATCACGATCCTTATCATCTGCGCGATAGGCGCAGGGGGCGCATTCGCTTGGTACCGCACCACCCATCAATCGCCGCAGCCCGTGCGGTACGTGCTCACACCCGTGCACCGCGGCACCATCACCGTTGCCGTGCGCGGGAGCGGCCAAGTGGCTCCCGTACAACAGCTCGACGTACGACCGAAACTCGCCAGCACCGTCCGCGCACTCCTTATGCGGGAAGGGCAACTCGTGCGCGCGGGACAGCCCCTCCTCACCCTGGATACTCGCGATCTCACCAAAACCATTCGTGATGCGGAAACCAATCTCGAGAGCGCACGCCTCGCCCTCGAAAAAATCAAACGACCACCTGATGCAGTCACGCTCCTCGATGCGGAACATGCGCGCGATGAGGCGCAGGAAGCGGAGACGCGCACCGCGTCCGATCTCCAAAAAGCATACGTGGATGCATTCACGGCCATCGCCAATGCGTTCCTCGACCTTCCCGCGATCATGACTGGACTCCAGGACACGCTCTACAGCAATGCCGCCGGGTCGCCGCAATGGCACCTCGATGCGTACACCGATGCCATGTCGCCCTACGAACCACGCGCAATCCAATATCGGAACGATGTCGATACGAAATATCAAGCCGCACGACGCGCATATGAGGCAGCATTTGCGGAATACAAAACCACCGAACCATCGGCAAGCACCGCGGCCATCGCCAAGCTCCTCACGAATACCACGACCACCGTCACCGCAATCACCGATGCCATCAAATCGGCGAACAACCTCATCCAACTCTCCCAAGATCGCCGCACCGAACGACACCTCACACCGATCGCCACATCGAGCGCCCATCTCGCTGCACTGAACAGCTCCACCGGGAAGCTCTACACCCACTCCACCAATCTTCGTGCGGCCGCCACGGCTATTACGAACGCGCAGCGCGCGATCGTGACCGCACAGCGCACCACTGCATCACGCGCGGCAACACTCGCAAAGCTCCACGCCGGCCCAGATGCGCTCGATATCCGTACTCAGGAACTCGTCATCCGCCAGCGCGAGCAGGTGCTCCGCGATGCGCGCGATGCGCTTGCTGATGCATCGGTACTGGCGCCCATGGACGGCATGATCGTCGAGATCCCCGTGCGTATTTCCGATACCGTAAATTCCGCAACGACCATCGCGACCATGATCGCGGTGCAGCGCATTGCCACCATTACCGTGAACGAAGTCGATGTCGCCAAACTCCGCGTCGATCAACCCGCGACGCTCACGTTCGATGCCATTACCGATCTCACCATCAGCGGACGCGTCGCGCGCATCGATACGCTCGGCACCACCACCCAAGGCGTCGTCGGCTACGGCGTGGACCTGGCACTGGACACCACCGACGAGCGTGTACGTCCGGGCATGAGCGTGAGTGCCGCGATTATCACCGACGCACACACCGACATCCTCCAGCTCCCGAATGCCGCGATACAGGTCCAGGGCGATCGCGCCACCGTATCCATCCTCGAGGACATGCGCCGAGGCACGCCAAATCCCGCCGGGGTACCCGCTCGCGCTGCACCACAACGCATTCCGGTGACCATCGGTCTCACCAATGACGACATGACGGAAATTCAGGACGGTCTCCAGGAAGGCGATCTCGTCGTCACGCAAACGATCGACCCGAACACCACACGTACAACGAATCGCACCGCGACTCCGGCAAACAATGGCCTTCGCCTCTTCGGCGCTCCTACCGGTGGCGCCCGTATCCGATAATTGCATGATCGAACTGCGCGAGATTGAAAAACGATACCCTACGGGTGATACCGAGACCGTAGTGCTCCGCGATGTCTCCTTCCGAATTGATGCAGGAGAATTCGTCGCCATCATGGGACCATCCGGGTCAGGAAAATCGACGCTCATGCATATCCTGGGACTCCTCGACGCTCCCTCGCATGGCACCTATCTCCTCGAAGGAACCGATGTTGCCGCACTCCCTGAGGACGAACGCGCCGCGATCCGAAGTCGCCGCATTGGATTCGTCTTCCAGGCATTCAACCTCCTCCCCCGCGCCACCGTTTTCCGAAACGTGGCACTTCCCCTCGTGTACGCGGGCATGGCGCGACGCGTTCGGCGCGCGCACATCGAACGCGCGCTCACCGCCGCAGGATTACCCGCCGATCGCTGGCAGCACCGATCGAATCAACTCTCCGGTGGACAGATGCAACGCGTCGCCATTGCGCGTGCGCTCGTGAATGACCCCGCACTGCTCCTTGCGGACGAACCCACGGGCAACCTCGATACCGCTACGGGCGAGGTGGTACTCGAAACGTTCCAACGACTCCACCAGGAAGCACACCGCACCATCGTGCTCATTACGCACGAGCAGTACGTTGCGGAACACGCACAACGAATCCTCCACATTCGCGATGGAGCGATTCGCGAAGACATCCGTAATCACGCGCCGCGTATCGCGCGTATCACCTCCCCCCATGCGCATCCTTGATCTCCTCGACGAAGTTCGTTTCGCCGTCACTGCGAACAAAGCACGATCCGGGCTCACCATCCTCGGCATCGTCATTGGCATTGGCTCCGTCATTGCGCTCGTCGCAGTGGGCGCGGGAGCACAGCGATCCATTGAGGCGAACATTCAATCCATTGGATCAAACCTCCTCCTCGTACTTCCGGGAGCGCAGCGTCGCGGCGGGTTCAGTGTGAGTACCGGTCGCGGCTCCGCTACCACGCTTACGAGCGCCGATGCCGACGCCATTGCCCTGACGATCGGTGCCGCACACACCGTCGCACCCGACGCGAGTCGCCGCTATCAAGTCACTGCGCGGGGCACCAACACCAACACCCAAATCGTGGGCACCGTTCCCGCATACGCGCGTACCCGAAATATCATCATCCAAGACGGCGCCTTTCTCACCGATGCCCACATCCGCAGTGTCGGACATGTCGCCGTCATCGGACCCACGACGCGCGACGACCTCTTTGGGCCCGATGCTCCAGCCCTCGGCCAGCGTATTCGGGTGAACCGAATCGAATTCACGGTAATCGGCGTCACGCAACCCAAGGGCGGCACCGGATTCACCAACCAGGATGACGTCATCTACATTCCCCTCCCGACCGCGCAACGATTCCTATCCGGGGATTCCGCCATCTCCACCATCAGCATCGCCGCCGCGGATCCCGCATCGATGCCAATGCTCCAGGAAACGGTCACCACGCTCCTCCTCGATCGTCACCACATTCGCGATCCGCAACTCGCCGATTTCAGCGTCCTCAATCAGGCCGATCTCGTGGCGACCGCCGCCGCCGCAACCTCCACGCTCACCCTCCTCCTGGGTGCAATTGCCGGCATCTCGCTCATCGTGGGCGGCATCGGCATTATGAACATGATGCTCACCACCGTTACCGAGCGCACGCGGGAAATTGGTCTTCGGAAGGCGATCGGTGCAACCCGACGCGACATCCGCACGCAGTTCCTCCTCGAAGCGATGACGCTCACCATCATCGGCGGCGGCATTGGCATTGCAAGCGGCTGGGGCGCCGCGTCGGCCATCAGCGCATTCTCCGGCATCACCACCGCAGTGTCCGGGCAATCCATCGCACTCGCCTTTGGTGTCGCCGCAGCCATCGGCATCTGCTTCGGCTACTACCCCGCATGGCGTGCCGCACGACTCCATCCCATTGAAGCACTTCGCTACGAGTAATCACCCTCCTATGCGCACTACCTTAATTGCCGTGTTCGTCACCGCAATACTTGCGGGCGGTGGAGCCTTCTATGGCGGCATGCGATATGAACGCGCGCAGTCACCCGCACCAACGGAACGCGATGCGCGCATGAACAACAACGAATCCGGACGACGCATGTTTGGCGGCGGATTCGCTGGAGGCGGTAGTCGTGGCAACGGGGGAAATGGGGGCAGCGATGTGGTTGCTGGTGAGATCCTCGTTATGGACGATACCCATCTCACGGTCAAGCTACGCGATGGTGGATCGCGCATCGTATTTCTTCCCGCCACCACGCCGATCACGAAGACCGCCGCTGGCTCGACCAAGGATCTCACGCAGGGCATCACCATCTTCGCGAGCGGTACCGCAAACCCGGACGGCAGCTTCGTGGCGCAATCCATCCAAATCCGCCCCGCCGCTCGTGCGGGCGCACCAACTCCTTGACGCTGCGGCGTTGCCGACGTATGGTGCTCCTGCGCTGTGCATATGGACCGTCACATCAGCGCAGAAGGACTCGTCATGGGCATATCGCGTCGCGTCGTGCGGCTCGGCCGCATCCGAACGCAAACCAGAGCTGCGGCGTCGCTCACTGCCGATGCAGTGCGCGTGGGAGGGGGCACCGCCATCACCGCCGGACCGCAACGTGTGCTCGCACGGCTGCCGGACCAAACCCCCATCGCGATCACCATCTCTCCTCCGATCGATGCGGTCGCCGAGGCGCGCAATCGATATCTCGAGCGAGGCGATCCCGTTCCCGCATACCTCCTCGAGGAACCCGATGACCCATGACACCGCGAAGCAGGCCATCATCCAATGGCCTGCTGTACTTTTTGCACGAGCTCCGGAGTGGGATGCTCGAAATGCGCGACTGTTTCCAGAATGTCGCGCGCGACAGCGCAGAACCGCTTCTGGAGATCGAGCATGCGCGTCACATCAGGACGATCATCCATCGAGAGCACCCCAAACCGACGAAGCGTGGTGACATCCGTGTGACGTTCAAGATACTGCACGGAAAGACGCTTTCCTTTTTCACTGCTCCTCCCGATCTGCGCTGCCGGCGTGAGCGCGAGCATCGCATCCCGATTGGATTCCGGAAGACTACACGCAATCGCCGCCACAATTTTTTTACGGAGCACCGGAAGCCGACGACGGAATTCCGTCAGATGTGCATTACGCTCAGCACGGAACGCATCATGGAGATCGCCGAACGGTACCACCACAAGCACCGCCGAAGCATCCCGCGCCCGCTCTTGGCCACTTGCGATCACCGCATCATTATATTCCGTACGGTAGGCATCTTCGGACAAGCTCTTGATATTGAGCCGGAAGAGCGTGTCCCCAGTCACAAGATGCGCATCCACACCAAACGCCATGTCATCTCGCGGCAAGCTATGTGCAATATCAATGCAGTGGTCACGCTGCTGGAGACGTGCCAACCGCCGAATGAGCCAGATGAGTTGATATTCTGCGCGCCTCCCACCTTCCGTGATGTCGGCAATGGCATCCGCCAATCGACGCTCCACCTCCTCCTGCGCCGCAGTACGTATCTCCGCCACCGGTTCACGCGTGGCACGGCGCGCAAGAATATCAAACGCGAGGAGTCGCGCATCCATGGAGGAAACTCGCTGACCCGTCCACCGCTCACGATCTGCACGATCATATCCCTCTAGCGCCGCTCGCTCCGCCTCTGCAAGCGCTGTTGCTTTTCCAAATGACGCAACTGCCGCCCGAAAAACATCCGACGTCAACTGCAACACGGTGCGCCCCGCTGCGGTCTCGGATCGCGCGAGATCACGGCGAAATGCTGCCAACAATCCATTCGCGTCCTCATGTGCACGCACCGCCTCAAAAAAATCTGCAGGACCTGGCGACTTCCCCTGCGCACGCGCAAGCGATCGGAGATCTTCCGCACGACGATGCAGGTCTGCGGATCGCATGGACGAATACAAGCAATCTCGCTCAAACCCGTCAACGACCGACTCGTATGTTTCCCGATCGCGACCCCCCTCGACCGACCGCACGCCCCCGCGTTCAGAAAATCCCATAAAAATCATGGATCACCCATTATATCTGCCATCGTACACGCACCAACACTCACAGAGAAGCCAAAAAAACAGGCGCTCGTGGAACCCCGCGATGCGAGCATGTTTGTGGAACTGCCCCTTGACGCCTACGCGCCATTCTGCTACGACAGAGCCATGTCACCATGCACCTTCACACGGGATCCGAACGGCCAGATCGTTCAACTCGAACAATTTCTCATCCTCTCCCCCGGACGAGAGAACGGCATGGACATGATGTTCGGCGGCGAGGTCCTCAAAGCAATCGATGAAATTTCCGGAAGCCTCGCCACGCTCTTCATTGCCCGCGAAGGACTCCGTGCCGTGCATGTCGGCGAGGAGGTGTTCTTCCACAAGCCCATCCGCAGCGGCGAATGCGCACACGTGGTCGCACGCGTGGCCCTGAGCACGGATAAAATCGTCTGCGCGCACGTGGTGGTGCGCGGCGGCAATCCCGAAACACCCGACGCCTTCGACCTCCGCTACGAAGGATTCGGGCTCTGCGCCGTCATCGACCGTACACGCACGCTCGTACGTGACCTCACGCCATACACGAGCACCGATGCACGGCTCGTGGCCATCGCGCAACGCGTGGTCGAATTCCAGCGCAACACGCGCCGCGCGCTCCTCGAGTACGCGACGACACCCGCAACCACCTAGCCCCCAGCACACCCACCCCACCCGGGGTGGGTGTCTCTTTTTGCATCGCCGCTCCATGGAACTCGCGACACCGCAACCAGCACATTGCTTGACGTACCCCGAGGACCATGATTCACTCATGCGGGGGAAAGGAGGGCTGCCGGTGCACGTCCCATCGCATCATGCCTGTGCGCGATTGGCATGGAATGACGAACTCCGTGCCTACCTCGAACAACGCTGCGCTCCCGAACGGCTCACGAACGAACGTGTGCGCGTTCGCACCCTACTCCGTACACACAACGCGCGCAGACTCTTTGAAGCGGAATGGATGGTCTGGCTCAACTACTTTCGCTGGTGCGTCGATCAGCCGAGCATGTTCCTCTACGACCCGCTCTGCATTGATCGATCGGCCATCGACATCCACGCAACCCTCGCCTGCGCCGAGCCGGGGAAATGGCCGCAGCTGCAGGCCATCGCCGACGGCATCGTCGCCATCGCCAATACCACGCGACCGCTCCGCATTGCCATGGGCATGGCGCCACAACCGGAGGTCCCCATTGCAACCGCCTGAACTCGCACGCCGACGCCCTTGCGCATGATGCGCAAGGGCGCTTTTCTGCGTCTCTCAAATTCAGGGAATCCGGCGGAGGCGCTCATCAATCTTCACCTGCATCGCCACGAACCAATCTCCCCGATGCTCGAGATAATCGACATTGGGACGTTGCGGCTGCGCACGCAATGCATCGCGCGTCTTCCCGAGGAGTGTGATCCAGGACTGCCGCAGCACCCACGCACGGCGGCCATCTTCATCCTGGGGAATCTGATCGGGGTCGACGGGTGCATCAAAGTCGATGAAATACGCTGCGTTCCCCTGCCGCGGATGTTCCAGTACCACAAAATTATGGAACACGATCACATGGTACCCATGGAATCCTTCGTGCTCCCGATTCACAAAACCAAACAGCGCGCCTTCTTGTTGTTCTAAAAATTCCAAACGGTGCGGATCCACTGCCGGCGGTGTCCGTGGATTCCCCGGCATCGCCCCTCCTGCAGGATCCGGCCGCTCCCCCGGAGGGAGGAGATCCAGTCCCACATGAATCCAAAAATGGAGCTTCAGCCGCTCGAATCCGTTGTACACGACACGCAGCACGTCTTCTTTTCGGACGCCGTGCGGAAAATCTCGCGGCAGCGTCCCCATGAATACCCCATCGTCGCGGAGCGTGAGCGTTTCATGCCGCTCCCGTCCCCCAACCGCGTAGTAGGGAATGATCTGCAGCGCGCGTGTCGTCGCACGATGCTCGCCCATAGGGAGCACGGTAATCGAAGTCACTTCGGGCAGGTCACCCGGGAAGCTCACCGGGGCGACGAGCGGTAACTTTCCCCGAAGCACGCGATCGAATTGTTCTGCGAGCCGCTGTTGCTCCGTCTGTTCCGGCACCGTACCTAGCACCCGCTGTTCCAGTGATGGCATACCAATGTGCATTATTCGTGCGCATGCTTGCATTATGCCCCAGCAAACAACCTCATGAAGACTGCCGTCGCCTCCACGAAGCACCCATCCTCAACGCTCTTTCGCCGCGCTCCACAACCCTTCGAACATCCGCACGAAATTTTCTGCGAGGTGCGCATTGACCATCTTAATGCCGATGAGGTTGCCTGCTTCGAATGAGAGAATCGCGGTCGTGTCTCCTAAGATGTAGAGCGCGAATTTCTCGACTGCAGATCCCTCACGCAAGTAGCGAAACTCCAAACCGTCACGCGTTGCGTAAAACGGTGCTTTACTGCGCTCAACGGACGAGGGATTCACGAGCATTCTCGTGCGCACGTCTTTTTCCGTTTTCCAACGACGTACTCGATCCTGCCATTCCTCTTCCCATGAGAACGACCACACCTCCTCCCAAATGAACTCATCACGGAGCACGTACATGATGGCGCCCGGACGTGCATCGCGGAGCATGGAGAGATAAATGCGCTTCAATCCCTCCACGCCCTCGAAGAACATCACCTGCGGTACATGGAGATCCTCGCGCCGCGTCGCCGCGAGATGCTGCACGAGGTCGCCGATGACGCGCTCCTTCCGCTCCAATTCCCGCCGCTCGGCGCGGATGTACTGCTCGAGCGCCTCTGGACCGGTGGCCACGAACTGCTTCACGTCGTTGCGGAAGGTCGTCGAGACCAATCCCTTCGCGGTGAGCGCCGCGAGCACCGTGTAGACCGAGGACCGTGAGAGTCCGAGCTTCTTCGCAATGAACGACGCCCCCACAGGTGCATGCTCGTAGAGGATCGCGAGTATTTTCGCTCCCTGTTCGCTTAATCCAAACGATTGGAGTTGCTGCTCGATCATAATCGGTGACGGGTGCGGGAGAGGCCGCTTTATGGGGCGAGATCCTTCGTCGGGGACTCCTCAGGATGGCGAAAAAATGAGAGCATGCACAGATTTCTTCCCTGTTGTCGTAACTGTACGACACATTGTACACAAAAGGCAAGCACCATACGATCGAGACAGCACGTTCCCAATCGAAAGGAGATAACATGCTCCGCATCCTCGTCACGGCGGGATCCACGGAAGTTCCCATCGATCGCGTACGCGCGATCACCAATATCTTCAAGGGGCGCACTGGGACGGAAATCGCGCTCGCCCTCGCAGATGCCTCACGCGAGACCGAAGTCACGCTCCTCACCTCGAACAAACCACTCGCGATCACCACCATCCCACTGCCGAGCAACTTCGATGCGAGGAGCTGGGAACGATATACCAACCTTCACGTCGAAGCGTACCGCACGTTCGATGAGTTGGCTGAGCGCCTGGAATGTGAGGTGACGCGCGGGGCATACGACATCATCATCCACTCCGCCGCGGTGAGCGATTACCGCGTCGCTGCAGTGCACAAGAGAAATGCGCGCGGGGAGCTCGTGCCCGTTACTACCGCGGGCAAAATGAGCTCGCAGCACGAGCAGCTGTTCCTCGAGCTTGCGCAAACCCCGAAACTCGTCGAACGCATGCGTCGCGCGTGGAGATTCACCGGCATGCTCGTCCAGTTCAAACTCGAAGTCGGCTGTACCGACGACGAACTCCTCGCCCGAGCGCGTACCGCACTCGAACGATCTAATGGCGACCTCGTGGTCGCAAACTGTCTCGAATGGGCGCGCGACGCGGCATATCTCGTCGAGCGCAATGGCACGAGCACGCGCATTCCTCGATCCGAACTTGCGCGAACGCTCGTGGATCGATGCGGCGCGTATTCCCGAACGAAGCGCTCGCGCTGAGCGGCCAACGGAGGACATCATGCATCGATACGGACTCCTCATCACGTCGTGCACCCATACCTGCACGGCGTGCGGGCGGACCTGGGAAGGTCGCTACGGACTCGAACTCAAGAACGACATTCCCACGCTCCCCGCCTGGGCACCACAGGACAGCTCCTGCATTGCCTGCGGACACACACCGGTGACCATCGCACTGCCCAATCCATTCCCACCGCTCAGTGATATCGCGGCAGAAACGCAAACACCGCAATCCGAACGCGCTGCACACATCGTGCTCGGCGTGACCGGGAGCGTGGCAGCGAAACGCACCCCACCGCTCGCACTGGAGCTGAGCAGATCCATCGGACGAGTCGATATCGTCGCCTCTGCGCGATCATTCACCTTCTGGGATCCACACACGCTCTCGACGGAACGACAGGCACAAAATCACGGCTACTCCTACCGCGTCTGGCGCGATGAGGATGAATGGGGCACCGGCCAGTACGAACGCGGTGCCATGATCCCACACATCACACTCCGCGAGTGGGGCGACGTCCTCTGCGTCGCGCCGTGCACCGCGAATACACTCGCGAAGATGGCGGCGGGCATCTGCGACACCCTGCTCACGAGCATCGTACGCGCGTGGCGACGGGATCGCCCGCTCGTCATCGCGCCCGCAATGAACACACAGATGTGGGAGCATCCCGCCACCGCGGAGCACCTCGCGACGCTCCGGCGTTGGTACCCGAAATGCACGGTCGTGGATCCCGTCGTCAAGACACTCGCATGCGGCGAACACGGCGTCGGCGCCATGGCAGACATCGAAGACATCCGCTACCACGTGGCCGCTGCGCTGGATTGCGATCGGACGCGTGATCGCGACGCGGCAGCGTGCCTCGACGATTGGCATCGTCGGGTCCGCGATCGCGCATGCGATCTGCGAGCAGACGATGACGAATGGGCCGAACACGGCGGATGCTAGCACCTGTAACGAGACAAGGGAGGAGCACCCATGCAGACGACCACGAAACGTTGGGAGGATGGCGGTTGCCTTCCCCTTCCCCTCGCGAGCATCTGGATCACCGGAGCCTGCCCGCTCCGCTGCCGCCACTGCTATGAAGCGAACAATCCATTTCGCGGACATCTCCCCACATCGGACGTGCTCCGCACGATGGATCGCCTCGCACCGTACGTGCAATCCATTTCGTTCATGGGCGGAGAACCGACGATCCATCCGGACATCGCGACCCTCTGCGCGCATGCCCACACGCTCGGGAAGTACACGCTCCTCGTCACGAGCGGCGTCCATCTCCCCGAACGCACGATCGCCACGCTCTGCGCGCACATCGATTGCGTGAAGATCGGCATGGATGGCGTGACGCCGGAGACACACGACGCAGTCCGTGGCGCGGGCAGCTTCGCGAAAGCGATGCAGACGTGGGCAGCGCTCCCCGCACTCGTCCCGACCATGTGCAAATTCACGGTGAACGCGCAGAATGTGCACGAGCTGCCGCAGGTGGTTCCGTTCTATCGCGCACTCGGCGCCAAACGCGTCGTCCTCAATGGATGGCTCCCCATCGGCACCGGCGCCGAACCCTGGAACCGCACGTTCGCACTCACCGCTGAGCACGTGGCCACCGTGAATCGCTTCGTGCACGAGCACCTGAAACCGCGGTACCACGAATTTCCGGTCTCTCGGTCCTGCTCGCTCGATGCGGGATGTCGCGATCGCCCCGCGCGCATGTATTACGTCACCCGGACTGGCGCGGTCGCGCCCTGCATCTTCAGTGCGGCACATGCGATCGGCGACATCCGCGATCCCGCGACGGACGTTGCGGCGCTGCTCCAGGAATTGGATACCCACCGTATCGGCTGTCGCGCGTTGATTGCAGCGCGCCGCCATCACCCCGCATCACGCCTCACCATCGCCTGCGCACTCTGATGCGCGAAAGGAAACATCATGTGTACCGTCGCGCTCGCCTGGAATCCGGGGACGCTGGTCCCACTGCTCTGCATCGCGAACCGCGATGAGTTCTATGATCGTCCTTCCGCGCCACCGCGCATCCACCGGATCGATACGGATCTCCCCTGCATCGCACCGCAGGATCTCCGACGCGGCGGCACATGGATTGGCATGAATGCGGTGCGCATGTGCGCCGCGCTCACGAATCGCGACGGCGCACCGCCCGGCCTCGGGCGGCGATCGCGCGGACAACTTGTCCCATTCGCGCTCGCGCATCGATCGCCGCACATCGCCGTCGAAGTGCTTCGTGCGCTCGATCCTGCCGCGTTCCGCCCGTTCCACCTCGTACTCGCGAATCCGGAGGAAGCGTACCTCCTCTGGAGTGACGGCCGCACCATCAAGGAGCGCGCCATCACCCCAGGGACGCTCATCATCACCCAGCGGAGCCTCGGCGCCGCACCGGTGGATCGCGCAGTCGCCACGTACCTCGCACCCGTGCAGCGGTTTCATCCAAAACACGCGCAGGAGAAGGATCACCCGCAGGGCGATCTCTCCGATGCGCTCCTGCGCTCAATCGCCGCGCACGATCCCCATCACGTGTATGACGGTCCCTGCGTCCATGATGACGATTACGGCACGCGATCGAGCGCGATGATCATCGTGCACCAGGACGGCGCGATGGAGTACCACTACACCGACGGACCGCCCTGCAATGCGCCGTGGCAGAGCATCCCGCATGCCGTCGGCGCCACGCGAGAACATTGGTGGCAGACGATCGCCGCAGCTCCGCACGCAATCACCGATCCCTGGGCACTGGATGTGCTTCCGTAACAAAGATCCCGATGGCCGCTCTGGCCATCGGGATTTCTCTCGTCTCACGTCATTGCGCCAGAGCCCATTCGTCACGGATCGCGAATGAGCGCAGCCATCTGCTCAATTGCATGTCTTCGCATATGCTGTATTGCGTAGTCGGCATTCCGTCATGCAACCCGCACCGGATCCGGCGGTCGCACCCATTGAATACGCGTCATGATCCCTCGGGAGCGCCGATCTTCTCCCCCGAATGGAAGCTCGTGCGTGAACATGTACACACCTGGTCGCACCTGCACGCGAAACGCCGAGCATTGCTCCACATCCGCGCATCCGCGTCGCATGAACTCATCGCCATCCACCATAGCGCACCAATGCTCACTTGTTATCGATCCCCGCACCAGCTCATCCGCGGGAAACACACTTCGATCCGTCGTCACATCATGCCAGGGGAACCCAACGACCAGTGCACCCCCTGTACCACGATAGAGGCTCGGATACGTATCCCCCACGAACACAGACGCGCATCCCACCTCCGCCATCGCATGCGATGTGCGCACGCAACCTGCTGGGGTCGTGCAATCGTAGGACGCACTGATCTGAAATGCGGGCCGAAAATGCTCTCCAACCATAAGCACACCGGACGGCACGTTGAGCACGAACACACACGGAGCTCCTGCCGATCCATGTGGACGCGGGCACGGCGATGTCGCCACGATACCGCATCGATCAAATTGCCAATCCACACATGCGCCACACGCAACACATGGATAGAGAGAACGCGGCAACACGATGGATGATGCCTCCTGATCTGGAGTAGCCAATGCTCGTTCCAATGCATCGAGGTACATGGGGGTCACCAGTCCTTCTTGTGCAAGGTACAAGTTTGGCACTATCCATCGCATCGCCATCCAATGTCCACGCGGATGCACGGGATAACGAAGGAGCGTGTGGCTCAATTCGCCTAATCGTGCGGGTATCCGTTGCTCGGCCCCATCTCCTGAGACACCGGCAGGAAACGGTAATGATCGATCATGCATCGTTCAGCCTCTCTAGGTCATCGCAATAGACAAGTCGCCCACCCCACGTTGGCCTGTGCGGTGGCATGAGCCAGGACACGTGTCACATCTCCACACGAGAATGCCCGTCGCCGATTCATGGAACCGAAGCGAAGACAGCGTACGACGTGATGATATCATGCGACATTTGGTCGTTCACCCCTCCATCCCACGGAAGAGCACACTGCCAATACCAACACATACCACCGCGAGCACGCTGAGGAGCAGGAGATCCCATCCGATCCCGAAGGACGCGCTATGGGTGAGTAGCCCACGCATCGCATCCACGCCATACGCGAGCGGATTTGCACGTACGACTACCGCGAGTGCACGGGGGATGCCATCCACCGGGAACAGCGCACCGGAAAGGAAGAAGAGTGGCATGATGAGGAAGTTCACGATGAGCGGGAATGCCTGCATGTCCCGCATACGGATGGCAATTGCCGTTCCGAGTGCGGTGAAGAGGATCGCGATGAGCGCCATCGGAATGAGCACGAGCGGCACAAGCAACCATGACGCGGGCCGGAATCCCACGAGAAGTGTGAGCGCCGTCACGAGGACCCCCTGAAATACGGCAACCGTTGCGCCACCGAGCGTCCGCCCAATCATGATCGCCGTCCGCGGCACCGGAGCCACGAGCGTCTCCTTCAAAAATCCAAATTGCCGATCCCAGATGAGATCGATCCCGGAGAACATCGCGGTGAAGAGGACGCTCATCGCAATGACCCCCGGACCCAAAAATTCGAGATATGCGCCACGACCTGCTTGTGCGTACACGGGACCAAATCCAAATCCCAGTGCCACGAGGAACAGGAGCGGCTGCCCGAGCGACCCGATGATCCGCGCACGGGATCGTATATTCCGTTTCACCTGACGGAGCCAGAGAATGGCAATCGTGCGGAGTGCGTTCATACCGTCATCAGTGTATCCGTTATCGACCAGTCCACGCGCGGCGATGCTGTCGGATACGATCGAGACCCGAGGCCTCCTCGGAGCGAATACCCGTTCCGGTCAGCTTGAGGAATGCATCTTCCAGTGTGGCCGCGCCCGCCTTCGCTTTGATGCCTGCCGGAGAATCCATCGCCACGATCTTCCCGTGATCAATGATCGCGAGTCGTGTCGCGGCGCGGTCCGCCTCCTCCATGTAGTGCGTGGTGAAAAAAATCGTCATGCCCTCCGTTTTGTTGAGGCTCGCAATGTACGACCACATGTGGTTGCGCGTCTGCGGGTCGAGGCCGAGCGTCGGTTCATCCAAAAAGAGGATGGCTGGATGATGGAGAAGTCCACGCGCAATTTCCAAACGACGTTTCATCCCGCCGGAAAATGTTCTCACGAATGCATCCCGGCGATCCGCAAGGTCCACCAACGCAAGGAGCTCAGCCATGCGCTGGCGGCGCGTTGCGCGCGGGACGCCATAGAGCACCCCGTGCACCTCCAAATTCTCCCACGCGGTAAGCTCATCATCGACACTCGGATCCTGGAACACGATACCAAATGACCGGCGCACCGCATCGGGTTCTCGGACCGGATCATGGCCATTGATCGTGATGGCGCCGGAGGTTGGGAGAAGGAGTGTCGTGAGCATTTTGACGGTCGTCGTTTTTCCGGCGCCGTTCGGACCGAGAAACGCGAACACCTCACCCGACTCCACGGTAAATGACACATCATTGACCGCAATGAAATCCCCAAATCGTTTCGTGCAGTGCGCCATGTGAATCATGGACATACTAGGGCCTTGCGAATGCGACGAGCTCCGGCTGCACGAGCTCTGCGTATGCAGTGTATGGCATGAGGATGGAGTGCACGTGACTGCCCGGATTAAATGCAATCATCTGCTGCGCGGCGAGCGATGGGTCCACGACCATAGGCATGCCGAGCATGCTACCGAATGGCGGCACGGAACCAATCGTACACCCCGTCTGCGCCTGCACTTCCTCCGGTGTCGCGAGCGCCACTTTCTTCGCACCAAGATGCGCGCGCAATTTTTCGAAATCCGCCTGCTTCGCCGCAGAGAGCACCGCGAGGAGGTATCGAGATTGATCCACATGCAACACGAGGGACTTCGCCCCCTGCGCGAGCGCCACCCCCCGAACATCCGCCGCCTCCTGACTCGTGTACACCGGCGCATGCGCTCTGCAGTCGTACGGTACGGCTGCGTGATCCAGGAGTGAGCGGATCTGATCAAATACCGATTGCGACATAGGATAGTCGCCAGTATGACAAATGCAGCTCCCCGAGTCCAGATCGGGCTCGGGGAGAACGCTCAGAGCAGGTATCCGTGCTCGCGGAGGAGCAACCGTCCTTCCTGTACCCGCTGACGCACCATGTCGTGCATCGCGGACGGAATGCCGATGTTCGGGATGTGCTCGAACGAAGTAATGGATTCGATCGGGGGCGGGGCGAGTTTTCGCATCTCAGCGACCAACTCCCGCATCCAGGGCCGCTTATGCAGCGGATTCCGTTCCGCCACCTCGAGCACCGCATCGAAGGAATGCGTACCGCCCTGATATGCGCGCGGCTCCAACAATGAACAGATCGCATCCACCGCACCGAGCTTCATATCCTCCGGCGTGGCATCCGGATTCGGATCGTTCCATTTGCGATGGTGGTACTGACACCGATGCCGTTCGAGCGATGACCGCACGAACCTCGTGAAATGCTCGGGAGACCGATCACGCTGCTAGACCGCAAAGCCGCTCGCCACCTGCCATTCGAACTTATTGCCAGTCCCCACAATATCGTGTGGCCGCTCGGGATCATGCGCGCCCAAACCGAGCTCGCGGAGGTAATATTCCACCCGATACACATGCTGCACCGTATGCAACATCCACCACCGCAGCTCATCCACGGTCGGCAAAAGCACCAATACCTCTTCGGACATGTCATGCTCCTCTCGGGCGCAGCCACCCTGCAGCAGATGGCGCCTCGGGCAGCATAATCATCATCCCCTCGCGTGTCCAGCATGCGATAAAATTCGAGCACCGGCTCCCTCGTAAGGGGCCGGTGCCTGGCAGCGCGACTACTTGTTGCCCGTCGCCTGGGGCTGCTGGGGCCTGGGGGCCGGCGGCGGCTGCGAAGCCGGCCGCAGGATGGTGACCACACCACCAGGTCCGATCGTGTACGCTCCGTTGTAGGTCTTCTTCATCACGCGTTCCCTCCTCTGTTGTTGCTCGTGCGCGCGAGCTCGATGCCTTTCGCGAGCGCTCGGGCCGCGGTCTCGATGGCCCTCTGCTCGTCTCGGGGAATGCGCACCTCGAGGGTGCAGTTCCGTTCCCGGAAGAACCAGTGCTGGACCCGCTGGCCCATTTCCTGGACTTCTCCACTACAGATGGCTCCGAGCTCAGTCAGCCCGGCGCCCATGAGATCAATCACCCCCATGACTCACCTCCTTCGTTGCCGCTGAATGAGCGAAACATATATGTATACCATGAATACTCAGTTTTTGTCAATACTACCAAACACTTTTACGACAAAAGTCGCTAAAATAAGATAGAAAATATGCACTCCGCACAAATACAAAAACCAACACCCACTCCGTTTCCGGAGTGGGTGTTGGGAACAATCGCTCTTTAGTAACGATCGTTGCCACCGCCGAAGTCGCGCCGGGGGGCGCGCTCTTCCTTGGGGCGCGCGACGTTCACCCGAAGAGGGCGACCGCCGAGGTCCTTTCCATCCCACATGGAGATGGCGGCCTGTGCGTCCTCGTCCCGATCGTATTCGACGAAGCCGAATCCGCGGGAACGACCGGTGAACTTATCCATGACGACCTGTGCCGAGATGAGCGAGGATCCGGACTGCGCGAACGCATCCCGAAGTTCCTCATCATTCGTGGTGTAGGACAAGTTTCCGATGTACAACCGAGTTGCCATAGCAAGGGCTGAAACTTCCGAGTAGGGCGACCTTCTCGCCAAGGCCCTAACGCTCCAACCCTTGGACCTTACGGTCTCGGGGAAGCCGGTACCAAACGAGACACCTACCTCACAGCACCATCATACACGATTTCTGGAAAAAGGCAAGGGGGGATGAAGGAGAATGACTATACAAGGCCAAAAACCATTTCCATTGACTGTGGCGCACGCCCTCACTCATTTCTCAATGCCTCCATGGGACTCATCGCGGCTGCTTTACGAGCGGGAGCGAGGCCAAATACCACGCCAAGCACCCCCGAAACACCCACGCCGAGCACGACAGCGGAAATCGGGAAGGTGAATGCCCAATTCGGGGAAACCGTTGCACGGAAAATGACCGCCGCAAGGAATGCCAACGATGCACCGATCGCAACTCCCATGATCCCGCCCACTGCCGTCAGCGTCACTGATTCGAACAAAAATTGCCCAAGGATATCACGCCGTCGTGCACCGAGCGCCTTCCGCAGTCCAATCTCCCGTGTCCGTTCCGCCACCGCAACGAGCATAATGTTCATGATGCCGATGCCACCAACCACCAGCGAAATCGCCGCAATGGAAGTGAGGAGCACAGTGAGGATGGTGCTGATGATTCCGATGCGCTGCACGATGTCCACCTGCGTCATCACGTGGAAATCATCCTTCTCGGGGTCACTGATACGATGCAATTCGCGCAACGTGATCTCCACATCTCGCTTCACGCGTGGTACGACCTGCTCCGAAACTGCGCGCACCAATATTGCGTGAACGTGGGTAATGCCGAGGAGATATTCCTGCGCGGTGGAATACGGAACGAGCACCATGTGATCCACCGGCACAATGCCCGACTCCCCCTTTCGCTCGAGCACCCCGACCACGCGGAAGGAAACGTTCTTCATGCGAATCCGCTGCCCGATCGGGTCTTGCTGTCCGAAGAGCTGCTCCCGTACGTCATCACCGATGATCGCGACCGCGGCGCGCCGTCGCACATCGTCCTCCGTGAGCGGCACACCGGACGCGAGCGTGAGGCGCAGCACCTCCAGAATGGCAGGCCCCGCTCCCCGCAGCTGCACGCGGTACGTTTCATTACCAAACGCCGCGGTCGTCACCTGTGCCACGAGCGGCACCACATCCGTGACACCCGGTACCCGTGCCGCATCAGCAAGCGCGGCGAGGTCACGCTCTTTCAGTGAATCCGTAAATACTTCCACGAAATCCGATGGTCCCTTCGGTTCGCGCCCCGGCTCAATAATGATGGTCTCCGCGCCAAACCCGCGCACCTGATCGAGAATCAGGTCCTGCGCGCCGCGTCCTACCGCCATCACGAGCATGATGGCGGTAATACCAATCACGATTCCGAGAATCGTGAGGAGCGAGCGCACCGTATTCGCGCGAAGCGCATGGATCGCCGCGATGAACTGGTGCCGAAGGCGCATAACAACGTTCCGCTACTTCGTAAATTGGTCGGCGCGCCGAGACTGGGCGAGACGCTCGTCGCGCTCGAGGCGCCCATCACGAAACGCGAGCACCCGCTCCGCATGCTCCGCGGTGGCCGTTTCGTGCGTGATCAAAATAATGGTATGCCCCTGTTCGGCGTGCAATTCCCGCAGTAGCAGCATCACCGCACGTCCGGAAACCGAGTCTAAATTACCCGTGGGCTCATCCGCAAAGAGTACCTTCGGATCGAGCACGAGCGCACGGGCAATCGCTGCGCGCTGCTGTTCCCCACCGGAAAGCTGTGCAGGCGTGTGATGCAGTCGATGCCCCAACCCCACGCGGGTCAACGCGCGCTCGGCGCGTGATCGCCATTCGCGTTCCGGGAGTTGCGAATACCGCAACGGCAAACACACATTCTCGAGCACCGTAGTCCGCGGCAGGAGATTGAACGCTTGAAACACGAATCCCATGGTTTGATTGCGCAGCTGCGCAAGCTCGTCATCCGAAAAGGAATCCGCATGACGCCCATCAAACCGATAGCTGCCGCCCGTCGGGCGATCGAGGAATCCGAGGATATGGAGGAGCGTGGATTTTCCCGAACCGGACGGTCCCATGATCGCCACGAATTCGCCCGCCGCAATTTGAAAAGATACCCCCCGCAACGCAGGAGTCTGCGCATCGTCCGTTCCGTATGTCTTCTGGAGATGATCCACCTCAATGAGTGCCATACTCACTCCGCATCCCGAATGACGAGATCGCCCTCACGCAATCCATCCAACAGCTCCACCATCCCATCAGATCCCCGCAGCCCAAGCCGCACAGGAACGGTGACCGGATATCCATTGCGCAGCACGCGAACGGTCGCCTGCCCTTCTCGGGTGGCGATCGTACGCACCGGAATCGCGAGCACGTCATTTCGCTGCCCAGTGACGATGGTAATGTTCGCGGTCATGCCCATACGAACTCGCTCGGCACCCGCGGTGAAGGCAAGCGTCGCACGATAGGTAGGCACGCCCTGCACGACAACGGCCGCGGGATCAACCGCGGTCACTACCGCCTCGAGCTCCACCTCATTCCCAAACGCATCAAACGTCGCTTGCGCGGGTGCACCAATCTGGAGATCGGCAAGATCAACCTCGGGGATATTCGCTTCGAGGTGGGGCGGGTTGTTGGAAATGATCGTCACCAACGATACTCCGGGCGATGCGATAGCGCCCACTTTCGCATCCTGCACGGTCACCACACCATCAAATGGTGCGCGGAGCGTCGATTGCGCGAGGAGCGCCTCCACCTCGGTGACATCTGCCAGCGCAACCGCAATGCGCGCCTGTTGCCGCTCGATCTGCTCGCGCGTGGCGCCCGCACGCGCGACCCGCCAACGCGCTTCTGCGGTCGCGAGCGCATTCTGTCGAATAGTCACCTCCGAGGACGCCGACGCCAGTACCTGTTCATTCCCCGCTCGCTGCGTGACGATGGCCTGACGCAGATCATCCACATTCGAGCGCACGGTGTTCACATTGGCGCGCGCGCTATTCACGCTCGCCTGATAGGTCGCAATCGTGGTCGGCGCAATGTCCGTCGCATGATTCACTGCCACAATCAGACGATCGAGAAATGCGCTCATCACGTCGAGCCGACGCATCGCATCAAGGAGCGCACCGTCCCACACGGCGAATCCGTTCATAGGGGCGAGCTTGCTCGCCCATACGGTGAGCTCACCCTCCGTGGCACGCCTCCCCTGCTCTGCATCGATGGCTGCCTGTGGCTCTGCCGTACGAAACGTGAGTTTCGGATTTTGGGTAGCGTCATTGAGAAACAGGACATCGGTCTGCTTGCGAATCGCATCATCCGCAGTGGTGTACGCGTTGCGGAGGATGTTCGGCACATCCTCATACCGATCCGCCAACTCCGCGCCCACCTTCCGATCGACGGACGATCGCGAAATTTGTGCGTCTGCGAGTGCGCGGCGCGCGTTTTCGACTTCCGCTTCTGCCGCACGCACATCTTCCGAGCGCGGTCCCCGACGAAGCTCCGCTAGTGCTGCCCGTTCTCCCGCTACCGCGGCGCGGCGCTGCGCGAGTCGTGCGCGCAGATCGAGCTCGCTCAAAATCAAGAGCGGCTGCCCGGCAGTCACCAAACTTCCTACTGCCACCCGCGCCTCCGCAATACGCCCGGTACCTTCAAATGCCAGCGCGACCTCTGCGGCTGGCTTCACCGTTCCCGTCACCACCACCTCACGCGCTAAATCACGCCGCGTCACCGGCACGGTCGCGTACGTTGGCGCAGCATTTCGGGAACGCACCACGAAGGCCGCGATTCCGCCGCCCACAAGAACGCACGTCAACAACAATATCCAGCGAAAACGTGGGAAACGCATAGAAGACGCCACCGTAGCACTCGATCCCTCCAATGACAAGGGTACGAAAATCCCCTCCCACCGAGGTGGGAGGGGAACTGCTCAGGGCAGCCGCCGCATCTGCCAATGGATCGTTCCGCCGTGGCGGAACGGAACGACGCCGCCGCACTCCTCGGGGACCACCCAATCGGTGCACGTGCACTCAATGCATCCGGTGTTGCGCTCGAGGCCGTAGAACTGCGCACCGAAACGCGAGGTGAAGTCCTCGAGACGTTCGAGCACCTGATCCTCCTCGAATATCTCCACGAGCGTCTCTATGGCGACCGGCGCGGAGAACACCCCCGCCGCACATCCCGCGCCCTCCTTCATTGCACGCGGATGCGGCGCACTATCGGATCCGAAGAAGAATCGTGGATCGCCGCTCGTCATCATTTGCCGAACTGCGCGCCGATCCGCTTCTTCTTTCGCAATCGGTTTGCAATAGAGATGCGCATCGCAAATATCGCCGAACACGTTGAACACCTGCGCCCGCGTGATGCATGCATGGTGCACGGTGATCGATGCGGCAACCGTTTTCGGCAGCGATGCAACGCACGCGACCGCCGCAGCGGTCGAGATGTGCTCGAAGACGATCCGAAGCCGCGGAAACTCGAACGCAAGGCGCTGGAGCGTCGGCAGAAATGCCTCCTCCGCAAGCGCCGCGTTGATACCGGGCACCTCGCCGTGCACGCAGAGCACCATGCCGGACTCTTCCATCTGCCGGAGCACCGGACCAAGCGCGAAGATGTCCCGGACGCCCGCATCCGAGTTGGTGGTCACCCCGAGCGGATAGTACTTCGCTGCGACGACTCCCGCACGATGCGCCTCCTCGATGTCCAACGGCGTGGTTGCATCCGTGAGGAACAGCGTGAGGAGCGCGGTGAATGGCTCCGACAGTCCCTGCTCGACGCGCGCCTGCCGAATTGCTTCGGCGTATCGTTCCGCATCCTCCGCCGTACGCACTTCGCGCGGCTTGAGGTTCGGCATGGCGAGCACGCGCGCGAACTGCCGCACATAGTACGGCAACACCGCGCCGAGCAGTGCTCCATTCCGGAGATGCGTATGGAAACAATCCGGCGCCCGAATGGTGAATGATGGGGTCATGATCACACCTCCTTCACGGTATCCGCTGCCGCGCGTGCTGCGGGAGTGCGGCGCGGCTCAGGATTGACATTGCTCCGTGCTGCAGCCCGCACCTGCGCAGCAAAAGAACATTTCCCCGCGGCGTACGTAATGGTCGACTGCACACGCCACGGCCGCAACATGGCGATCGATCCCAGCGCGACGGAATCTGCACCTGCATCGACGAGCACGTCCACATCTCGCGGGGCGAGAATGCCACCACCCGCGTGGATGGGTTTCGTGATGCCCACCGCTCGCGCATCCCGCACCCACTCCGCCACGAGGGGCAGGAGCGGGCGACCGGACAAGCCGCCATCGGCCGGGATGCCGCGCGCCCGGAGCGGCGACTGTGTGGATCCGAAGAGCCGCAACCAAGGAATCCGATCCGGCAACCGCCCCCAGGGAATCGTGTTCGACGCGCACAGTGCATCACATGCCGGATGCTCCGCGACGCGCGCCGCATGCGCGACGGGAAACTCCACACTGAGCTTCGGCACGAGCGGCACGCCGAGCACTCCGACCACATCCAACACGTCATGGATTTCCGTCACGAGCGCTTCCCATTCCTCGGACCGGTGCTCCACATTTGGACAGGAGAAGTTCAACTGGATTCCGACCGACGCGCGCAGTCCGGATTGATGGCGCTGGAACATGGTCACCAGCCCCCGGTACTCTGCCGCACGTTCCGTGCGTGTTGCGCCCACCGCCATCCAGGATAGAAAGAACGGCGATGTCCGACGAAACCACACCCCGCGCTCGCACAGCGCCTCGAAGCCGATATTCGTGAGCCCCACCGCATTGAGCACCACACCCGTCAACGGTCGGATCGCCACGCAATCTGGAAAGAGCTGCAGCGGTGCGAGCGTCTGCGGATGCGACGGCATGTTGCCGGCTCGCGGTTCGAGCGTCACCGTTTTCGCCACGAACGTCATGCCCGAGAAATCGAACCCAGGAACGAGCCGGAGCCACCGATGAAACGGCCACCCCTCTCCATGAAACCCCTGCACTCCGGACGCCCCCCACACCTGCCCGAAGTCGATGCCACGCAGCACCGTCATCACATGCCTCCTCTTGTTCTTGTGAAAGAATCACGCCCCAAAAGGGACGCACCGGAAGCGTAGCAAAGGCACACGGATTGTCACGAATACCGCACCCCAAATCCTCCATGGGCATTCCCTCCACCAAAAACCCCATGCTACGCTATTCGCAACCCTCATCATCATGTTCCCCATATGACGATAACGCTCGATGCGGCGCGACGACGTGATGTCACCCTCCTCATCCTCCGTCTCGCGCTCGGTATCATTTTCATTTACCACGGATACGGTAAGCTCTTTGGTGGTGCGCCGGGCATTCCTGCGTTCACGGGGATGCTTGCCAAATTCGGATTCCCCATGCCCGCATTCTTTGCGTGGCTCGTGAGTATCACGGAATTCTTTGGCGGCATCGCCATGATCCTCGGCGTCCTCGTGCCGCAGGTCGCACTCCTCCTCGCGATCATCATGGCGGTCGCGTTCCTCGTCGTGAAGAAGGCGGCGCTTCCTGCAGGAGATGCAGACCTCGCGCTCCTCGGGATGGCGCTCGCACTCGCGCTCATGGGCGGCGGCGCATACGCAGTCTTCAAGAGCGGCAAACGCACTCCCTAACCTCTCCAGACGGAAGAACGGCCACCCCTCGTTGGGGTGGCCGTTTTGGACCGCGCGCGAACCGCTAGGTGGCGGATGCTGTCCGCGGCTGCCGCTCAGCGCGCGGCAGCCGCGTGCAATCGGATACCTTCGCCCAGCAGAGTGATACCCACCAGGACGGATCTCGTCGGAACGCTTCGGGGATTTTCTCGGCGCCCACCGTAGTATTCGCCACACACTGCCCGAGATCCATATGCGCTCGCAGGTAGACCCATTTATTTACATTGGAACCCCAGTGCACGATCACGAACACCTGCGACGCAAAATCGAGCTCACGTGCGCGACTGCTGGAGTCCGAGGAAACCAACCGCACCCGCACCAAATCGCCGACGCGCAACTCATTTCCCTCACGATCCGTTCCCACCACCGCCCCAGGATTGACGCATCGGCACCACTGCGGCGTGCGCTTCGGATACCGAAAGACCCGCTTCCATATCACTCCCAGGTGAATGGGTTCCAGATATTGCCACCGGAGGTGTTGGTAGCGCTTTCCGTCCGCGTTACCGTCCCCATACGTCCCACCAGGGAGCTCCACGTCAAACCGACAGTCTCCGCACCCTCCCCCGTGCACCGCCGTCACCGTTGCCAATGTACGTCGCGCCAGCTCTTCCGTGGCGTCGTGCTGCCGGAATAGCGCCTCCGGATCTCCTCCGAGATACCGCACGCGCATCCCGACCTTGAATTTCGTCGTCGGCGCAGGAGGCGATCCCCATGGATATGCGGCGTCCTGCTCGGGAAAGTCCCGCCACGTCGCACCATCGCGCCATTGGAACTGGGCGGCCGCGATCTTCGTGCAATAGAATCCCATTCCGGACGTCGTGATCATCAGTGGCGACTGCGCCGGGTCCGCATGGTCGATCGCCAGCACCGTGAACCGTTTTCCCGCAGCGTACTCCCCATCTGCCACCCGAAGCCGGAGCCGCATCCCACGCCGAAGCTCCATCGCACCGAGGCGGAAGCGATCATACACCGGAACCAAGTCCGCAGAGCACCGTCCTTGATCCAGGAGCCGGAATCGTTGCCCATCCCGATGTTCTACTTCGAGCGTGCGGGAATTGGTGATGTGGTAGGCGGCCGCCTCCACCAAGACCTGCATGGGACGATGGTAGAAGCGCTGGCCACGACGGTAGATCGTGGAGCCGACCATGCACCCGAGACGCGTGCGGCGGCATTGCATCGGGAACCTGATGTCTGCGTGGAGCTTTCCCTGCTGCGCCAGGACGCGCCACCCCACCCGATCGAAGCGCGCGCACTGCGTACCATCCGCCATTGGCGGTGCCAGCGCAATCACTCGATACAGCGACCCCTCCACCAACAATTCAGATTCCTGCACCCGAACCCATCGCCCGCCGATCTGCACGGATTGCGGAAGCTCCGCGGGGAGCCGGAGTAATCCCGAACGGAGGCCGCCATGCGCCTCTTCGATACGGAAGGTGCCACCATCCCACCCTTGGGAGATGTGCCGTCCTGATTCGGCAGCATACCCCAATCCCAAGAACGCGTCGACGATCACCTCTGCCGTGCGCGTTCCATCGAACCAGAGAAAACGATCATCGCGTCGTATCGTGGTGCCATCAGCAAGCGCCACCGTGTCCGTACGAAGGGTACCACGCGCATCCACGTCTTCCGGAGGAAACCAACGAAGTCCCGGGAAGCACCCGTCACCCGAACCGACGATCAATTCACCCGACTCTCCGTTCCCCCATCGGAGCAATACATGCACGTACCCCGCCGTATCTCGTCGCGCCGCGCGCACCGGGTAGTCACGCGCTTTCCACCCTGGCCATGCATTGGCATCCTCGATGCGGCAAACCATACCCGGAACCAACGATTGCTCGCCCATCATGAGCGGAGCCGACCCAGTGACCAGAGAACAGCCACGTATCCATTGAGCACCTCGAAACAATTCCACGGGTCCCGAAAGACCTTCCAGTTGCACGAATCGTACATCTGCCTGTTTCTGGCTGAACCAGAGAATGCGGAATTCTCCCCCATCGGAGCACAACGGCGTCACTCCGGGCTCCAGACGCACGCGATCCCCCACCTGCAACACCGTTTCCCCGATGCGAATATGCTGCGCCGTGCTGGGCCGCACCTTCGCCAGGAGGTCCACCGGTGGCGCAGGAACATCGAGATCGTCCGCCGCCTCCACTCGACGCACGAGCACGTCGAAGAATTGAGCAGGTGCCTGCGATCCACCGAACTGCGCCGCATATGATCGAACGAGGTCGCCCACCGAAAGCGGAAATTCCCGCCAAGGCAATGTGGTCACCTGGCGTGGATTTTGCGTGCTCAGGAGTTCCCACTCCCAGGGAGAGGCAACTTCAGGAATGCACTGCTCCGTTTTGAGCACATTATCGGCAAGATCCCCGTTCCACCCGCTCTCCCAATAGAGGGCGTTTACGACCCGCATCGTTTCTCCCACGCTCGCGGCTCGCGGGATCGCATCACTGTTATTCGCACCCAAGCACACGAAATGCCAATCGCTGGGTCCTCGCTGATTGGGCAGATTCGTGCAATAGAGCTCATCAGCATCGCTGGAGATCGGGTGATTCCGATAGAAGCAGGACATTCCTCGGTACTGATCCCCCACAAACACGAACACCTGGATGACGTAGGGAAACGCGAGCGCAAATTCCTGCTGCGTCCGGAGACGCTCCGCGAATTCCTCCGCCGATTCATTCCAGAGTCGATGGATGCCGTTCGCCATGAGCCGTTTCCACATGGAATGGTATGCCGACGTCTTCCAACGCACCCGTCGCGTGCGTGGCGGCTCCTGGGTCACGAAGATGGTGGCGCCTCCCTGCTCCAGCGGCTCAAGCGCGCAGTGTAGGGGAAGCACCCGAAGCGCACCGTGTGATGGCAGGAGTTCCTGCGCGGCAACGCGCTTCCGGGCGATGGGCTTGACCATGGGCGGCTGCCCCGGCTGCTCCATGACCCGTTGATTCAGATACACCGCCCCACCGTCAGGATGCAGCGTGATCGTCCGCTCCTCGCGAATGCCCATGAGCACCCTCCTTGATCGCTCTTTCCACTCGCGATCTCTTGAGAAAGATCGTTCCTTCCGGAAAATTCCGGACATCCGAACGTACCAAGGTTTCTGGGGTACGTCAAGCGGCGCAAACGAAAAGGAGGGACTCCCGGGAGTCCCTCCGCATGATCATCACCAGTCCTCGCGCAATGCGCGACTATCGGCCCTTCTCTGCCGCGGGCCGATTGCCCTCGACGCGCATGCCGGCACCGATCTGCATCGTCCGCCAGGCGTCGCCGGTCATGTCGACCGGGTTGCCGTCCACGTAGTACCGCGTCTTCGGATCGAGGCGGTAGTCCCGCTGCATCTGCTCGAGGATGTCGCCCAGGGGCACCGTCTGTCCTTCGGCGACCGGAATGCGGTCGGACACCCCCGGGTAGTCGAAGGTGATCGGCTGCACCGGCCGCTTCACCACCTTCCCATCATCATCGAGCATGCCGCGCTCCCGCGCCCGTGCCTGCACGGTCTCGCGAAGCAGCTCATCGTCCATGTTGCCCGCGCCGATGATCTCGAGTCCTCGTGCGACATCGAGGAGTTCGAGATCGCCCATCTGGGCGATCTGGCCCGGCGTGAATCGAATCTTGCTCATGCTGCTGCCTCCTGTTCCTGTGATGCTCCTGATGTGGCGACGGGCGGCGTGCTCGCCGGGGCCACCGGCAGCACCCGCGCCCGCGCGGTGTGCGCACGGATGTCGAAATCGACGCGCGTGTACGCACGCATCTGCTTCGCATCCGCCGATTGCGGTTCGATCCCAAAGGATTCCGGTGCGGTCACGAACTTCCAGAACGCGCTCATGCACGCGGATGCGGCGGCGACATTCATGGGAAGAATCTGCGGGTCTCCCGCAGCCGCGCGTTCCTCGCAGCTCATCTCGTACGGCGCCTTCCCCTGCGGATGGGCGATCTCCTCGAGCGCATGGAGGGGCGGCGTCACATCGACTCCGCCGCGCCGCACGTACACGAGCACCGTACCGTACTCCAGTTCGTTGCCGACCGAGATCACCGCGATGTCGCGGCAATTCGCTTGCACGAACTCCGAGACGAGTTTCCGTGTCGGATGGTTATCGACGCAGAGGAGGACGATCTCCCCCTCTCCGCAGATGAAGGGGATGTTCTCGGGATTGCAGAATTCCGGCAGCGCTTCGACCCGTAGCGCCGGCAGCTGTTCCCCGAGTTCCCGCGCCTTGGACGTGGCCTTGTTCCCCGGGTATCGGAAGAACTGCCGATCACGGTTGCCCTCTTCATATGCATCGCCGTCCACGAGCGTGAGCCGCGTGCTCGGCTTTTTCTGGCTCACCAGCCACGTCGCCACCGGATGCACGACCCATGTCCCGGTTCCCCCGAGACCAATGATGGTTACTTGCATGGATTGGGAAACCTCCTCCACTGTTCCGCGGTGTACCATCCCCGTTTTCCGCCGTCAATCACCATACCCGAATGGCCATCAATCCTCTGAAATACGCCATCGTTTCCTGCCTGGGAGTCTTGCGTATTCCACATCTCCCTCCCGTCTCCCTCCCTGCAGAGAACGACGGGTGAGCGACAACTCCGGAGCGATCTCCTCTCGACGGATCATGGGGATGGCAGCCCGGACATCGAACTCGATCCCCTGCCTCCAATCGCTCCACTGGCTCGGTACCGCATTGGCGAGATCTTCCATCTCATCATCTTCACACGCCGCCATCTGCTGCGGGCGCGCGTGCGCCGGATGGACGCGCGTCATCCATTCGTCCGGCGGTTCCCATGCGGTCGCGTCCACTCCTGGCGGCAGTTCGATGCGGTATCCCTCGGTTTTCGATACGGTGCCCGTCGTTGCGTAGCGACGCAGGTGCTTCCAATGCTCCCGAATCGCCGAGCGGACCATGTGGCCTCCCGCCGATGACGACCATCGACGCTGCTCGACGAGCGAACACTTGCCCACCGCACGGTAGAAGGCGAGCTGCGCCTCCACGTCTTTCGGTGTCGGTTGCGCTACCTCCACCACAGGTACGATGCCCGCGAAGATGCGCTCGACCGGCTGCGTGAATCGCTCTCCATGCACGGCGAGCGCCGCGACGATCTCTACCGCGGGGCGATCGAGCCGTCCCACGGTCGCGTGAATGCCATTGAACCACTGCTCATCATGCTGATCCGTTCCGGAATGAAACGCACCCATGGATGCGTGACTATGCACCGTGCCAATGCAACGAAATCCCTCTGGCAGTTCGCCCGGCTTCGGATCCTTGTACTCCGCATGCGACGGCGTCACGCTCTGCTTGGAGCAGAAGCAATCGAACACGCCGCGCGTCTCGTGGTAGCAGAGGTGGAGCGCCGCCTCCGTCCGGTGCGCCGCATACACCTTCCGAAAGAAGGAGACGATGCGGTACGTGATCTCGGCCGGTATCGGCGGAAGCAGCCACTCCGCCTCTCGCGCAACATCCACCAGCATGGGAAGTTCAGTCGTCGGAATCACCGCCCGGAAATGCATGTCCCGCTGGGAACGGAAGATGCCATTCTTGCCCACGAGATACGCGATGCGGTCATCCGGTTTCGCGCGGGTCTCTGGGGTACGCACGATGTATAGGGGTCTCGGAATCAGCGCCATGTCATGCTCCTCTCGCCGCGTCGTCGGACACGCGGTCGCATTCGTGCGGTGCGGCAAAACAGATGCTCGCCCACCACCGCGGGTTCGTTGCCACCGCTTCGGGCAAATTGCTCCGTCGCACCAGATTGTTCTGCAGAGGACGCTGTCCCACATCCACGCCCGCACTGAGATAGAGCATTGGCTCCGCTGCTGCCGCGACATCCACCGCATGCACAATCGTGAACCAATGACCCTGCCGATACAATTCATGCGCACGCACCGTCGAATCCTCTCGGAGATGCAGCGCCCGCACGCGATCTCCCACGCGCAGCGCACGACCGGCCGCATCGCTCCCCGCGGAAGCTCCCCAATGCAGGCAGCGCGCGCGCGAACGCCCCGGATGCGCCAGGAACGGTGGACACGTACCAGAATAAGTGGGAAACGCGTGCACGAGCGCACTACGATGCGCCCAGTAGTGCGTCAACGCCCCGAGCTCCGGGATGGCACGATCAAGGCGGACCTGCCACCATTCACCGTCCTTTGTGTCGATCGTTCCGGGAGTTCGCGCAATCGCTGCTCGCACCGTCGCATCTGCCGGAACCGATTCGATGCGATCGCCGGCCGCGTACACGCGATCTCCCTGGCGGAAGCACCCCGAATGTGCTGGCCGCATTCCGCGCACGTCCGTGGCAAGCGCTGATCCATCCATGGTCGACCACGTCGTTCCGATGCGGATGTCGATGCATGCCACTTGCTCGGGGGTGAGCGCGAATACGCGCCCGCTCACCAACACTACCGCGCGACTCCCCGCCTCGTCTTCCACGATCCCGAGTACCGTATCCCGAACTCCGGGCGCAGCGTCACCCGCTGCGCGATGGAATCGAATGCGCGTACCTCGACACAGCCGGAACTCCCCCACCGCGATCATCGGCGCAATCGGAAGGAGCGATGGGGTCCGCACGCCGCGCCGCAGGAGCACGCGCCGCTCGCCACTGCTGCACTCTGCCAGTAGCTCGCCATTCCGACCGGCAACATACCGCTGGATATGCACGCACCGACGCGCCTCGCGATCCAAACAGACCAAGCCGATCGGGTATCGTTGTTCCCCGACCACGCATCCTGCCGCATCGATGGTCACCGGAACGGGCAGCAGGACACGCTCATGCCAACGGCCACGAATCGCGAGCATCACCCACCCCAAACCATCGAGGAGCATCGCCTGACTCCCATCGGGAAACACGGGACTCAGTGCTGCCACCACATACACCCCATCGCGTCCATCCCATTCCAACCGATCACCGCACCGCACCGTTCGTCCCTGGACCTCCGTGGCGACAATCGGCTCGGGGGGGCGCGGCAGAAACGTGGACGCACGCGCGCCTGATGCGTCATCGATGCGGAACACCGCGTCGCGATTCCCATCACGGATGCAGCGGCCCGCAATACGAGGCGCACCGAGCGGCAAAATGCCACGTATGATCACTGCCTCAATCTGCCCATCCGACCGTTGCCGGAACCACTCCGTGCCATTGCGTATCACCGTCCCATCCGTGAGCGTGATCTCGTTCGCCCGACACATGCCATCCGGTCCGATCTCTTCCGATGGGAAGCACCGAAATCCCGCGGATGGTGCCGCGATGGTACCGAGCACTACATAGGCGCGGTCATCATCACGAAATTGCGCATGCACCACATGTGTGGCATCGCAGCGGACGGTCTGGATGACGTAATCCCGCAATGTGCGATCGGGCCATTCTTCGGCATCAAGGAAACGCACCACTGTCCCAGGAACGATCGGCACGCCCATGTACCTCACGGACGGCGCCAGCGTTGCGGGCACAATGCGCACTCCTGGTCGCAGCGCCGCTCCATCGGTGATGCGTACGGGGGCGGTGATGGACTCGAGCTGCGCATATCGCTGACCACGTACCAGCCGACTCAAACCGGTGACCCGTCCCGTGCCGCCCCCGGGAAGCTCCGCGCAAACGCCAGGATCCATGACCAGCGCATCGCCCACGCGCACCACCTCTGCCCCAAACGCCAGGAGCTGCGTCGTGCTCATCGGTACCACCGACGATTCCGATACCGGCTGCACCGGCACATCGAAATCGTCGGCCGCGCAAATCTGTTGCGCGAGCGCATCGAAGAGCACGGGGGATGTCTGCGTGGATTCCTGCATGCGGTATCGGAACTCCTGCATGAGCGTGCGTTCATGGAGCGCCCAGGGAAGCTCACACATGAATCGCGGACGCTCCCGCGAATGGCGTTCCCATTCCCAAGGGGAGCCGATTTCGGGTATGCGATGGGCGTGCGCGAAAAAATCCTCGCACCAATCCGCGTTCCAAATGCTTCCCCAGAATTCCAATTCCACCCGCTCCACGTACTCTCGGATACTCAGGTGCTGCCCCGCGAGCGTCTTGGACAATTCCGGCAAGCAGAGCTGGTGTTTGCCCTGTTCGCGATTCGGAAGATTCGGGATGGCAAGCTCATCATGGAGCTGCGTAATGGGCGAGGCGCGATAGAACAGGAACACGCGATCGAGTACCCCATGGAGAAAACGATAGAATTTCACGAGGTACGGGAACGCCAGCGCAAAGCGTTCTTGGGTCGCCAAGCGCCGCGCGAATGCTTGCGCCGTTTCCCCCCACAACTGATGCATGCCACTCTTTTGGAGGCGCGCGCGCATCGACGTATAGGGGGGAGCATCGAGCCGCCAGTCCACCGTGTGCACCGTCGGTCGATCTTCGATCACGATCAGCGTGACTCCGCCCACCGTATCTTCGAGAATACAATTACGTGGCCGCAGGAACAGTCCGCGCTCCTCCGGAAACAGCACCCGTACATCCGCAGATTTCGTTCGCGTCACCCGTTCCTGCGTGCTGCCATCCGCTGTATGCGCAACGCGCAGCGCTGCATACGTCGCACGTCCATCGGTGTCGATGGTGATGCGACGCCGCTCTTGATTTGCCATGTCACCTCCCTTGTTCCGCAAATTGGGAAAGAGGCCATACCGGCCGAGACCGCGGCATCGCCGTTGCCTGCCGGACGCCCAAACGTAGCAAGGGCGCATGGAGTCTGTCAATGGACCGGAATGCGCAACCACCACACCCTTGACGCGCACCGCGGTCGTTTGCTACGTTGCGAGCGCTCGTTCTCAATCTTGATGCCCCCTACCGTCCACCCACCCCGACGCCGGACGCGCTGCGTCCCGCGATCAAGCAAAGGAGAGCCACCGTGCACGATTCCCAATCTCATCGCACCTACGCCTGCATCAGTCCCACGGGAGCGGTCCGCATCGGATCCGACCCCGTACCCACCGAGGGCACCTCCAATATCCTGCTCACCATCGAAACCGCACATGCGGGGACTCCCACACCGGAGCAGCGCGCCGCGGTACAGCGCACGATGTCCTGGACTCTCACCCATGCCCTCGCAGGGATCGGCAACGCGCGCGGGTTGGACATTCCCGATGACACGGTCGTCACCGTACGCACGGCGGATACCGCACAAGGACCGGGCGCACAATTCCTGGCCTGTTACCGCGGCATGCATACGGATGGATTTCACATCCTCGATCGCCTCGGCAATGATGGCCAGCGCGCGCTCTCGCTCCTCCGACCGTCCGCGATCGATCAGATCCACGCGCACACGGGAAGACACGGGATCCTCGACCTCGCGATCCTCGAGGCGGAGTCCGGAGAGCTCACCGTCGACGCATTCACCGCCCTCGCCGCGCATGCCGATGAGGCGTTCGTTGCGGCTATCGCCGCACGCACGCTCGAGCTCGAACCCGTCCCCACTGCGCTCGCACTTGCCGCGCTGTCCCACATCTCGGATGCACCGATCCTCGAGCGATGCCGGCAACACCCCAATCCCGTCATTCGCCGCATCGCACTCACCCGATGCACGAATGTGGAAGAGCTCGTTGCGCAACTCTGTGCCATCAACCGGACTGAGGCGTTCGAAAGCGACGGCGCAGCGATACTGCAACAGCTCCAGGCGATCAACCCATTGGCGATCATCCGCTTCCTCGTCCGAGTACGGCCGCATTGGGAATCCCCGTTCTTCAATGGAGCGGATTGGCAGAGAAATGCGTCCATGTTCTACCTCGACCTCATCCGGCCGCTCCCACCGGAGCAGTGCATCGATATCGTGCGGTTCGCCAAGAACGAACGGGTGCTCACCGCCGCGCTCTACCATCTCCATACGCATCCCGAACTCATCGAGCAGCTCCTGCAGCGGAACGATCTCGACACCGAGCTCCGCAGGACCGTCGTGCTCGCGTTCGAACGATTCAATGCACCCCCAACGCCAATCGGCGGCGCGACCGTAACCGCTCCCTAAACACCGCGCCCACCGCACGCATATGTGCGGTGGGCGTTTTCTGTTATTGCTTCGAACTCATGACCCGGCCACTATGCTGCTCGCACGAGTCCCTGCAGCACCGTGTGCACGATCGCCAAGATGATCGCGAACACTATTGCCCACCAAAATCCGGAAACGCTAAACCCGGGTACCACCGCGCTGGCCAAAAGAATGAGCAGCGCGTTGAGTGCGAAGGTAAAGAGACCAAACGTGAGGACATTCAAAGGCAGGGTGAGCACGAGGAGCACCGGACGCACGAACGCATTCAAGAGACCAATCACCAACGCGGTCCCCAGCGCCGCAAATGCACCGGAAACCCGGACACCTGGCAACACATACGCCGAAACCCCCACCGCGATCGCCATGATGATCCACTGTGTCAGGAGACGCATATATTGCAAAAAAGAATACCTAAATAGTATTTACGCACGTTCTGGGGGCACAGTTGCATGAGGAGATGCCGCATCGGTTCCCAACGCACATTCGAGCGCAGTAATCGTCAGGGGTCGCCAGGAACCTGGAGGGAGATCGCCGGGGAGCAGGAGGCCGCCCATGCGAATACGTCGGAGGCAGGTAATGGGCACCCCGATCGCGGCGAACATCTTCCGCACCTCGTGTTTCTTCCCCTCGCGCACGGTCACATGCACGACCCCGCGGTGTATGGCAACGGCAACCGGGACCACACGCTCTCCCCCGATGCGCACGCCACGCCGCAAAGCGGCAAGCTGGGGTCCGGTCAATCGCTGCGCCGGGGTCACCGCATATTCCTTCTCAATGCCGTACCGAGGATGCGTCAATGCGAGCGTCCGGTCGCCATCATTCGTAAAGAGGAGCAGCCCCTCCGATTCTGTATCTAATCGTCCCACCGGCCACACCGCCGTCCGGAGCGCGGGCGGCAGGAGATCGTACACCGTCTTTCGTCCTTCCGGGTCATGTCGCGTGGTCACATACCCCCGCGGCTTATGGAGGAGGATACAGGTACGCACCGCCGACGGACGGACGATCGCGCCATCAACCTGCACGGTGTCCGCCTCCGAATCCACCTGCATGCCCACGAGCGCCCGTGCGCCATTCACAAACACGCGGCCGCTCGCAATGAGCGCTTCCGCGTGTCGACGTGATGCAATTCCGGCGTGGCTCAAAAATTTCTGGATACGCATGCGGACCCAGCATAGCGGATGCGCCCACGGAAGACAACTCCTCAAAAAACGAACAGCGGTCCGGGGGTACCGGACCGCTCTGCGATGGCGGGCGCCTAGCCGTAGTCTGGGATGTCGTGGTGCGCATGTCCGTCCGCACACCGGAACAGACGGGGGACTCCGCCGGGCGTGGTCGGTTTCCCGCACTTCGGGCACTTGCGCGGCAAGCGCATCACGTACACACCCATTGCCGTGATCGCGACCGCTGTCAGCAGCATGATGCCGTAACCGAACCACTGCCCCACAACCTGATGCGTCATCGGATACATCCTCCCTCCGGGTATTTTTCCGGAACAAAACAACACGCGACGCCCAGTGCATCGCATTATCCATGCTATCAAAAATTTTGCTGTCCGTCAATAAAAAAGAGGCGCCGCGATGCATGGTGCATAACGGCGCCCATTCGTTACTCCGGATCGAACTGCCGCAAATCCTTCCCGATCTCCGCCTGCTGCCCCCACGTCAGCCGATCCCAGAACCCGCACTCCGCCGTGGTGAGACGCGGCCCTTGCCGGTATGCCGGCAGCACGCGCATCCGGATCGTGTGCACCCACTCGAAGGGGAAGCACCAGGATTTCGACGGACGCTTCTCCTGCACCATCCGCAGCGCCTGCCGCGTGCCTCCCGTCGGCACAAACCAGAACACCGCGTCACCCACCGCAGCCGCCACCCGACCATCGAGCCAGACGTCGAGCTCCGCTTGCGTCACCGACGGTTGCTGGTATCGTCGCGATCGCCGCCACGGTCGCGGCCGCTCCCGAAGGATACCATCCGCATCCACCAAGCATCGATCGTACGTTCGATGCAGGTCCTGCTCCGGCGCGACTTCCCCCAACAAATGTCGGTGCACCACCTGATGGCTCACGAGCGTCCGATCGTCGAACCGTTGGCGAATCTCCCGATACACCTCCGACCACGAACGACCCACACGCGACGTGAGATACCGCCACACCGGACGAAGTTTTTTCGTGTGCCGATCCCACACATCCGTCCTCCGCTTCACCGCGGGAACCGATTGCTCCCAGTACACCTCCGGATCGCGGAGGCACTGCTGCGCGAACGCGCGTCCCTGACGCCGGATCCACGCATTCTGCCGTTTTCGCGCGCAACGGTACTCTTCCGTATTCCCTCCCTCGAGCACCGTCCGCGCGAGATGTTTCGTCGCCATGACACCTCCTCACCCGCAACCGCGGGATTTATAGGATTGTCATGGCGACCTCCGTGCGATGGCACAGGTCATGCGCTCTCCCCTTCCGTTATGCGTTCTCTCCGGAACGCATAGGCACAACATAGCAGGAAAACTACTTCGGGTCAATATCACATGCATCGGGTATGCCCAAAGCGAATGCAGCGCCATTGACAGCAGCGATCTCTTCCCGCATGATCCAGCCAACCATCGTTCTTTAATCCTAATTGGAGGGCTACTCATGTCTATGACCCATGAGGAGAACCTCCAGTTCTGGTGTCTCCTCCTCCTCACGCGCCACATTCGGCTCGGCACGCTCACCCTCGACATGCTCCACGAGCGACTCCCGTCGGATGGCACGACCAATCCGCAGGCGCGCTGGTACCACACCCTACCCGATTGGATGGAATCCAACATTCGCGACCTCGCCGCGGTCATTATTGAACGCGCCGCGCCCGATACCCCCTGGGACCACGCGCGCGCCACTCGACTCCTCGAACGGCTCAGCGCGAAACTCGCGGTCGGCGATCTCCCGCCGGAGGTCATCGCGCGCATCTTGCGACAACCCCTCACCAC
>JACPHY010000018.1 GCA_016188355.1 Candidatus Uhrbacteria bacterium
ATCGAACAGCACCGCGCGTGCATGTACTGCACGTACGGTCCCGTTTTTCCTGTGAATGCAAGCGATTCTTTGGGATTGAAGGTTACGGTCGACTCCGGGGTGACGAGCAGCAGATAAAACTTGATCGCCGCGAGCGCAATGTCCCGAGCGCGAGCAAGCGCCGCGTCCGTCACCACCACTTCTCCCTCTGCGCTCGTCGCCCGCGTCCGAATCTCCTCTCGCGCCATCTCTTCGAGCGCCCCAATGAGATCATCGGCATCGACGACCGTTCCCTCGCGTGACTTCATCCTGCCTTCCGGCAATTCCACCATGCCATAGGAACGATGCTGTGCGGTCGTGGCACCAGGAATGCCGACCATTTCGAATATCTTGAACAACTGCCGAAAATAGAAATCTTGCTCATTGCCGGTGACAATGATCGACGCATCCGGATGAAATTCCGCCTCCTTTGCTGCCGCGAGCGCGAGGTCCTGCGTCGCGTATACGGTAGTCCCATCCGCTCGCTCCACCACCTTGTCATCCATGCCGAAATGGTCCTTGAGCGGCGCAATCACATTCCCTTTCGCGTCTTTCGTGAGCACTCCGCGCGCGAGTGCATCCGCGACGATCCGACGACCATCTTCATAGATATCGCTCTCGCGATACTCTCGCTCGAACTGCACGCCCATCATGCGGTACGATTCGCGAAATCCCGCGAGCACCCAGTTCGTCATGCGTTCCCAAAGTGCGCGAATATCGGGATCTCCTGCTTCCCATTTGCGCAGCCACGCAGCGGCCTCCGTTTCCAGCGGAGTCGCCTGCTCCTCGGGCAGCTGCATCGCCACACGCTCGGCCTTCGCCTGCTGCGCAAACACGACATACCAGTTCCCGACGAAATGATCGCCCTTCACCCCTTCCGACTCCGGCGTACTCCCCGCACCCCATTTGTGGTACGCGAGCATCGATTTCATGATATGCACGCCGCGATCGTTCACGAGACATACGCGATGCACCTCGCGCCCCGACGCCTCGAGCATGCGCGCGATCGCTTCTCCCAAAAACGCGTTCCGCAAATGGCCGAGATGGAGCGGCTTATTCGCATTCGGGGAAATAAACTCGAGCACCACCGATTGCGGGTGATCCTGCACCGCATCACCGTACCGCTCCCCCGCTTCCGCCACCGCTGCCAATACCCGCTGCGCGAGCACCGCAGCATCCAGGACCACGTTAACGTACGCACCCACGACGCTCGCGCGGGCAACCATCGGATGATGCGCAAGCTGCTCCGCAACACGCTGCGCGATTGCCGGCGGCGCCTGATGCAGCTCCTTCGCAAATGAAAAACAGGGCAACGCGAGATCGCCCATGGATGCGTCCGGCGGCGACTCCCATACGATCCGTTCCGGAGGGATGGTCGGGAGCGCAAGCGCCACCGCCGCCTGAAGCTCCAGTTGTACGGTCTTCCAAACTGATTGCATATACGTGCTCCCAGCGTGCAATGAAAACGACCGACCAGGCAATGCCCGGTCGGTCACCAACGCATCCATCACATGACCACCACCTGCGCGAAACGCGTCGCCACACCGACCCCGCGATATGCGGAATCCAGCTGGTCGCTCCGAATGAGGTACTTTCGCTTCGCCTGGTCGAAAACGATCACCGGCACGCGTGCTTCTCCCTTGTCCGTGTAGCATCGGCTCCCGGAGCACACGATGCCGGATTCGCGAATCGGCAACGGGTACTGGAGTACCGCATGCAGCCCCTCGCGAAGCGTAAGGCCGAACTCCCGATCCGGCGTCAGCAGTGGCTGGGCTTCCGCGGCGGACATCTGGGGATACATGCTCCCCAGCTGGATGAAGGCCACGTATCGCTCCACGGGACGACCGACATCATCGCGCGGAATCTCCACCACATCTTCGACCGTCGGGAGGAGGATGTGCGGGTAAATGTGGTCCGCAGTGACGATCAGCTGCTCCAGCCACACTGCAGCTCCCACGAAGAGTGGCCGCTCGAGCCTCCCCCTACACTCGTGCGGCATGCGCACATACGGTGGGATGGACGCGCGGAATTTTCCTGCGGGAAGATGCGTCTCCCCGCGATTCGACGCATGGCTTTTGGAAATAGCGAGATGATAATCGCGCTCGATGAGGCGGTCCACGAGCGTGTCGATTCGTACGGGAATGCCAAACTTCGCATCGATGAACTCTCGTGCAACGAGCTCCCCATCGAGGAGCGCCGCGACGTGCGCCGCAGGAAGATGCTCCTCATGTTCTGGCGGCAATGCGAGTCGCCGCTCCATATCCGCAAGCAAGAGAGTCACTGGACGATGCGCCATGGAAATAATCTCCTTTCGCGCTGCACACCCACAGCACGCAGCGACCCCGCAGCATAGCATGCCGCGGGGGACGCGTCAACGGTTGCTCGCTATTTTTTCCCCACGACGCGCATGAAATGGCGCTTTCCTTTTTGGAGAAGAAAACCCTTTTCCAGAAGAAAAACTTTTTCAAGAAGCATGCCTTTTTCGTACCCATCGAGTTCAAACGTCGCATTTGGCGCACGAAATACGCTACCATCGATCTTGATACCTCCCTGCTCAATCAAGCGTCGCGCCTCACTCACGGAAGCAGCAAACCCCACCTTCATCAGAAGCATCGCGAGAGGAACGGATCCACTAAGTCCCAACTGTTTAAGAGACATGACGGCGACTTCCTCGGGAACTTCGTGCGCTTGAAATGTGCGCACGAATGCCGCGCACGCACGCTCCGCTGCCTGCGCGCCGTACCGCATGCGGACAAATTCTGTGGCGAGCTCCATCTTCGCGTCGCGCGGATTCTCTCCGGCCGCAAGCCGATCACGCATCCGTATCACCGTTTCCATGGAGACTGCCGTGCACTGTGCGAAACAGGACACGATCACCCCATCCGGCAACGCCATCGCCTGCCCGAACAAATCTTCTGGCGTCGCGCCGAGTTCCACCATGTTCCCCTCGGACTTTCCAATCTTTTTCCCATTCGCATCTGCGAGCAGCGGCACCGTGACCACAAACTTCTCGCGATCCTCGAGCTTCCGCACGTATTCGCGCCCCATGAGCATGTTGAACGTCTGATCCGTTCCCCCAATCTCCACGTCTACATGCATGGCCGCGGAATCATATCCCTGCAGCGCGGGATACAGGAGCTCATGCGCACCCACGGGCGCGCCGGCCTTCATGCGCTCCTGAAACATGTCGCGCTCAAGCAATCGCTGCGCCGTGGTCAGCGAGAGGAGCTCAAGGAATCGCAGCGACGTCATGCGATTCCACCACGAACCGTTCCGTTTGATCTTCGCCGCACTGCGCCCCGTAAAGCGCAGCACGGACGATGCTTGCGTCCGGTACGCGCGCGCATTCGTCAGCACCTGTGCGCGCGTCAACTGCTGACGGGCCGAGTGTTTCCCCGTCGGATCGCCGATCATTCCCGTAAAATCACCAATTAGCATGATCACGTCGTGCCCAAGGTCCTGGAATTGCCGGAGCTTCTGGAGCGACGCGAGATGACCAATGTGGAGCGTGGGCGCAGTGGGATCAATACCATTGAACACCCGAAGCTCCTTGCCTGACCGCAGCACTGCATGGAGCGCCTCTTTACTTGGGTACACCTCCGCCACGCCACGCGTGAGCAGCTCTTCAATTGCCGCCGCATCAGTCGAAGCTGATGATTTGGAAGCCATACTGCTGGATATCTTCAGGGGACCAAAACTGTTCCGCTCCTTTTGTTCGCAACACGTACGCCACCTCTTTCTCCACGGTACGCCCCGTGTACTCCTTCGTCACGGGATCCCATTCCCGCAGCACGAGCACATCGCCCGTCGCGCAGGACCAATCCGCTAATCGCAACTCGAACTTTTTTCGACCCTCGAGTATGGCTTGAAAGTACTCGGGCCAGATCTTCTTTTCGTGACGCATACGGCAGTCAATGCGACAGAATATTCCTCCGTGCATTTCGAGCGAATGCGAGAAACCTCACACTGCCACAAGACTGACTGCGCGAGATCTCTCTTCGCAGACTCGTCGAGATGACATGAGTTAATACGCCTGAGCGAAATACCATTGCTCTTCCGTCTCCTTGCCGCAGCGAATACATGTACCGCCTGCGAGCGTTCCGGAGAAGCAACGCGTCGTCGCCTTGGTCTCCTCCTTGATTTGCGACTCGCAATCTCGACTTCCGCACCAATACGATCGCAGGAATCCTCTCCCTGCGTTCATGTATGTTTTGAATTCCTCCCATGTACGCACCTCGTGCGTGGAGGATTGCAAAAATGCATCTGCTTGCGCAAGGAGGGTCGCCTGGATGTCGCCGAGCAGCTCTCCGATGGCGCGCGGCAAATCGTCGATCCGAATGCGCACCTTTTCACCGGTATCACGACGCGCGATGGTCAACACGCCTTCTTCCAATTCTCGCTTCCCCACCTCAATGCGCAGCGGAACGCCGCGCAATTCCCACTTGTTGAATTTCCAGCCAATGGTCTGGCCGGGTTCGTCATCGACTTTGACGCGGAATCCTTCCCGCTGCAATGTTGCCGCTATTTCGCGACAGGCAACGATGATTTCCTCCTCTGCGCGCACCGGAAGAATGACGATCTGCACCGGAGCGAGCTTCGGCGGCAAGCGAAGTCCCTTGTCATCTCCATGCGCCATGATGAGGCCACCGATGGAACGCGTAGAAAGACCCCAACTCGTTTGCCACGCATACTGCTGCACGCCGTTGGGTGATTGGAACTGTATATCAAACGATTTCGCGAAATTCTGTCCAAGATCATGGGATGTGCAGCTCTGCAGCGCTTTACCTTCCGGCATCAACGTCTCATAGGTCAACGTCATGTCCGCACCCGCAAACTTCTCCCCGTCGGACTTCCGCCCGATGTACCCCGGCAACGCGAACACATCCCGGTAGAGATTTTTATATGTGTCCATCGCCCAGTGCACCGTAGCGAGTGCTTCGTCGTGCGTCGCATGAACGGTGTGACCTTCTTGCCAAAGAAATTCGGTCGTGCGCAAAAAGAGGTACGTTCTCTTTTCCCATCGCACCACATTATTCCATTGATTGATCTGCAACGGCAGATCGCGCCACGACTGCACCCAACGAGCGAACGTATCGTACATGATCGTCTCACTCGTTGGTCGCACCACGAGCGGCTCCTGGAGTTTTTCCCCGCCACCGATCGTGACCACCGCAAGTTCCGGCGAAAAACCCTGGACATGTTCTTTCTCTTTGTGCAGAAGATGCTCAGGAATGAACATCGGAAAGTAGGCGTTCTCGACTCCTCGACGCTTTATGTCCGCATCAAGATGCCGCTGGATGATCTCCCAGATCGCGTATCCATACGGACGGAAAATCATCGTGCCCTTCGCGGGACCATAATCCGCAAGTTCCGATTGCAGGATCACCGCGTTATACCAAGCAGAAAGGTCCTCCGATTTTTTAGGAAGTTGTTTCTGAAAAGCCATAGCACCCGACGCGCCGAAATGACACGTTTCACTTAAGTTCAATGCACTTGCAAGAAACCGTCCCGCAAACGAAAAAGATTGGCACAAATGCACACCGAGCAATACTCGGCGATGCGATGAGCATCATCATGGGTCATGTCGAGCGACTTAGTACACCACCACCCCCGTCTTCCCCAATGATTCCCAGTTGCGGACGAACTTGGCGACGGGCCAGTACTGTTCGCCGTAGATCGGATCGATGACGAGGAATCCGGTGGGCTTTTCGGTGGTACCGGCGTAGCCGACCACGATCCGGGTGTGCTCGCCGTCAACCGCTTGCACCGTTTTTCCTGCGGGAGTTTTCCAGGAGACGGGACGACCGCGACCGGGTACGTACCCCCAGATGATGACAGGGTTTCCGTGCGCGATTGCATCCGCGAGCATTGCGGGTGTTGCACGTTCAATGACTTCGGCGCGACGATATTCCCCCGCCACTCGTCCAATCGGACCTGCATGCACTCCGTATCCGGTAACCGGAGCCCGCCCATCCACATCGCCCACGAATGCCTCATCGGGATCACCCCATACACCGCCACGATGCGGCGTGGGATCCGTACCAACTTTTTTCAAGAGCTCCGCTTCCGTAACCGCATTGCCACGATACGCCAGCGCCATGCGGAGCGTCGCAATCTCACAGGAGAGTGCGTGCTCCTGCGGAAGAAATGGTACGCGCAATCGAGCACTTAACGCGGGGATGGATGCGATGCGCACGGTGGCGCGACGCATCGTCCGCACTGCGCCCGCACGTACGCGCGGGTTTCCGCCCAGCACCACGGAGGTCAGTGCGACAGAAACAATCGCAACGATAAGCGCGGTCACGGCAAACCGGCGGCGAAAAATTTCCGGACGAGGGGCCTGGGAAGCGGACATAGTACTTTCAGTATATACGCCCGCTCCGCAAAATCCGATTCATGATGCCGCTTCGTCCGCCGCACGCACGTACACGTCCGTGCTCCGCACCACGATCCGCGGCGCACCATCCGCGTTCGCGCACCGCACCCACGCCGCGCGAACAAACCCGCGGAGGAGCGCGATCACCTCCGCATCATTGCACCATTCCTGCTCCTGCGATACGCGCGGTATGAGGGTTACCTCGAGCAAAATTTTCGGCGGAATCTGATCCTCATTGCGCACCTGACGGATTGCCGTGGCCACTTCCTGCGCGAACGCGAAGGCGCCAGCATCCGCGACCTCCGGAAGCTCCGACGTGGTCGGCCACGGGGACGTGATCAATGTAGACTCATCACCATTACGATGGCTGCGCGTGCGCTCCCATAGCGCTTCGGTCACAAACGGCATGGCGGGATGGAGGAGCTTGAGAATTGTCTCCAGGAACGCGAGCAGCAGAATGGGATGGTGCGGGCGCCGATCAATCTTGGTCGCCTCGATGTACCAATCCGCAAACTCGTGCCACGCGAAATCGTACGCCGCCTGCGCCCCACGCGCACATTCGAACGATTGATACGCAGCAGAAACCTCCGCAATCGTTGCCCAACACCGTGCGAGCACCCATCGATCCGCAGCGGTGAGCTGTGACTCGGGAATATCGGATATCTGACCCGTCACCTTCGCATCCCCAATGAGCATGGACACGTACCGCGCGATATTCCAGATCTTCGTCGTGAACTTCGCATACCCCGCGATCTTCTGCTCATCGAGCTTCGTGTCCATGCCCGGCGCCGTCCCAATGAAGAGTGCGAGCCGCACCGCATCCGCACCATACTTCCCCACCATGTCGAGTGGATCAATGACGTTCCCAAGCGACTTCGACATCTTCCGTCCCTGCGCATCGCGAACGAGGCCGTGGAGATACACCGTGCGGAATGGCACCTCGCCCAATGCGAATTCCGTCATGAGGATCATGCGCGCCACCCAGAAGAAAAGGATGTCGTATCCCGTTTCGAGCACCGCGGTCGGATGGAACGCCGCGAGATCGCCGGATTTCTCAATGCGTCCATCCGGATGCGTCACCGCGGCATCCGGCCATCCCAACGTCGAGAACGTCCACATGCCGGAAGAGAACCAGGTATCGAGGGTATCGGGGTCTTGTTCCCATCCCGATCCCTCGGGCGTGGTCGTACCCACACACACCTCATCGCCGCGATACCACACCGGCAATCGATGTCCGAACCAAATCTGCCGCGAGATGCACCAATCGCGAAGATGCTCCATCCAGTGGAAGTACTCCTTCGTGAATCGCTCCGGGAGGATTTGGATTTCCTGATCACGCACCGCAGCGAGCGCGAGATCCTTCAGTGACTTGCCG
>JACPHY010000003.1 GCA_016188355.1 Candidatus Uhrbacteria bacterium
CGCGGGAACCGATTGCTCCCAGTACACCTCCGGATCGCGGAGGCACTGCTGCGCGAACGCGCGTCCCTGACGCCGGATCCACGCATTCTGCCGTTTTCGCGCGCAACGGTACTTTTCCGTATTCCCTCCCTCGAGCACCGTCCGCGCGAGATGTTTCGTCGCCATGACACCTCCTCACCCGCAACCGCGGGATTTATAGGATTGTCATGGCGACCTCCGTGCGATGGTACAGGTCATGCGCTTTCCCCTTCCGTTTTGCGTTCTCTCCGGAACGCACAGGCACAACATAGCAAGAAAACCACTTCTGGTCAATATCACATGCATCGGGTATGCCCAGAGCGAATGCAGCGCCATTGACAGCCGCGATCTCTTCCCGCATGATCCAGCCAACCATCGTTCTTTAACCTCTTGGAGGGCTACTCATGTCTATGACCCATGAGGAGAACCTCCAGTTCTGGTGTCTCCTCCTCCTCACGCGCCACATCCGGCTCGGCACGCTCACCCTCGACATGCTCCACGAGCGACTCCCATCGGATGGCACGACCAATCCGCAGGCACGCTGGTACCACACCCTACCCGATTGGATGGAATCCAGCATTCGCGACCTCGCCGCAGTCATCATTGAGCGCGCGGTGCCCGATACCCCCTGGGACCACGCGCGCGCCACTCGACTCCTCGAACGGCTCAGCGCGAAACTCGCGGTCGGCGATCTCCCGCCGGAGGTCATCGCGCGCATCTTGCGACAACCCCTCACCACCATCGAGCTCCACGTGCGCACTCTTGAAGCGCGCGTGATCGACGCCCGAAAACAGCGCAAACCATAACCAAGACCGGCTCCTCTCTGGGGAGCCGGTTGCCTATTGCGGCACGCGATGGACTTCCCCTCATGCCGCGCGCACGGCACGGAATGCGAGGAACATGGGAATCTCCATGCGCGCCCGATTTTCCGCACGAGCACGCGGACCGGAGTCACTCGCTCGATTCGACGTCCACTCCTCGAGCGCATGGATCGTGAATCCCGCTGCCGCACCCGCAGCCACAATCTGCGAAAGTGGCCGATGGAAGGAAACGGTGGTCACCCCGGGACGCGCGCCGGGATGCGCCTGAATCGGCACGCGGAGCGGCGCGAGGTACCGATCAATCCGACGATACTGCAGCTGCCGCTGCTCCTCCCATCCCCAACTGCTCTGTCGCGGAATACGAAAACAGGGATGATTCATGACTACGACCAACGGAGCCCCCGGACGAAGCGCCGCCGCCGTGGCACGGAACATGCCTGCCATGGGGTCAATATTTTGGAGCGCGAGGAGGCAGACTGCCGCCGCGTACGGCGCGCCCGGCAGCGTGAACTGCCGCGCATCCGCCACGTGAAACGTCGCATGCGGAATACGCTTTTGCTCCGCCTGTCGAATGAGGGCAGGCGACGCGTCAATCCCCGTCACGATAGCGTCCGCGCGTGCGAGCAGTTCCGCAAAACTCCCTTCGCCGCAGGCCACATCGAGCACCCGCTCACCAGAACACGGACCCAACATCCGGAGCGTCTGCGGGTAGACCACCGATCGGAGGAGCGAGTCCTCTTCGCGGAGATGACCGCGATACCAATTCGCCACCGGTTCCCAACTCGTCTGAGCAGGCGGCCGGCGTGCGGGGGGTCGACGTGGCGACCGCGCAGGTGGGGATGGTCGAGAGCGCATAGTTATTTCGATTCCACGCGTGGCGGGTGCGGGCCCATGCAGAGCACGGTTGCCGCCCAGGTCGTGAGGGGAACTGCCACCATAATACCGAGGGACCCCACAATCGTCCGGAGAATCTCCGTCGCAAATAATTCACGATTCAATACGCGGTCCATGGAAACCGGAATGCCGTAAAAGAGGAGCAAAATCGGCAATGACGCGCCCACGTAGGCGAGGGCGAGCGTGTTCACGAGCGCACCCACATGCGCGCGACCCACGCGGAGTGCACGGCGAAAGACATCAATACGCGACCATCCCGGAGCTGCCTGCGCGATCTCCGCCACCATCGTCGCCTGGGTCACGGCAATATCATCGAGCACGCCGAGCGTCCCAATGATGATTGCGCCGAGCAGGAGTCCGCGGAGATCGATGCGGCCGCCAAACTCCGCGCTCACGAGGAGCGACACCTCATCCGACATTCCCGTGAGTTTCGCCGCAGCAACCGCGATCCACGCAAACAGCACCGTACACGCAATAGCACCGGTCGTCCCAATCACCGCCGCGAACGCCGTACGGCGAAATCCGTGCGTAAGGGGAATGGCGACGAGGAGCACGCCAACCGCAAATAACGCGCTCGCCATCACCGGGGACGCACCACGCAAGATGGCGGGCAAAAGCACACCCACCAACAGTCCGAGACTCGCGGCGAGCGTCACGAGCGCGCGCAATCCCTCCCCGCGACCCAGGAGCAACACTGCGATCACAAAAATCGCCACTGCCCATGCGAGCATGGGACGGCGATCGAGTTCCTCAATCGCGTAGAGGTCCACGCCATTCGATCCCACCAGATGACTCACGAACACCCGATCGCCCATCGCCGGTACATGGAGATCATCTTCGATGGTCACCACGCGCCCGCGCTGCGCACCTTCCATCAGCTCCACGGTAAATGCCCGACGGGTACCCACTGCAGTACTGGATTCTTCTCGCGGGAGTGTCCGTACGCCGCGCACGACGCCGAGCCAGGAATCCGGTTCGCTCGACACGGGAGCAGCGGCGACCACCGGCTCCATCACCGGGGACGTCGCCCACGCCACGCGCGCCGTGCCCAGTACACTCACGAGCAGCACGAGCGCCATTCCCCATCGAATCCATGGAGGAGTTCGCATAATGGAACATGCTCACACCCAACATCATGCGGTAGCGTACCACACCGCGCCAGCGCATACGCGCAACATACGACCGCACCCCCGCATCGTCTGATGCGGGGGTGCGATGCGAACAAAAAACCATTATCCGCGCTCGACGTACTCACCGGTATCGGTGTTCATGACGACGGACTCACCCTCCTTAATGAACATCGGTACCTTCACCTGCACCCCCGTCTCCACGGTCACCTCTTTGGTCAAATTCCCGCCTGCGGTATCACCGCGCACCGCGGAAAATGCCTCGGTCACTTTGAGCGACACCTTCTTGGGGAGTTCTACTGAAATGGGAGTGCCCTCGTGCAGCACCACATGCACCTCAAGCCCTTCCTTCAAAAACCCCGCGCGATCCTCGAGCACCGATCGATTCACTGTCACCTGATCGAACGTATCCTGATCCATGAACGTGAAGCCGGTCGGATCGCTGTAGAGGTACTGCATCTTCCGTTTCTGGACGTCCACAAATTCTAGTACCTCGCCCGCTTTCCAAGTTTGCTCGACCACCTTGCCAGAGGTGAGACTCTTCAGACGTGCCCGCACGAATGCAGATCCCTTGCCCGGATTCACGTGCTGAAACTCGACCACTACGACAATATCGCCCTTAAACTTGAGATACGCGCCATTGGCAATGTCCGAAGTCGTTTGTGCCATACACGAGCAATACAACACACAATCGCGTCCGCTCCCGCGGACGCGCGTTTATCAAAAAAACCATAGCACGGTACTCCACAACGCGTCAATGCAGCGTCTTGACCAGCACCAGGCGCCATGGTAGGGTCCGTGCAGTTCCTTTGACGAGGAGCAAACAAGGAGACGGATCACATGGCCGAATCAGATGCGCCCACGGCATATCACTACACTCCGACGTTCGCATGGCTAGGGACCACTCCGGAGATACGCGCGCGATCCATCGATACGGTCGACCATTGGAGACCTCGCCTCTTTCTCGCCGATGGCATACGATCACATGTCGCCGCATTCATGCGTGAGGCATACACGTCGCTCATCCAACGTGCATCCAGTGATCGCAGCGGTCTCCTCCGCGAGATCCAACAACTTCCGAATGATGATCAGCTGGTCGAGACGCGTATCATCCGCCGCATCATGGAAGCAGCCATCGCACGCGTTGCCACCATGCCACTCCATGCGGTGTCGGCCGAACCCGATCTCCAGCACATCACACCGCATTCTTCCACACCAGACGACTCCCTCGCGCCATTGCACGCCGCTCTTACGGAAGAAGTGCGCATCGCACAACAGACGATCATCTGCGAATGGATCAACCTCCTCCTCGAGGTGCATCACGAACGTGGAGCTCTGGCGCCCATGCGCCTCAGCAGCCGCTTCCTTCCCTTTGGTCCGCTGGTGGAAGGCGTCGCTGGGGTGGAGGATCATGCCGCATTCCAAACGCTCTGCACACGCATCCTGCCGCGCGTCGCGCTCACCCACACCGCCCTGCATGGCATCTTCATGGAGATGACCGCGCTGATGGGCAGCACCTTCCGTGAGGATCAACTGGAGCGCCTCTACATCTTCGACGCAGGGACATCGAGACTCGTGCTCGCGCGCGACGAAACAACTTGGATGCTCCTTCCCGCACCGAATCCATACGTGACGAAGATGATCGCCACACTCGAAGAAGCCTTGAAACGTCTCCAGGCCATCAAGGCACAGTGCGTATCGGGAGCGCTCGAACATCACCTCGCCATGATCACGGGTGATGAACACGAGGGATTTGGGGACGCGCTCATCTCCGAAGCGTACAGCGTCGACGCCCGCACCAAGACGCTCGAGCACCTCGTGAACGCCGTCCTCGCACATGATCCCGAGCATGCCGATACCGCAACATCGGAAACGGGATCGCCCGAGCCCAGCTCCTCCAGCGCCGCCTGAATCGCAACCGACCACGGAGATCTCCGTGGTCGGTTTTCTCTTTCACATATTTATTGTGATCCTGGCGTTTCCCAGAGTTTTTTTGTGGGCAACCAACGTACCTCATCCACGGTAGCAGCGTCACAGAGGAGCATGACGAGGCGATCAATGCCGAGCGCAATGCCTGCGGTTGGCGGCATGCGCCGGAGCGCAGCGATGAACGCGTGATCGATTGGGTACGGCGTGCGCCCTAATCGCTTCCGGAGGCGCTGATCTTCCCGGAACCGCGCGAGCTGTTCGTCCGCATCCGTGAGCTCGGAAAACCCATTCGCGAGTTCGAGCCCTCCAAGGTATAGCTCCACGCGCTCCGCGTACCGCGGGTCGCGCGATTTTTTTCGAGCGAGTGCGGCCATGGACGCGGGCCAATCGGTGAGGAAGGTGGGGCGCGCACGTCCAAGCTTCGGCTCCACTTCGGAAAGGTGAATTTTGAAAAAGAGATCGTCAAAGGTGTCGCCGGCCGTGACCGTGTACCCCTTTGCACGGCACGCGCGCGCCATCGCAGTGCGCGTGAGCAGCCCGTCGAGATCCAGCCGTGCGTACCGCCGCCACGCCTGCCGCATGGTGAGCCGCTCCCACGGCGTCGCGCAGTCAATGATCTGATCCTGGTAGCGCAGAGTCCTTCGGGCACGGAGCAGTGTGTGGACCAGTGCCTCACCATCCCGCATGAGTTGTCGGTAATCTGCATGCGCTCGGTACCACTCGATCATGGTGAATTCCGGATTATGCGTATCGCCCCAGGGCTCCCCATCACGGAATACTGGTCCAATTTCAAATACGCGGTCCACCCCCGCCGCCATCACCTTCTTCAAACTGAATTCTGGCGACATGCGCAAAAACGCATCATGCGCACGCCCGCGGACATCGTGGATCGTCGTCCGTAGTGGTTCGAGATAGGGTTCCTGAGATGGACACGCGAGGGCGACGGGTGTTTCGACTTCAATGAACTGTTGGGACCAAAAAAACTCACGCACCTTACGCACGATGTGCGCGCGCAGGGCGAGCATGGTGACGGCATGCGATTGCTGCATATGATCATTCGGGAGTCGAGATGCCCACCAACTCCATGATACCGAGAACAACCAGCCATTGGCTGGTTGTTCTGCGGCTCACTCGTTTTTACTCCGCAACGTATGGCAGGAGCGCCATCTCTCGAGCGCGCTTGATTGCCTGCTGGAGCTTCCGTTGATGCATGGCGCAGAGGCCGCTCCGACGACGCGGGGCAATTTTTTTGTACGAAGAAATAAACTTACCCAGCAGAGGAACATCCTTGTAATCGGGCTCCTCAATGTGATGCGTGCAGAAGAAACAATGCTGCTGCACGCTCTTCGTCGTTTCCCGACGACGATTGGTTGTAGTGGTCGTAGTAGACATGCAAGAGGGAGGGAACGGTGGTTCCTAGAATGGAATTTCTTCTACCTTAATTTCTTCTTTCACGGGCATCGCTGCAGGAGCAGGGGTCGATGCATAGGTGACTTCCGCAACGGCCGGAGAAGCCGCAGGCTGCTGCCGATTCCCTGCCGGTGGGCCGCCACCCGGAGCGCGATCGAGCATGATCATGTTCTCCGCAATGATCTCTGTCCGATTGCGCTTCGCGCCGTCTTGCGCCTGCCATTCGCGCGTCTTCAAACGCCCCTCCACATATACCTTCCGCCCGCGCCCAAGATACTGACCACAAATATCCGCGAGCTTTCCGAACGCGACGATATTATGGAATTCCGTCTCCTCTTGTCGCTGGCCCTGTGGATCAGACCACACACGATTGGTCGCAATCCCGAACGTGCACACATTGGTGCCGCCGGGCGTCGCGCGAATCTCCGGATCCCGCGTGAGATTGCCGATGATCATCACCTTATTGAGCGTCATAGAAGGGATGTATCAGTGAACAGGCAAATGAGATATCACGCCATTTCTTTGCCCAGGATTTCCTCGAGACGCTTATCGAGATCTTCAATCGGCTTCGGGGATTCCGCCGCTGCCACAGCCGCAGGAGGAGCAGACGCCGAGGGCGCATGTGGGACGGGCTCTGGCTCGCTGCGCTTTTCCTGATCCTGCCGATCCATTGCTTCCACCGCTGCACCCACCATACGGACGCGCTCACTCCGCACGGTCACCATAATCCGGAGGATACCCGCCAGGAGTCGGAGTTCTCGCTCGATGCCCGCAAGCGCGGCTCCCGGTGTCGTGAACGTGACCAGCGTGTACTCACCCGAATCATGTCGATCAATGGGATAGCTCAGACGCTGCCGAGCCACTTCGCGCGTTGCATGGATCGCACCTCCCGCATCTTGAATCACATTCTGCACCCGCTCGCGGATCGCCAGGCGGTCTGCCTCCGCATCCTGCAGCGGCGTGAGATAGAGCAGTTCGTATGTCTGCATACCGAGAGACGGCCACGGATGCGGTCATGGGCAATCACGTCGCGCGAGCGTACGGACCCACCCATAACCACAGGCCCCCACGCACCGCATCCGCAAAAGTGCGCGGATGCGATCATGCAGGGTCAGCCATCAGTTACAAGTAAGACTAATCGCGCTCAGCGTAGCACCCAGACATCGGACGTGCAAGGACCGCTCCCCAAGGGAACAGAATGTCCGGTCAGGAGCGAACGAACGGCAGACATATCCGAATTTCGACTCAGGAAACGCAACACGCTCCGGTTGTCCGGAGCGTGTTGTACGGTACCACCGTTATTAGCGTAGGTACTGGAACGGGTTCACCCGAACACCATTCGCAAAGACCTCGTAGTGGATGTGCGGTCCCGTCGAGCGACCCGTGGAACCCACGAGCGAGATTCGCTGACCCCGTTCGACTCGCTGACCCCGTTCGACGAGCAGCACGGAATTATGCGCGTACCGTGTCTTGAGACCATTTCCATGATCAATGGTCACTTGGTACCCATAGCCACTCATCCAGCCAGCGTACACAACCGTTCCGCCATCGGACGCAAACACGGGGGTACCCTGCGCAATCGCAATGTCGATGCCATGGTGCCGCCACGTGAAGTACTGGGTGATGTGATACCCCGCCGCCGACGGCCAAAGGAGCTTTCCAGGAAGTGCGGGCAGCGGACCACGGGGAATCGTCACGGGGACTCGAATCCGTGCGGGTGTTGATGGACGTGGAGCGGATGGTATCGCAACGACCGCGGGCGGCTCACCGCCAGGCACCACCAACACTGCGCCCACCTCCAGATCATCAGCGTCCACCAATCCATTGAACTCCAAAATTTCTTCTGCATCTGCGCCGTAGCGCTTCGCGATACCCTCCAATGTATCGCCGCGTTTCACGGTGTGCGTCACGCCATCGACCGGCAAAATGCGGAGGAGGTCACCAGGACGAATCACACTCGTCGCACGGAGATCGTTCTCCCAGAGCACCGTCGCAAGACGCAGCCCGAATCGTTCTGCGATGGTGGATGGCGTGTCGCCAGACTCCACCACGTACATGGTCACCCCACCCTGCGCACGCTCTTCGAGCGCCGTGTCGGTCAGAATGGGCTGCACCACCGCAAATCCATTCGTCGCCACCTCGGACGCAGTCATTTCTGCGGCAAGCACCGTCGGGGGCATGGCCGCGCTCACGCTAGCCGCACGGAATGCGGGGCGCTCCACGTGGAATGCCGGACCGGCAATGGTTTCCTCCACGCCGTCATCTCCCTCCTCGCTAGTGACGAACATGGCGAGCAGCGGTCCCCGACCCATGAATCCGCCATACTCTCGCGCATGGAGAGTCTGCGCCGCCATGCCGAGCACCACGATAATAAAAATGGCATGCACCGCAGCACGGCTGGTGAGCAATGCAATCAGCCAGGAAAAACCTCGGAGCTGTGCGCGTGCAGCACACCGACGGAACACCCACCATGCACGGAATGCAGGGAGCAGGGCGCGCGCGCCGGAGTGTCCTGCTGTTTTCCCAAATCCCACCATGCCATGACCAAACGCCCGGAACCCACGTCCGAGCGCTAAAAGCGCCCGAATCACGGAGATTCCAAGCGCAACTGCCGTCTTCTTGAGTGATCGTGCGATAGCTACCCCAGCACCCCCGCGGCGCCCTCCCGAACGCCCCTCGGGGGGATAAGCCCAACATGCGGTCTCCCGAAACAACCTTTTCTTTATGTTGAGCGGAGAATATCCCCTGTGGACAGCAAATCCAGAAAAGAAAAAACCTGGAGTACACGTCGACCGTGCGGATCCAGGACTGCCAGTACTATATCACAGGATTCCCCTCCGGTCAACCGCCTGTCAAACCAATCATGGGTGATACACAAAACTATTTCACGGCCCTCATGCCAGGTAATGACACAAATGAATCGCAGAACGAACGCCGATGGAGTGGTGTTAATCCGTGCTGCAGAATCGCTGCGCGGTGCACGGCAGTCGCGTATCCCTTATGGATTGCGAATCCATACGCGGGATATTGCTCGTGGAGTTCGCACATGAGTCGATCGCGGGCGACTTTTGCGACGATGGATGCCGCGGCAATCGATTTCACGAGCGCGTCGCCGCGAATGATGCCGCGTTGGGGAATCGGCAAATCCGGGAGCGTCCATGCATCAATGAGCGCATAGGCGGATCCTGTGGCATAGCCTGCATCCAGGAATGCGGTGATGGCGCGCCGCATTGCGAGATAGGTGGCCTGGCGAATATGGAGTCGGTCGATTTCTTCGACGCTCGCGGCGCCAATCGTCCATCGGTATCCTCGCTCGGCAAAGACCGCGGCGAGACGCTCGCGCTGCTTCGGGGAGAGCAGCTTCGAATCACGCACCTCTGGCAGACGTGACTGCAGGGGAAGATGCATCGCCGCGGTGACCACCGGACCCGCGAGACACCCGCATCCCACTTCATCCACGCCAACAGGAAAATACCCGTCACGCAGTAACGCGCGCTCGTGGTGGAACGTGGGGAGTATCATGCATCCCCATCGTACCGCACCAACAAATGAAAACCGCCGCACCCGAGGAGTGCAGCGGCGAATATATCCACACGACTCGATGGAATCATCATCTCCGAAAACACCACGTATTCAGGATCCGGCAGCGTGCTCCGTTGCCGCCTTACTCGCCGGACGCACTCCCATCGTCCGGACAAGCATGCAGATGGCTCCATCCCGGCGGCTGCAGCGCGCCCGTACCATGCTGCGGCGGTGGATCGACCGCGACCGCCAGGAGGCGATCGTCCACATGCCCAGTGAGGATCGCCGCCAACTGCGCACGTGCGGACGCAAGTTCTTCCGCCTGCCAGCACAGTACGGAGAGGAGTGCCGTGGGAAACGCGTCGATGAGCGAAAGCAGCTCCTCAGCGGTGTGGATGTTGCACTCCGCGTCGAGCCATCGGAACAAGAGCGGAGACAATTCGAGCACCCACTCACTCGTGGACTGCGGTACCTGTACCCGCCTCGGCATCAACGCTGCACCAAAATCACCGGGACGCAGCGGGTGTGGATTGGTTCCAGATTCCAATCGCACCATGCAATCAACCTCCTGCCGCACGAAGGACCTCTACGGCACGGCGAGCGTACCCGCGATCGCTCATTTTGTCAACCGCTTGACCGGCGCATCGCAGTTGCCCACAATAAAGCTACACGTCCCCGCGTACCTCCTGATGGTACGCGTTTTCTCATGGGACCACGGACCAGCCGTGTCATCCGCTGGTCATCACTATGATCTCCATACTCACCTTTGCGCTCCTCACCGCGCTCGCAGCGATTGCGTACGGCGGCATCCTCACCGCCCAAATCCTGAAGCTCCCCGCGGGTGAAGGGAAGATGGTTGGCATCGCACATGCGATCCAGGAAGGTGCGCGCGCATTCCTGAAGCGTCAGTACATCTCCGTCGCATGGATCGGCGCGCTCCTCTTCCTCGTCATTGGACTGCTCCCGAGCCTCGGATGGAACGTCGCGATCGGATTCCTCGTGGGCGCCGTGCTCTCCGCAGCTGCCGGCATCATCGGCATGATGGTCGCGGTTCGCGCAAACGTGCGCACGGCAGAAGCCGCAAAGTTGGGGCTCCCCCAGGCACTCGACGTTGCCGTGAAAGGCGGCGCCGTGACCGGCATGCTCGTCGTCGGTCTCGCGCTCCTCGGTGTTGTTGCCGTGTTCTGGATGGGCGGCGCGAATGGTGACGCGCTCCACATGCTCGTCGGTCTCGGCTTCGGCGGTTCACTCATCTCGGTCTTCGCCCGACTAGGTGGCGGCATCTACACGAAGGCCGCAGACGTCGGCGCCGATCTCGTCGGCAAAGTAGAGGCGGGCATTCCAGAAGATGATCCTCGCAACCCGGCAGTCATCGCAGATAACGTGGGAGATAATGTGGGCGACGATGCGGGCATGGCTGCGGATCTCTTTGAAACGTACGCAGTCACCACAGTCGCGACCATGCTCCTCGGCGCACTCATCGGCGGCGCGGACTCCGCGGCCGTACTCTACCCGCTCCTCATCGGTGGCATTGGCATCATCGCTTCCATTCTCGGTACCTTTGCGATTCGTCTCGGCAAGGGTTCCACGCAAATCATGGCCGCGCTCTATAAAGGACTTGCCACATCCGGTGTGCTTGCCGCGATTGGCATCGTCGTCATTCCCGGACTCTTCACCATCGGCAATGCGTCCTTCAACGTGCGTTCCGCGGCACTCTTCGGCCCTGCACTCATCGGTCTCGCCGTGACCGCGCTCCTCGTGCTCATCACGGAGTACTACACCTCGACCGGATTCGCCCCGGTCCGCTCTATCGCGCAAGCATCGGAAACGGGTCATGGCACGAACGTGATTCAAGGACTCGCGGTGGGCCTCCGCTCGACCGCGCTCCCCGTGCTCGTCATCGCCGCCGCCATCGGCTGCTCGTATGCGCTCGGCGGTCTCTATGGCATTGGCATTGCGGCTATGGCCATGCTCTCGCTCGCGGGCATCATCGTGACGATCGATGCATACGGTCCCATCACTGACAACGCCGGCGGCATTGCGGAAATGGCCGGACTTCCGGACTCCGTGCGCGCGATCACCGATCCGCTCGACGCAGTCGGCAACACGACCAAAGCGGTCACCAAGGGCTACGCGATTGGCTCCGCGGGACTCGCCGCGCTCGTGCTCTTCGCGGATTACACGCACGCCCTCGCAAGTCGCGGCCTCTCGGTGGAGTTCCGCCTCGATGATCCGAAGGTGCTCATCGGACTCCTCATTGGTGGCGTCCTCCCGCATCTCTTTGGCGCGCGCGCCATGGAAGCGGTACGCAAGGCGGCGAGCAGCGTGGTGGAAGAAGTGCGCCGACAGTTCAAGGAAATCCCCGGCATCATGGAGGGGACCAGCAAGCCCGACTACGGTCGCTGCGTCGATATTGTGACGAAGGCTGCCATCCGGGAGATGATCATCCCTGCGCTCCTCCCTGTGGTCGCACCGATCCTGGTCGGCCTATTCCTCGGCGCACAGGCGCTCGGCGGTCTCCTCGTCGGCGTGCTCATCTCAGGACTCTTCATGGCGATCGCCATGACGACCGGCGGAGCGGCATGGGACAACGCGAAAAAGTACATCGAAGCGGGCAATCATGGCGGGAAAAAGTCACCCGCACATCAGGCGGCTGTCACCGGCGACACGGTCGGCGATCCATACAAGGACACCGCCGGACCCGCGATCAATCCGATGATCAAAATCGTGAACATCGTAGCGCTGCTCATTGTGGGACTGCTCGCGTGAGCCTCGCGCCGCGGTACGCAATACCCTTGCCCATGTGGGCAGGGGTATTGACATACATGCCTCGCCTGCGGTTCCATGGTTGCGCGGCGCCGCAGGGCTGTGCAGTACATCGCATCGTGATGCCGTGCTCCGCAGGGCAGCACGGAGCGCCGGGCCGAGTACCCAATCTCGGTACATTCGTCCTTTCCTTCTTCCCCCATCACCTGCGCACTGCCCGGCAACGCATCGCAATGCCTCGTGCCGCACGGCGCAGCTTCGACTCGCGCATGCCAACCGCGAGCAATGGGACACATGCGTCTCTCGTCCTCCACCTCCCACCGCGCAGCGCACCGCAGCGCACCGCGTAGCCCAGCAAGACTCGTCCCGGCAGCAAATCGAGTCCAATCTCGATGCATCCGCCTGCCACCGATCACCGCCGCGCAGCAGTGCATCGCGTCGCGGCGTACTGCTATGCGCCTCAGAGCGTCGCTCCGGATGGGGACCATCCCCATCCCCCCTCCCCCTGCACTCATATCCATTGATAGCGGCGCCGTAGTGCTACGCACCGCAGCGCATCGTGATGCAGCGCACCGCACCCGGCCGGGTACCCAACCCCGGCCGTTTCATTTTCTCGCCATACCACTTGACGACACTCCACCATCCCGGTATCGTCGCTGCGATGTCGAATCCTTCCCAATCCACTCGCCCACTGCCCATGTGCTCCCTCCTCCTGGTGGACGACGATATCCTCACGATGGAATCCTACTGCTGAGCAACGTGCAGTTCTGCTAGGCATCGCCCAGCAATGTAGCGCGTTGCCCGGTCCGGAGTTCGGTCGAATCCGAACCCTCCAGATCCTCCACGCGCCATCGCCCTGCCCTGCGCAGCCGGGTATCGCGCTGCTACGCAGCGCGCCGCGAAGCGCGGTAGCGTTGTGAATCGGGCCACATCCCGATTACGTATTCCTGCGCACCACGATCTCATCGTCGCCAGGCTACGCAGTGCTCTGCTGCGCTCGGCAATGCTTCGGGTGGGACTCCATTCTCATCACGTCTGTATACATGGTGGCCGTTGCATGCCCAGCTTCGCCCAGCTACGCAATGCACCGCGCAGCACTGCGCTGCCCTGTCGAGCAACGCATCGCGGCGGGTGAGGCCCCATCCTCACCAACCACTACTTCCACCCGCATCGCCACTCTCGCACTGTTCCTTGTTTCTTGTTCTCTTGCGCCGCGTCATGCGGCAATGCAACGCACAGTTCTGCTTCGCGGTGTTTTGTCGCGGGTGGGGCCCCATCCTCATCACTGATCCCGTATATACCCATTGCTCACTCAGTGTCGCAGTGCTGCGCCCAGCAACGCAGCGCACGGTTGCGCTACGCACCGCTCCGGACCAGGTCCATCCCTGGTCCGTTTTCTTTGCCATGACACACGGAAATACTGCGTGCGCCCATCACTTGACAGCACCTCGCGATTTGTTAAGGTGCCGATCGTCTCTGCGCCGCATGAGCGACCGCAAGAGGCGACCGCGCCTTCACAATCACAACAAAAACCTCTCAACCGAGTAGAGGGAAGAAGGCGCAAGGAGTGAGTATTCATGGCACGAAGGAAGAATACCGGCACATCCGGATCCCCAGACCCCGATGCCCCAGCGAGCACAGTGCAGGTGGGGAGCAGAAAGAAGACCCGGCCGCGTCAGACGGATGGCGCGAACGACAACAGTGGTCATGCGGCGGTGACCGCGGAGAGCGAGTTCGACGAGGAAGCGTTCCGGAAGGTCGTTGCCTTCCAGGTGACCTGCGTCGGCATCTCGCCCATCCTCATGGCGGCCGCGGATGAACGGAAGACGCTCGAGATTGATGGTGGCATCTCCGAGGATGACAAGGCGGAGAAAGGATCAAGCGTCGAGGCAATTCGCGAGCATGCACGAAAGTACGTCATGCCGCGGAAACTCTATCGCGATGCCGCGGGCCGCGTCGGTATCCCGGCAGAGAACTTCCTCGAGGCCCTCATGCAGGCCGGCGTGAAGATCAAGCACGACAAGAAACAGCTCACCACCGGCAAGCACTCATACGTGCCATCACTCCTCGACATCGTCGAGGACTTCCTCCTCTTCCCGGAGTCCTGCCAGGATCAGCCGGACGGCACCCCGGGATGGGTCGAGGACTATGATCACGGCTGGGGCAAAACCGGTACGTTCGTCGCGATCAAGCGTCCGAAGTTCGAAGTCGGCAGCTGGGGATTCCGTGCGACGCTCATGTTCAACCCCTCCGAGATCCCCCCGAAGGTGGTCCGACAGCTCGTCGCGATCGCCGGACGATTCGTCGGACTCGGCGGACATCGCCCCGGCAAGCGCGGCCGATTCGGCAAGTTCGTGATCGGCGACTGGCAGCAGCTCGCCGTAGCACCGGCACTCAACGATCGCATCGACGTACAGAAGTTCGTGAAGGACGCGCGATGGCCCGAACCGATGCCCGCAGCCGCGTCGACCTGAGTCCGCAAACGCGCAAGGACACTTGGACGCTCCGTCCGGAAATCCTTGCGGCGGCACGACGCGCACAGGAGGAAATCCTCCCCGCGTTTTGCACCATTACATGCACGGGCACCTCGCCGCTGCTCCTCAATCAGACCACGGAGGAGCAGACGCTCCGCATCGATGGCGGCATGCGCGGCCCGCGGTTTCCGAAACCGCCGAATGCCATCGCGCACGTGGCCAATCTTGCGCGGCGACGACAACGCGGTGATCCATCAGCGCAGGAGGAGCGTGCCGCACCGGAGGAGTGGGCTGCCTTCCATGCGTGGGAACGCCAATGCTACCGCGATCTCGTGGCAGCGCCAGGAATTCCGCGCATGGCAGACGGCTCCCCGTTCATTCCGGCACGCTACCTGGAGGAATGCCTCGTGCGTGCGGGACGGTATCTGGAGCATCCGCGGCTCGGCATACTCACGGACCCGGAGCCGAACGGCGGCAGCCTCGTTCCCGCACTCCTGGAGATCGTGGAACAGGAACTGCCACTCCCGAACGATCAATGGGAACTCGATCTCCGACCGGGATGGAAGCATGGCGAAACAAATCCGGATCTCCGGAAATCGATCGCCCGCGCCAAGTACCGCGTCTGGGGATTCACGGTGACCCTGGCCTGCCATCCGACCCTCACGCCCGGTCCGTTCCTCGAGGAGCTGCTCACCATTGCGGGCGCGCGGATTGGTGTCGGTAGTTTCCGCCGTGACCCACGGAAGGGACATACGGAGCTCCGCGCGGTGTTCGGTCGATTCCGACCGACGCAGTGCGTCATGCAGACAATCAACGCGCTGCCGCCCGAGGAGGCGGAGGCGTAACGAGTATCGATTCCTACGACGCGCGCAACGCACTGCAGTGCAACGTTGGGCAACGCACATCTCCGGGCGGGGCCCCATCCCCGCCCGTTTTCACTCACCACGCGTTCTCTTCGACTGCGGCAGCGCATCGCGCCGCGCCGCAGCGTGCGGTAATGCCGCGTTCCGAACGGAGCCCAATCTCCGTTCTCGCTTTTGCCCGCCCTCCGCACACTTACGCCCATATGTCGCCTGCGCCGCTGCGCATTGCAATGCAGCGTGTGGCAAAGCTACGCATTGGATCGGGAACCCTATCCCGATCCTTTTCTTTTGCGCATGCGATCGCACGCGCCACATTGACGAAGTCATGCGATTCTGCCAATATCTCCCTGTTCGATACGATCGTTCCCAATTACCGAAGGAGGAGCATGAGCCATGCGCGTCACGCTCACCGACTGTCTTGCCCAGTTTCCGCATCGCGCCATTCGCCCGGAGCAACAGGAACTCCTCGCCGCAATCACCGCAACTCCGGAGAGCATCACCATTGAGGGACCGACGGGCCTCGGAAAAACGGATGTGGCGATGTCCGTGCTCCGCGCGCGAGCGGCGACAGTGGCACAGGAACTTCGCGATCGCCAAGCGACCAATCCCGCCGCACGACCGCACCCGCGATGGTACTGCACGCCGACGAAGAACGAGGTGGAACAAATCCAGCATCGATTCCCAGAGGTGCGCGTCATCTATGGGCGCAATGAGTATCCCTGCGCGTACTACCATGCGCGCGGCATGCCGCTTGCCGCGGACGCCGTGCCATGCGCGACGCTCCGGAAGCAGCACTGCTGCCCGCATGCCATCGTGCCAGAGACCGGTCTCCCGGAAGATCCGCACGCCGAGCCCTGTGCGTACCTCGCGGCGAAACATGCAGCGAAATCCGGAGGCATCGTCGTGACGACCACCGCATTTTTCCTCACGAGCTCGCTGCTCGCGCGCGATTGGGAAACGCCGGATACGGTCGTCATGGACGAAGCGGACCAACTCGCGGACATCGCGAGCCAACTCTTTGCGACGCACATTACCGATTCCGCGCTGCTCCAAATCTTGGCGCTCCTAGAACGCATCAACGACGCGCATCACGCGGATCTCTTCCGCACGTTCCTCGACATACTCCAACGGCACACGAGTCGTACCCCTGGGGAATCGAAAATCCTCGAACCCACGCAGACCATCGCCCTGATCCAGCTCCTCGAACGTGCGCATTATCCGCATCTCCATGAACGCATCCAAACCGCGATGCGATCCGGGGTCTTGGATCCCGTGCAACAGCAATCGGAGCTCCGCATCCTCGAGGACCTCACGCGGAACATTCTCCGTTACCTTCGCCATCTCCGCTTCGCCGTAGGCGACGCCGATCGCGGGCCGCGCAATCTTGCCTTCGCGTATGCGGTACGAGAACGCGCGGACGGCACCATGGTCTGCCGCCTCGTCATTGAGCCGTACCTGGTGAATGGACTCATCCGCGCGGCGGTTGGCGACCATGTCCTCGCCATGTCCGCCACCATTGGCGATGGGACGTACTTCGGATACGAAACCGGACTCACCGCGCCGGTGTACCGAGTCGCGCGGTCCCCGTTTCCGATCCATCACCGACGCATCTATCTCCCCATCGATACACCCGACCTCGCCCATCGGGCACAGGAACGCAACACGCTGCGCGACGCGGTCATCCGCATTCTCGACTGCTGCGCGAAGTTCCGCGCGCGTGGCCATCGCGCACTGATCGTCACCATGTCCAATGCGGAGCGCGATCACTTCGTGCGCCGCGCACCCGATGCGGGCCTCACTCTCATCTCGTATGGGAACGGCGTGACCGCACGTAATGCGCTCGAACGATTTGTGCAGGGGGAAGGCGATGTGCTCGTCGGCACGTCCGCACAGTTCGCCACCGGCATTGATCTCCCGAAACAGATCGCGCCCATCATTGTGGCGCTCCGACCGAAGTATAGTAATCCGCACGATCCGCGCGCACAGTTCGAGGAATTGCAGCGCCTCTCCAAGGGCAAACGATTCGCCCGAGAACGATATCGCGCCACCAAGAATGCACTGCAGGTCTCCGGTCGCAATTGGCGCACCCCGGAGAGCGTAGGCATCACCATCTTCTACTCACGCCAATTCCGCGATCTCTTTCCGCAGGGATTACCGAGGTGGCTCGAACCCGCGTACGTCTCGACGCGTACACTCGACCAAATCGTCGAGGAGGCATGTGTCCTCCTCGACGCCGCACCCGACCTCCCGATCGCCGCCAGCAGCACCTGACCCACCTCTCCGACTCCGCAGCGCAGTGCCTCGCCATGCAACGTTCCGCGCCGCGACGCTGCGCTCCGCAATGCAACGGACTGGGATTCACCCTAGTCTCGTCGCCCCGTTCCGAAAACTGCCATCCTCCATGCCATGCGGCGCTCGGTACCGCGTGGCAATGCAGTGCGCCGCTCCGCAATGATTCGGGACCATCCCGTTGCTTCATCGCTCATGACGGATCGCCCGCGCGGTGCTACGCAGCGCGGTGCAATGCCCCGTGGCGCGTCGCGGTGCAATGCGCAGCTCATTATTGCAGCGGACCGGGTTACCCCCGGTCCTTTTCTTTTTCTCCAATCGCCACCCATGCTTGACGTCCACGGGATACCGTGGTGCACTAGGAACGCTGATTATCGAATCTTGTATGCAAGTCACGACCACCACACTCCCCAAATCTTCGGTTGCACTCCAAATCGAGCTCACCGCAGAGGAACTCCAGCCATACCTCACGAAAGCTGCGGAGGCGCTCTCCCGCGAACATCAGGTGAAGGGATTTCGCCCTGGCAAATTGCCATACGCACTTGCGGTGCAGCGCTTCGGTGCAGAGGCGCTCCGCCACGAAGCCGCGGATCATGCAATCCGCGATGCGTACGTGCGCGCCGTACGCCAAGAAAAGCTGAAGACGGTCGGGCAGCCGCGCATCGAACTGGCGGAGCCCACTCCAAACGCATCGATTGCCTTTACGGCAACGGTAGCCATATTGCCCACCATGGAGCTTCCGGACTTCGCGTCCATTGTCGTCGATCGCCGCGCCGTCCACATAGATGCGCAGGACGTCGACCGCGCACTGGAGGATCTCCGCAAGATACAACCCATTGAGGCGCTCGTGGATCGCGCAGCAACCGCTACGGATAAGGTGATCGTCGACATCGATCTCAAGAAAGATGCGGTCCCACTCGAAGGCGGGCAGGCCCGCGGACATCAGATCTATCTCACGGAATCCTACTATCTCCCCCGAGTAAAGGAAGAGGTCGTGGGCATGACGAAGGGCGAAACGAAAACGTTCCCCCTCGCATTCCCGGCCGATCATTTTCAAAAACACCTCGCCGGACAAACCGTGGATTGCGCGGTGACCCTCCGCGACGTCTATGCGGTCGAGCTCCCCCCGCTCGATGATGCCCTCGCGCAGCGACTCGGCCAGCCAACCATCGCCGATCTCCGTACGCGCATCGAGCACAACCTCCGGGAAGAAGCGACCCATAAAGCAAACGATGCGGAAGAGATTGCCATGCTCGATGCCATTGTGGCGAAGGCGAAGATTGGCGATCTCCCGGAAATCCTCATTACGGGCGAAGCGCATCGCATGGTGGATGAACTCGCCTCGAGCATCGCCGAACGCGGACTCGAATTTGCGACATACCTCGCGAAGATCCAAAAAACGCGCGACCAACTGCTCATTGATTTTGTGCCCGAAGCCATCCGTCGCGTGAAGGTGGCACTCGTCACCCGCGCCGTTGCGGAACAGACGACCCTCACCGTTGCCGATGCGGAGGTAGAAGCAGCAATTCAGCAGCAGCTCGAACGGTACGCCGAAACCCCCGAGTTCCATCAACGCCTGCAGTCCGAAGAAGCACGCGACTACGTTCGCATGACGCTCCGCAATCGCAAGGTCATCGCCCACCTCCGCGGACTCGTCCAGTGGAAAGACGCGAAACCTGCCGCAGCGTAAACCGCATTCCCCATTCCGCAGCCACATCCGCATCCCACACCACGGGGTGCGGATTTGGCTGCACGACGGCCGCGTCCCGAGCACCAATCCAGCCTTGACGCCCCGATCGACGTTTGGTACTGTTGCCCCGCACCTGATGTGCGGGTTCCTTCCCTGTAGTCCATAAGGAGATTTCGCATGCACCCATCGCGGATCATCCAGCGCACTGCGCTGCTGATCGTCCTGGCCATGATGCTCCCCGTCTCTGCGCTCGCTGCTCCGTGGCATGTCGTGATCACCCGCATGACGGAGGAACGCTCCCTCTGGCTCCTCCCCTGCGCGTTCGTGGCGGGCATGGTGAGCGTGGCCACGCCGTGTGTCCTCCCCATGCTCCCCATCACGCTCGGCACGCTCGGCGTACGATCGGACACCACGCGACGCATCACCCTGCTCCGCACGCTCGCGTACATCGGCGGCATCCTCGTCACGTTCATGGGACTCGGCATGCTCGCGGGCATTGCCGGTAACGCCGTGAGTACCATCTTCACGTATACCTCCGTGCACCTCGTCCTGGCTGCCGTCTTCCTGATCTTGGCACTGAGTACGTTTGGCGTGTACACGCTCCAGCTGCCGTCCGCGCTCCAGACGCGATGGAGCCGTATCGGCGGCGCGAGCATCTTCGGCGCATTTGCCGCCGGAACCGTCGGCGGCCTCCTCGCACTCCCCTGCACCGGTCCGGTCCTCGCCGGCATCCTCGGCGTGATCGGTTCTGCGGGATCCGCGATGTACGGCGCGCTCATCCTCGGCTGCTACGCGCTCGGATTCGGCATGCCGTTCCTCGCGCTCGGCATCGGACTCATCCGTATGCCCAAGACGCGCACATGGACGCAGCGCACGGAGTACGGCATCGGCGCGCTGCTGCTCATCGGTGCATTCTGGATGCTCCGAAATGCGTTTCCGGATATCGCGACGCCGTTCGCGCACCCGGCAGCCTTCCTCCCTGCGCTTGGTCTCATTGCCATCGGCAGTGCCACGCTCATCTGGACCGCATCGCTCTCGACATTCGCCGTCGTGCGTGGCGTGGGGGGCATCACGCTCGGGGGCGTCCTCGTCATGAGTGGACTTGCGGCTCCCACCAACACCGATTGGTGCGAGGAGGGCCGTGATGGTGCGTGCCTTGCGACCGCGTGCGCCGCCCATCCCATCACCGTGGTGGACGCGCATGCGCCATGGTGCACCTCCTGCCGCACCCTCGAACGCGAGACGCTCGCCGCCCCATCGGTCCAACAGGCGATCGGCATCTACGGCCGCGTGCGCATCGATGTGGACGCGCATCCGCAGCACTTCGATCGATTCGCGCCACGCGGATTGCCGGCGATCACCTTCCTCGATCGCACCTGCACGCCAGTCCACGGCGTCACCGGTCTCATTCCCCCAGCGCAGCTCCTCGATCACCTTCGCCGAGCGGAAATACTCGTGCAATGATGGGAGCATGGTATGCGCATCTACGCGATTCTCCTCACCCCTGACGCCATGACGGGTTTCCGCCAATTCGCGGAAACCGATGGCCACGAACTCGTGCCGTTGGACGATTGCACCGCATTGCCCTCCGAACTGGCCACAACGGATTGCATCGCCATTCCGATTAGTCTCTTCGTGCCCCTCACCCGCGCGCTCCGATCGCGCCAGGTACCGACGGAGCTCAATGTCATGGCCGTACTCCCCATGGGCACGGTCGCTAGCAACCGCACGACGGCCGCAGACGGCCTGAGCGTGGTCTACATATCCGAAGATGATCTTATCCGCCTCCCCTCGCCATAACGTGGGGAGGTTTTCGTTGTTATGTCCCATTCCCCAGAACGCACGCAGGAATCCGCAGCGGAGGCATCACCATCGCGCGCGAAAGAAACCATCTTTACTGCGGAGCGCGCGGAACACGATGTCTCCTGGGATGAATCGCCGGAAGCGGTGTTCCGCGATGCGCTCGCGCTCCTGGCGCCCGAACTCACCCCCGCGCAAACCGATGCGCTGACGCAGGAGCTCTCGCACGAATCTCCGACGCTCGATGCGATCCGCGCGATTGTCCACGACGCTGCGCTCGCGCGTCGGATCGGAAAATGCAGCGATCAGTACCTGGGACGGCCGGTGCTGGTACATGGCATCTGGGAACAGCTGCGGTATGGGGCCACCACATCCGGCATGACGGACACCGGACTCGGCCTCCGGCGCGCGCTCGCATGGCAGAGCGCGAACACCCACCGCACCGATCTCCGGGTGACGTATCCCGCATCCGGAGCGGATGCGACCGGATTCCTCGATCACCTCACGGGTGCACCGATTGCCCACCTCGACTGCGTCACCGCTGGCGGTCCTCAAGGCGCCGATCGCAAAGCAGCATCCCAAGACATTGATACGACGCTCGTCAAAAGCACGATCCAGCAAGCACTCGAGCAGCAACGCATCGCTCCCGCGGATTGCGTGGTCCTCGACAGCTCCGGATTCGGCGTGCTCATGGATCTCGCCGATCCCACGGTGCTCGCGGGGGCGCTCGATCGTCTCGTGGTGCCGGGTGGTATCCTCGTCACCACTTCGGGGTATCTGGGTGCGGGAAGGGAATCCGTTAAACACGTACTCACGCAACTTCCGCCGGAACGCTACCGATACGTGGGACACCAGGGCGGTAACGTCTTCATCGTGGAACGCACGCGCACTACATCGGATGCGACCACATCCACCTGATCGCTATGCCCATCGGCGCGCACGTATCCATTGCGGGGGGAATAGTTCATGCGCCCGCGAACGCGGCAGCGCAAGGATGTGAGTGCTTCCAGATGTTCACCCGATCCCCTCAAGGCGGCGCGGCACCTCCGCTCACCGAGACGGTTGTGGCCGCATTCCGCGCCGCATGCGATGCACACCAGCAATCGCTCTGGGTCGTGCACACGCCGTACTACATCAATCTCGCCTCCGCGGAAGAACGCATTCGGAGCTCCTCCACGCGAGTCATCCGCGAAGAACTCGAACGCGCGTCGTGCATCGGTGCACAGTACGTCATGGCGCATCTCGGTTCTGCACGTGACGTGGGCGAGGCAGCGGGACGTGCACTCGTGGTGGCTGGACTCACGAAGGCGCTCGATGGATACACCGGATCCGCCACCTTCTGCATCGAAATTGCTGCTGGTGCGGGAGCAGTCATGGGCGATACGTTTGAAGAAATCGCAGAGCTCATTGCGGGCGTGGAACGAAACATCCATCGCAACGGCATGATCGGCGTCTGTTTCGATACGCAGCATGCCTTCGGTGCAGGATATGATATCCGTACGGTGGATGCCGTTGCAGCGACCGTCGCGGCACTGGACGCCACCATCGGTCGCGAGCGCCTCCGTATGTCCCACATCAACGACTCCAAGGTGGAACTCGGTGCACAGAAAGATCGCCACGAGCATATTGGGAAAGGGCACATTGGTATCGACGGCATTCGCGCCGTCGTGCAGCACCCCGCATTCCGCGGCCTCCCCCTCATCCTCGAAACCGAAGACGAGGGACGCGAAGCGGATGTGCAACTCCTCAAATCATTCCGCAATCACCCGTAACCATATTTGCTATGGGCCTCGAATACGAACTCCGCCATTTTCTGGAACGCATCATCGAAAAACTCGACAACGGAATCGAGCGCCATCGCGCACACCGAGATGCGCTCGAGGTACTCACCCGACGCAGCGAGCACGAGAAAGAACGCGTAGACGCAGCAATCTATCGCCTCGACCAACTCCTCGAACGTGTGGACACGCTCACGCACACCATTAATCGCATCGAGGAACGCACGAAACACATCGATCACCAGGTCACGAAGTCGTAGTCGGCACGCTTGACGCGTCCGCGCAGCCACGGGATACTGGCCACACTATGGCGCTGGATCCTGAACTCAAAATGGTCTTCGAGCATCTCGACCAGAAAATTGATGTTCTCGTTGAGGCGCGTCAGGCTGATCGCGAAAAGCTCGACGCCACATTCGACGCAGTGGGCGTACTCCAGGAAGACATGGTGGAGGTGAAGGGAAAGGTCGACGTCTTGCAAAAAGACATGACCGAGGTGAAAGGAAAGGTGGGCGTCCTGGAAGAGAACGTCGTCGAGATCAAAGCGCAGCTCGACCTCATCCGCGGCGACCTCAAGGCCAAAGCGGACCGCACCGAGCTCCATCTCCTCGAGGAGCGCGTCACGAGACTCGAACGACGCATGGCTGCTGCATGAGGAGCCGCACCCGTCGAACGCCCTGGGCGCCCAGGGCGTTCGACGTTTCCCCGCCAGCCAGTACAATCAAAACAACCAAGCTCTATGTCGGATCCACGAAATGTCATCATCATCGGCGGCGGACCTGCCGGGCTTACGGCAGCAATCTACGCGTCGCGGGCCCAACTGCAACCGCTCGTCATTGCGGGCACGATTCCCGGCGGCCAGCTCATGCTGACGTCGCATGTCGAAAACTTTCCCGGATTTGACGAACCCATCCTCGGTCCAGAACTCATGGAGCGCTGGCGGAAACAGGCGATGCGCTATGGCGCCGAATTCCTCGATGAGGATGCCACCGCGATCTCCGCAACGGAACGCCCATTCACGGTGACCGCTGCCGGTACCCCATACGCTGCGCGCGCTATTATTGTGGCGACGGGAGCATCTGCAAAGTGGCTCGGGCTTCCCAATGAACAAAAATTCATGGGGAAGGGCGTGCACACTTGCGCCCAATGCGATGGATTTGCGTACAAAAATAAGGAAGTGGTTGTCGTGGGCGGCGGTGACACCGCGATGGAAGAAACGTTGACGCTCGCAAAAATCGCATCGCACATCACCATCCTCCATCGCCGCGGCGAATTCCGAGCATCGAAAATCATGGCCGATCGCGTACTCCAGCATCCGAACATTCGGGTGCTCTGGAACACGGTGGTCGAGGATGTACTCGGCGATACGCGCGTGACGGGCGTTCGTGCTCGGAACACGGAAACTCACGAGTCCATCGAACTCACGACGAGCGCGCTCTTCGTGGCCATCGGATACGCACCAAACACGGGCTTCCTCCGCGACCAGCTCGCCCTCCGTCCGAATGGCTACCTCGAAGTGCAGCAGCACACCCGCACCTCCGTGGAAGGCATCTTTGCTGCCGGTGATGTGGAGGACGCGCACTACCGTCAGGCCGTCACCGCCGCTGCGGGCGGCTGCATGGCAGCGATCGATGCGGAGCGGTGGTTGGCCACACAAGAAAACTGATACGCAACATATGCGCCTTCTCTTCTCGCTCGTGCTGGTGAGCGGTCTTTGGTTGCTTATCTCGCCGTTTGTGTTGAGCTATCTCGGCGTGGGGCGCGCGAATGCGCTCCTCGTGGGGCTGATCGTGACTATCCTGGGAGTCATGGGGGTGGCTGGAACCACTGGGAAATAGAGGATTGGGGCTCCTCCATCGGATGGACGTTCAGCCAGTTCTTGATCCGTGACAATCACGCATCTCGGAAAATACTTGCCGACTGGCAGTAATTTTGGACACAAAGATTAGCTCCACTGAGCTAATCTTTGTTTGCATGTCTTGACAGAAATGACAATCAATGCTAGTCTATAAATATACCCTGTTTCAGGATTACTACTTCCCAATCGCAATCTCGTCAGACACAGCGCAACGGCCATCCTTCATTCGAGGTATCGAAAATGGATGTCGACGCGCTGACACGAGAGAGGCTCGCGCGGGCCTGTAATGAATCCTGAACACCCGCCATTCCGTTCACCAACGGACCCGAGCTCTCTCCTTTCTGGAGGGGGCTCGGTTTGTTTGTGCCTTCCACTCGAGCGACGGAGTCCCCAGTGGATTCCGGTGCTCAAGTGGGGGTCACACGCGCAGTCGAGTGAGCACCCTGTCACCGGAAGGCATGGAGGGAAACGAGATGCCGCAGCGATCGAAGCAGTACAACGGAAACGGGCTCGCGGCGAGCCTGCAGCACGATCTCATCACGAGAAAGAGCAGGATGGGGGAAATCCCGGACGAGGCATGGGCCGACAAGGGACCGGAGGGGCAGGGCGACTTCGATCCTGATCTCACCGTCACGCCGGACCCGACGATCGAAGAGGACCTGCTCGACCAGGCGCCCGAGAACTGGTTCCAGCATCAGCGAAGGATGCGCCTGCTCGGCGAGGACAGCATCGATCCGGACTCGATCCCGGACATGAGTCTCAACCCCGAGACGATCCTCATCGCGTGTGAGGAGGAGACCGAGGAGAGCACCGCGCTCGCCGCCGAGGCCACGACGGCCTGGCGCGCCACGAAGGAGCGCAGCAGGCGCACGGTCCGCTTCCCCACCAGCGCCGTGGCCTGAGCCACTCGCACCCACCAGCAAGCAAGCACATTCATCACAGACGCGTTTGCGACGTGACCTCTGACTCACTCTGCGAAGCACTTCGCAGAGGAGGAGTCGGAGGCCCACCCGAGCGATGGAGGCCCAAGTGGCTTCCAGTGCTCAGGCGGGTCACGCAACTTCACTCGAAAAGGAGACCGAGAAATGGCAATGCATGTGATCACCGCACAGGAGAGCAGGATGGAGCCCATCGTGATCGACGGCGAGACTGTCGTCACCCTGCACCCGGCAAAGGACCGATTTGAGGCGGCGAAGATCGCGCATCAGCGCATTCGGCCGCACAACGGGCAGCACTTCAGCTACACCGTGTTTCCGGGCGAGGGCCGCGACCCCGCCCGCAACCTCAGCCGGGAGTACGCGGGACGGGTGACGCACTGCATCATCTCGATGCCGGAGGCGATCCAGCTCTCCCCCGGCGACCAGGTCGCCCTGGTCCTGTACCCGTAACTGGTCCCCGACTCCGGTCGGGGCCCCACCCGAGCGATGGAGGCCCAAGTGGCCTCCAGTGCTCAGGCGGGGATGGCCCAAGCACCCCGAACACGGCTACCGCCCACGCGAACCAGAGAGGAGGGTCCGTGCGACTGCGATACCCTTCTGGGTTTCTCTAACGAATCGGGGCTGAACCCATGCGGTTCAGTACCCAGTCACCCCACCCCCGCCAGAAGAGAGGAGGAGGGTCCGTGCGATCTCAGTACCCCAGCGGCGAAACGTAAGGCCGCTAAGGACAATCCTCGCTCAGGGAACAACGCTTGCCGCGATCACCAACGGCGAATCCCGACGCGGCCCGTTTCCTGAGCGCGATCTCCCGCCCCACGCCCCGCCCCATTTCCCCGACGTCATCCCACCGGCACCACGCCGCACACAGGATGATCCCGTCCCTTACGACACACAGACGCGCTAGCGACAGCGCCCCCGACATCGGTCGGGGGTCCACCCGAGCGCCGGAGGCCCAAGTGGCATCCGGTGCTCAGGCGGATATTTCCTGGATGCACCTTATTGAAGAAAGGAGGCCCGCAGTGCGCGCAAATGGATTTTGGCAACGTGGCGAATTCCGACTGGTTCGGCTTTCGCGATACGATAACTCCCGCGCCATGCGGGAATGGTTCCCGCCCACGGCAGGACGCGGCATTTGGGCCTGGGCGGTGAAACTCTGTGATCTTCCGGAGTTCCACCACATCTATCGCGATCAATCGCGGCAGATTGTACACCCGAGGCGCGATGCCCGAGCGTGGGCGATCCGATGGACGGAGCTTGACGCCTACGTCTGTGGGCTCTCCGAGCACCATCCGGAGTGTGCGGAATTTGACCCCTCCCTTCACCACGTCCAAATCGTGGACCGCATGCAACCTTGTTGGTGCGGCTGCGATAGGACGGATGGTCCGTTCCGATACGTCACGAACTCCTGGGCAATCTACGTCGAAGGACCCATGCGCCGTCGACGCTGCCTCCCCACGCACCACCCCTAATTCACCCTGACTCCCACTTCGCGAAATGCTTCGCGGGACAAGTGCGGTCGGGGGTCCACCCGAATTTCGGAGGCCGCGCTATGGTGTCGCAAGATGCCATACCTCCGGAATTCAGGCGGATCGTATACGGAACGCACTTTCAAGGAGGAGGACATCGTGACGAAAATTGACGTGCAACGAAGGCAGTTCGCAATCCCTTGGCCCAGAAGCACGCTCGGGATCATGGGCGTTCTGGGCGCACTCGCGCCGTATGTGGCCGCTGCATGCCTCGTCGCATACATCATGTACCGATCCTGCTTAGGTTCGTAGCAAAAAGGAGCACCTGATGCGCATCGCACACTTCCTGTTGAACCTCGACATCCCGGACCATCAGCCGACGGCAATCCCAGCATTCCGGATGGACGGCGCGAAGATGCACGCGAACTCGAGTCCGTACATCGTGTGGCTGCCGGGGAGCGTCGATCAGACGCTGCTCGCGAGCCTCACGATCATCGGAACGCGCCGAGCCGGCGAGCGTGTGCACGTCGTCCACGCGTCCGGATCTCCGGAGCTCATCGGATCGGGACCTGGGGGGAGCATGGCAACGCAGTTGACCTGCCAACCGGGGAGCGCGTTCTCGATCGTCCGTGACTACCTCGGCGAGCGACGATGCCAGACTCTGCGCTGGAACAACGACCGCTTCACCAAGGAGCAGGCGCCGCGCGAGCTCATCGACCGCGTGCTCGGCCCGCCGCCGATGCCCACCAACCCCGCGAGCGCGGAGGCGCGGTCGTGAAACGCATCATCGGCATCGTCCTCCTGCTCGCGCTCGTCGCGTGTGAGGAGGGTGGCTGTTTCGATCCGGAGGCGATGAGCGGTAACGACCTCGGGCGCATGAAGCTCGCCGAACGCGCGCAGTAGAGCACCCGAGACATCCAGCGGATCGATGCGGAGCTCAATGATCTCCGCAGGCGCATAACCGAGTTCGAAGAGCGCTGCCCCGCGCGCTGATACGATACCTGAGCCTGTCGGTCCGCACCTCGTGCGGCCGACGGGTCTCCCTTCGTGGAGTCGATCGCAAGATCGAAGATACGAGAAGGAGCGGCGAGATACATGCCACTCCTCCGCCCACCCGGATTTCCGAGGACGCGCCTTCATTCCTCACGGAGTGATTGCCTCGGAATTCCAGGCGGGCGTGAACGGATTGTGTGCGGTGGAGCACCGATCGCGAGTCACTCCCGGTTTGCGGAGGGGAAGATGGTCAACGTCCATGTTCGTTCACTCGAAATCCTGCCGACGGAGGAAGAGCACGCCGCCATGCAGGCCTTTCGAGAAATCTGCGGGGGTCCGGACACGCCGGAAACCCTGCTGTTGCTCGCGGAAAGCGCGCAACTCTTGCAGAAACCGTTCTATCGGGTCACGCAGAACGCCGAGGGACTGCGCGCGGCTGCGGCGCGCAGCATACTCGAGCGCATGGCACACAACCGCGGCGTCGGCCTGGGTGCCCTGATCCAGTCGGCGTAGCCGAATGCCCTGATCCCGACCCCGTAAGGTCGGGATCCCACCAGAGCAGCAGAGACATCCCATTTCTGCCGTTCCGGTGGAAGGACCACATCTGTGGTCGCATCCCATCGCGCATTCGTTTCATCGATCACAACAACAGTAGGAGGAGGACGTCGATGCACACTGCGCAGCGACAGTACACATCGGATCTCGATCCGGAGGTGCTCGACCAGATCGCCAGTGCACTCGAGCCAGCAGGAGATCCAATTCCGAAACTCCAGGACGACGGCTACGGCGATCCGTACTGCGACAGCGAGCCCGAGAAGGAACTACGACGCCATCAACAGGAGTGGGAAGACTTCTATGGTCGCTTCGGGTGGGACGGAAATCGCCCGCTCATCAATGTCGCGCACAATGTCGTGTACGATCACGGGCCGTGGGAGATCGATTTGCGCATGCGCTTCGCGCTTGACGCATACCAGACCATCGGACGTCGACTCGCGGAATTCGAGACAGCACCACCACGCGCAAGCACAGCGCGATCAGTGATCGTGGAGACTGGCCGTACGCCACGCGGCCTCCACGAATGCCGCAAGGGCGCGCACAAACGATGGCGCCGCGCACGAAGCGAGGGTGGCCGCCGCCTGCCCCGTGCGCCGCTCCAGCTGCGACGCCGCGGTGGCACGCAGGATGACATCTTCGGTATGTGGTGGGATCAAGAGAGCGGTTGGCAGCCGATCTTTAAGAAGTAGCTCAGTGTAACGATATCTTCGGGGGAGCACGTGCACGATCTTCGCGCGTGCTCCGTCCACCCGGATTCCGAACTCTTCCCCCGTTCGGCATCCAGGTGGAGGTGATCCATGAAGCTCCTTGCTCTGGTTCTCGGTACACTCGCCGCGTTTGCGGCGTGGTGGCTGCTCATGAGCCGCGATGACGTCATCGTGGCGTCGTACGCGGCACTCGTGTCCACGGCGAGTGCAACAATGGCATTCGCGCTCATCACGCGTTCGCACGTGCCGAAAATCCGCATTCCCATTGAAATCACGGCCATCATGGGACTCGCGATCGGTCTCATCACCGAAGGTGCTGCGTTCGCCATCACGGGATACTCGGACTTCAGTGTACTCGCCATCATCGTCGGCGCGATCGCGTGCGGCGTGATCCTCGATCAACTCCTCACCATTGCCCATCGCGCCGGATACGAATCCGCAGAGCCGGGCCGCCACGAGTCCGAGCGGAAGACAATCGAAGAGCAGCTGCCCGAATGGCCGCCGGAATAGACGGAAATCGTCGGTAGCGATCCCTGCATCTGGAATCCCCGGACCCGACGGCACCCGCTGTCGGATCCTCCCTCGGGCGATGGAGTCTTCGGATTCCATCTTCCGAGAAGAGGAGTACCTTCCATGCGCATCATGCTGATTGCGACGCTCAGCGGTTGCATTGCCTGTGCAACCACACGAGGGACTTCCGAACGCGAACTCCAGGCGGTTCGCAATGCGACAAACGGAGACACCTATCGCGGCACGATTCCCGCGCTGCACGCGCTCTTCGACGCACTCGAAAAGGACGATGCCCCACAGATCCTCCAGGCGCTCACCGCGATGCGTTTCGGGGCGGCCACAGCGGCGGCAGTGCAGTGTCCTCCCACGGAGCTGAAGGAGAGCATCCGTATCTCCGCGATACCGGGTCCCCGCGCGATGATCGTGCGCGCATCGGTTATCTGCGTCATCGGCCCATACACGAACGCAACGCTCCATTACGGGGAAGAGAGCCGTGCCTTCGATTCGGTGCAATTCCCAGAAGATCCCGATGCGACGCTTTCGCCTTCCCAGCTCCGCACGCAGTACGAAGATCTCCTGATTGCGGATGCTGCCGCGTGGGGGAATTCCGGACTCCGTATCCCTACGGAGTTCGCTACCAACATCGTATTGCTCCTCGCGAACTACCAGGAAGCACTTGAGGGGAAACGCACGATCATGGTCGAACCCAGCACATCTGGGTTCGACATCCGTACAGAACACCACTTCCGTTTCCGTCTCACCCGCGCGAAAGTCATCCCAACCCTGGAAGCGCTCGGGAAGCTGGCGGATGACTACCACGATGCGAATGGCGTCGCGACTCCATGGGAGGTCATGCGACTCACGGAGGATGCGCCATACCTCCTCGCGGTCGCATTCGATCTCTTCCCTGACTCCCGCGCGCTGCCGCAGCTCGCACAGGATGGAGTCGATTTCGGACGCGCCGCACTCGTACGGACTGGTCTTGGCAATCTCAAAAACAGCGTCACCAGTGACGCAATACAGATCCCCTCCTTCGAATAGTTCTCACCACAGAGGACGCGTATAGCCACCCCCTTCCGCGGGGCAGGAAGCGCGTCCTCCGTCCACCTGGATTTCCGGGACCGCGCCTTCACCTCGCAAGAGATGATTGCCCGGAAGTCCGGGTGGACGCGCTCCGTCCGTTGCAGCGCATCCCGCACATTTCCATCACAATACGCCACAAGGAGGGCGGATAATGCCCATTTCCATCACGACGCGAGAAGCCATCTGCATCATCGATAGCACGAAGCGAAGAGAGGATCCGTGCGCTCACGTGGAGCTCGCCCCTGGCCGCTACGAACTCGAGGAAATACAGAATCCATACGGCTTCGATGCTCCATGGTTCGTGCTCAAGGGCACGAAACGAGGGATGGCACGAAAAGCGTGGATGGACGAAGGAGCATTCGAGGGTCTCACCGAGGCGGAGATCGATGCCATCCGCAATCGACCCGAGCGCTCGGCCTGAAGAAAGAGGGAGAACACCCCATGCAAATTTCCTGCTTCATGATCGACTTCAAGGATCCGACCAAGATCATCCGACTTCCGTTCGGTAGTGTGGGGGAGCGATGGGCCACCTTCCATGATGATGGGCCTGGTGCCGCGCAACTCTCACACATCCCCGATCCCGCTCCTGCCCACGCGTTCATCGTGGCGCACTTCTCGCTCATCAACAGCGGGGAGACGGTGACCATCGATCTCATGGGTCCTGGTCACCATCTCTACGGATCTGCGCTCGACCATGCGGCTGCGGCAAAGCCATTCACGCTCCTCCTCAACGCACGAACGCACGCCGAATTCACCTTCCGCGTGCAAAACAAGCACTGCACCTGGATCCTCCGCTGGGACGGCTGCGAGCTGAGCAGCGTGCCGAAGCATGGCAACGATTTCCATATGCCCCACTGAGCATCGGCTGGAGCGGAGAGACACGTGAACGTCTTCGGATGGCTCATGTCCCTCTACCTGGCCGCAGCGTTGACACGGAGCACCTACCTCTCGATCGTTGCCGCACACCATGTGTACGACGCACGCGCGGAAGCAGCAACGGTCCCGATGGCGGTGCGCGAAATCGCGAATGCGGCCGTCCGCAGCGCCGAGAAACAAGCATATGTCGCGGGATGCGACTTGCTCATGTGGTGCTTCTGCGGCGCATTCCTTATTCTGGTCATCCTACCGACGATCCCCGAACACCGAAAGGAGTCCCATCCATGAGACCGTTCATCTTCGCCTGGACCTTCGGCCGCGAGCAGGCGAGGGATCCGGATGCGGCGACGCTCGCGCTCGCATGGGCAGCCATGGAATGCGGAGCGACCCGAGAGGCGGCCGCACTCGAATTCATCCACCTCGGATGGAGCATCGCGGCCGCGACGCGCATCGCGAAGGCGGCAGAGGCAGAGCTCCGGCGAGAGCGCATCTCGTACGTCGTCGGACTTATCCGCGAGGCACTCGCGGATAAGTCCGACGACCACGCCATCCGCGCGCTCCTCACCACCGAGCGGTGGATGCGGCCGCAGGAGCTCGATGCACTCATCGCCGACCTCCGTGCGGCAGCACTCGTTGCATGATCATAGATATTCCCGGCCCGGAGCTGCCCTCGCAGCTTCGGGTCTTTCGTTTTCATGTGCGCAGGCGGAATCTGCTCACCCGAACGAACGGAAGAACGCACACCACACGCGGTTACACGGATATTTCGGATGCATTCCTGCCCGATGCTCCACAGGCACTTCATCTCTTTAGAACTCTCACCCGAAACATTTCATCGTGTAACGTAGTATCTACTATTGTGACGGTATATATGGAAGGTCCAATAGGCACGGGTGGACGATGGCGGCTGCGCTGAACGGATAGTGGGAACGTCGTTTGCCGGAGCCAGAACGAAGTAATGCCTCCCTCAAAGAAGCCATCGTCCACCCATGTCTGCACCCCATCGCGCTGAGCGCGACGGGGTGCAATGTTGCGCCAAAACAACACGGAGGATGTTTGCGATCGCATTGACACGCTCGCATGCTGGTGATAGGACAAAGGTGTAGCTCGTTCCTTTTCCTGGAGGTGCATCGTGGAAGTCGAAGTACGCATGGATCCGCAGCGGCCGCCAATGTCGCTCGAGGAATTCCGCCGAATCGCACCGCCGCACGCGGTCGGCATCGATGGGTGCGTAGACGCTGGCCCGTGGCGGGATTTCGGATCTACCGGACCGCGCTACGTGTGGAATCATCATTCGCACGTCGATCGCCTCGCCACGCGCGCCACCTGCATGCAGGCGCTCCTCGAACTGCGCTGTGGCGATCTCGACGAGATCCTGCGCGGATCCACCGGCCGACCATTCGCGATCGTCTTCGCCGATGACTGCGACGCCGATGCGTCGAGTACCATCGTCATCCTGCGGCGATCGGAACTGTTCGCCCATCCCGTGAACCCGCTCGCCAATCGCTTCGTCGGAGCGGAAGATCTCATGGATACCTTCGCAGGCGCATACCCGTACCCGTGCGACCTCGAACTACTCGAGGAACTCGCATGGATTTTTCAGCCCTACGACGATTTCCGGCAGGAGGGCGGACTCGAACGGAAGATCGCGGCGGAGTACCTCCGCGTCGTTGATCTGATCGAGGCGAACATCGTACAGTACCTCGTCGGACGCGGGAAACGTCGAAAACTCGACCTCCGGTACGACGTACTTCAGACCGGCAACGGATGGACGATGGTGCGCGAACACGGCGCGCAGGCGCGGACGAAAATGCGCGACGACGGTATCCGGGTGTTCGTTTCGGTGCATGAACGCACCTCCGGCACACGCGACGTTCGCATTGGGAAAATGCACCTCCATGCGCGCGGCGATCTCATCGCGATTTGCAACGATCTCAATGCACGCGAAGGGGTCGCGGCCGATCGCTGGGGCGGCGGAACGAACATCATCGGCAGCCCGAAGGTCGCCGGCACTAAACTCGACGATCGCACGATCATGGAGGTGCTCAACCACCATCTCGGCTTGCCGCTCGCCGCATGAGGTAAACGGCATACGCACTCCGGCCCGAAGCTGCCCCCGCAGCTTCGGGCCTTTCTGTGGCAACCTCGCCCCACGTCCAATCCACCACCGCGCCCCCACTTGCATCCATGGGGGCAGATACGCGCATACTGGAAACAGGATTCTTAATTGATGGTGTGGTATGGAGTACGCATGCGCCACCTGTGGGTCGACCGCGTCGGAAGCGCCGGAAACCTGCTGTGAAACGGAACGCGAAGAAGCGTGCGACCGGTGTAAGGAAGCGATGTCGAACTGCACGTGCGAAAGTGCCGAGCTAGAGGGCACGGAAGCGGAGGAGGAATAGTAATCATACCGACGAGCAGCAAACGGAAGCTTCCCAAGGAGCTTCCGTTTGTTATACTTCAGCATTATCCGAATTCGATTATGATTGTCGTTCTTGGCGCAGATCACCGAGGGTTTGCCATGAAGGAGATCCTGACGGAATGGTTGCGGGTAAAGGGGTACACCGTGGAAGATGCCGGCGCCGCCACCCTCGATGCGGACGATGATTATCCGGACTTCGGCGCAGCGGTAGGACGTGCAGTCGCATCGCGTGCCGATACGTTCGGTATTATCCTCTGTGGCAGCGGAGCTGGCATCGCGGTTGCGGCGAATAAGATTGCCGGTGCACGCGCGGTTGCTGCCACTGAACCCGCTATTGTCCGCGCCGCGCGCCGGGACGATGATGTGAACATCCTCGCCATTGCGGCGGACTACACCACCGAGGACATGACGAAGATCCTCACCGCCATTTTTCTCGAAACGCCATTCAGCGCCGAGGAACGTTTCCAACGGCGGCTGCAAAAAATTCAGCAGCTGGAACATGCGCACTAGCATCATCCCTGCCATTCTCGCCACCACCGCGCGCGATTTCCACCAGCGATTCCAGATCATCGCCAGCATTGCGCCGATGCTCCATCTCGATATCATGGATGGCAACTTCGTCCCCAACCGCACATGGGCCACACCACGACGCATCGCCGCGCTCCCGCAATCCACACGATTCGAAGTGCATCTCATGGTTCGTGAGCCCGCCGCCGCGGTTGCCACATGGGGACGCATCGCCTCCGTGGAGCGCATCATCGTGCACGCCGAAGCAACGGAGGACCTCGCCTCGCTCCTCGCCACGGTTCGCGCGACTGGAAAAAAAGTGGGCCTCGCGGTGAATCCGAGTACCCCGCTGCGCCGTCTACTCCCCTTCCTTCCCTCCTCTCCGCCCCAATCCCACACCCAGCGCCCGCCCGCATACACGGTGGACGATCTCCTCCTGATGGCGAATGCGCCGGGATTTGCCGGACGCCCCTTCCAGCGGCCCACGCTCCGTCGCGTCGCGTCGATCCACCGTCGATATCCGAAATTGCCGATCGGCGTCGATATTGGTGTGGACCACATCACCATCCCACTCCTCCGTGCAGCGGGAGCATCCCGCCTGATTGCCGGGAGCGCCATCTTCGGGCAGTCCGATCCCGTTGCCGCCTACCATCAGTTACGTCATCTCTAGTCGTATGCGCTGCACTCGTCCGATCGCTGCCGTCCTGTTGATCGCACTATTCCTTGGTGCCGGATGCGCCGCGCAGCAGTCCCCACCGTCACCGGACACCGATGCTGACGCCGCGATATCCGTGGTGCCCATGCCGACTCCTCCTGCGGCGCCCCCCACTAATGCCACCGCGCCACCCAACCCCATCGCACCGCCGGAGCGCAGCAATGCTATCGCCACCACACCGCCTCCGACACCATCAGCCGCTCGCACCATTCGCATGACGGCGCGGCAGTGGGCGTTCGATCCCGAAGAAATTCGCGTGCGCAAGGATGATCGCGTGATTCTAGAAATCGTGAGCACGGACGTGGACCACGGCATTGCCATTCCCGACTTCCATGTGCGCGAGGATCTCAAAGCAGGGACCACGACCCGCGTCGAGTTCGTCGCAAGCAAAACAGGGCGCTTCGATTTTTCCTGCTCCGTCTTCTGCGGCAGTGGCCATCGCAGTATGCGCGGGACGCTCATCGTAGAGCCAAAATAGCGCACCACACACCCGCATCGCCCTCTTGACCCCACCCCGAGCCAGTGATAGGCTCAGCCTACTGAGAGGAACCTTCCGGTTCCCCTCAGCGCTCCCCTCCCTCCGGACGGGCAGCACATCCCTTCGGACGCTTGCCTGCGGGCGTATGCGGGGTCGGGCAAAGCCCTTCTTCCCCGCACACGTCCTCAGCTGCGCTCGAACAGGTTCCTTCACAATATCGCAATGAATCGGGGGTACCCATGCGTGTTTGCCCGCAGTGCCGTTCGGTCTTTCAGGGCGAAGTAACGCGCTGTGGGATCGATGGAGAGGCACTCCAAATCACCACGATCGATCCGCTCATCGGCACGTCCATCGGCAATTATCAAATCACCGCACTGCTGGGTGAGGGCGGCATGTCGCGGGTGTACCGCGCGTCCCACCACACCATTGGATCCGACGTCGCGATCAAGGTGCTCATCGGCAACATCTCCATGGACCAACGGGCAGTGGAGCGCTTTCGCCGAGAAGCCAATGCAATGGCGAAGATCCATCATCGCAATGTCGCCATGGTCCACGATTACGGAACGACCCCGCAGGGGCTCACGTACATGGCCATGGAGTTCCTCTCCGGTCGTTCACTCGCAGATGCCATTGAGGCGGATGGGAAGTTTTCTCCGCCGCGCGCCGCGCGTATTACCCGACAAATCGCAGCGGGGCTCAACGCCGCACACGCGCTCGGGTACGTGCATCGCGATCTGAAACCAGGCAACTGCATGCTCATCCACGAGGATGGAGACGAGGTCGTCAAGCTCCTCGACTTCGGGCTCGTGCGCGTGCAGAGAGATGCGGAACCGGAGAATGTTCGGCTCACGAAAACCGGCTATACGCTCGGCACACCGCTCTACATGGCGCCCGAGCAAATTCGTGGCGAGCCAGCGACCCCGCTCACGGATCTCTATGCGCTCGGTGTCGTGCTCTATGAAATGCTCGCCGGCAAGCCGCCGTTCGCGGGCGCATCGAATGCGGAAGTGTGCTACAAGCACACCTCGGAACTGCCGCCGAAGCTACCGGAATGCGGGGGGCTCGAGGATTGCGCTCTGCAACTCCTCAAAAAGATACCCGCACAGCGACCCGGCAGTGCGCAGGAGGTCATCGAGATCCTCGACACAACCCCCATGCAGCGATCGACCGCCGGTCGACGAGCCGCCGCACTCAGTGAACCCGCGATCACGTACGGGGACGTGATCCCCGTACTGCGTGAACACCGTGAATGGTCGCGCACCGAACGGAAGCTCATCCTCGGCGCCCCGCTGCTGCTCATGAGCATCCTCGCCATTGTGGCGTGGTGGAAACGCGCGGACGTCGTCGATCGCTCCGCCACCGAACCTCCGACGGCCATCTCCACGCCCGCGGCTATTCCTCCCCCGCCAATTGCAGCGCCGACGCATACCGGAACCGCTACCCCCGCCACCGTGCGCACACCACCCGTGATCGACGCGAGTCCTCCGATCGCCACGCCCCCTCCGAAGGCACGGACTCCCACGGAAACCGATCGCGCCGCACTCGCTGCACTCCGGCGCTCCATTGAGAGCGATGCTGCCGCGCGCGGACTCACGGCGACCGACCTCGCACATCTCCCCGCGCTCGCTCCCACCTATACGTCATGGCGGCGCGCGGTCAGTGGAAATAATCTGCAATCCGCCACAGAGGCAACGCAACGCATGCGCACCGCCATCACCGCGCTCGTCTTCGACGCGGCAACGATCGATGCGAAATTCCAGATCGTCCGAACTGCGCTCGCCCAAGCGAATATCGCGGACCCCGTCCGCATGGCAGATCTCGAAGGACAGCTCGACGAACTGGCACGTGCGGCACGCTCGGACCGCATGACCGACGCGGAGCGTCCGAGACTCTTCCAACAGCTCGCCGGCATCGAGCGCCGCATCCGAACAACGCACGCCGCTCCGTAGTGACTGCTCTCGAGAGGATCCCCCCGGGGGGTCCTCTTTTTCGTTCTCCGCGTGGTCCGCGGTACACTGGAGCTACATGATGACCATTGCGCAACTCGAACGCAAAGCGAGTGCCATTCGACAGGATTGCATTCGGATGCTCACGGAAGCGGGATCGGGACACTCCGCCGGATCGTTGGGCATGGCAGATATTTTTACCGCACTTTATTTCGGCGGCATCTTCACCCACGATCCGGCACACCCCGATGATCCACACCGCGATCGTCTCTTCCTCTCGAATGGACACATCTGTCCCATCTGGTACACCACCCTTGCGCATGCGGGCTACTGCTCGCGCGAGGAGATGCTCCATACGCTGCGCGCCCTGGGCACGCGCCTCCAAGGACACCCACACCGCAAAGCGCTCCCGCCCATTGAGAATCCCTCCGGGCCGCTTGGCCAGGGCCTTTCGCAGGCAGTGGGATATGCGCTCGCCGCAAAAATGGATCGCCGAAAGTTTCAGGTGTACTGCATCCTCAGCGACGGCGAACATGATGAGGGGCAAACCTGGGAGGCCATCCTCTTTGCGGGCAAACATCGGCTCGACAACGTCACCGCAATTCTCGATCGCAACAACATTCAAATCGATGGCATGACGGAGGACATCATGCCGCTCGAACCGCTCCGCGCAAAATACGAAGCCTTCAACTGGCATGTGATCGAAATTGACGGCCATCATCACGAACAAATTATCGCCGCCTGTAGCGAAGCGAAGGCGATCTATGAGAAACCGGTCCTCATCCTCGCGCACACCATCCCGGGCAAGGGCGTTGATTTCATGGAGTTCCAATACGAGTGGCACGGAAAGCCCCCGAACGCCGCGGAGGCAAAGGAGGCGCTCCGACAACTGCGGACACTCGGGGGGAAGATCCACGGAGAACACGAGTGACCTGCAAAGCAAATTTCCTTCCCTTTGTGCTCGCCAAACATCTCCACGCCAAACTCTTCACGAATCAGGTCGTACAACTCCCCACCCGAAATGGGTACGGGGATGGACTCGTGCTCGCGGGCCGGCAGAATCCTGATGTGGTGGTGCTGTGTTGCGATCTCACAGAATCCACGCGCTCGCTCGCATTTCAAAAGGAATTCCCCAATCGGTTCGTGGAGGTCGGCGTGGCGGAGCAGAACATGATGGGACTTGCCGCGGGCATGGCGGCGTACGGCAAGGTGCCGTTCGCTTCGAGCTATGCGGTGTTCTCACCGGGGCGCAATTGGGATCAAGTGCGCGTCTCCGTCGCATACGCGGAGGCAAATGTGAAAATTGCCGGCGCGCACTCCGGTATCTCCGTTGGCCCGGATGGCGCTACCCACCAGGCACTCGAGGATATCGCGATCACGCGCGTCCTGCCGAATATGGTAGTGCTCGCACCCTGCGATGCGCACGAAACGCGGAAGGCGACCCTCGCCGCTGCCGCACATCACGGTCCGGTATACCTCCGATTCACGCGCGAACCATCACCGGTACTCACCACACCGCGATCACCATTCATGATCGGCAAGGCACAGGTATTCCGTACGGGCACCGATGCCACGATCGTGGCATGCGGGCCGCTCGTCTATGAAGCGCTCCTCGCTGCGGAGTGCATCGCGGGCAATGGAGCGGCACAGCGCATCCTCCGGGATCGATATCCCGCACTCACCGCGCGCCTCACGCAATCCGCACTCCCCGGCCACACCCGCGAGCGCGCGCAGACGGTCACCGTTTGGACTCCCGAGTCCATCCGCGATCTCCTCTCGGATATCGGGAGACGTGACATCGAGGTCATCAATTCCCCCTCCGTGAAACCGCTCGATGCCGACACCATCGCGAAGAGCGCCGCAAAAACGGGCCGCGTCGTCACCGTGGAAGAACATCAGATCACCGGAGGACTTTTTGGTGCGGTCGCGGAAGCGCTCGCACCGCGGTGTCCGGTACCGATCCTCCCCATCGGCATGCCCGACTCCTTCGGAGAATCCGGGGAACCTAGGGAGCTCCTCGAAAAATATGGCATGACGGCACCCTTCATCATCCAGGCCATCGGACGACTCCTCTCCTAATCGAGGATACACGAAAAAGAACCGCTGCGCACAGCGGTTCTTTTTGTTTGAAATCCCAGAAATTGGATGCGGAGGATTCTCCTAGTGTAAGGTTACGGCACTCTGGCGCATTCCTGTGATATGCGCACCTCGTGTGCCTGATATCCCACTCCGTTCGCCCACCACGGCCGCCGAAGAGTCCGCGCTCTGCACACGTGCCCGTCAGGGCGACCGTGCTGCGGTTCGCGCGCTCTTCGATTGCTACGCGCAACGGCTGTACGGATATCTGCTACATACGTTGCGCGATCCGCAGCTCGCTTCCGATTGCTTCCAACAAACCTGGCTACGTGCGATCGAGCAATTCCCTCGATTCGAGGATCGCGGCGCATCCTTCGGTGCATGGCTCTTCACGATCGCTCGAAATGAATGCCGCCAGCACTGGCGCCGACGCACCAATGAGCCGCTCGATGCCATCACGCACGACGTGCCGGTGCCCAGCCCACAGCATGCCATCGCCAACGCGATCGAAATAGAACGCGTGCTCACCCAACTCCACGAAGACGATCGGGAACTCCTCCGCCTCCGCTACCTCGCCGACCTCCCCGTCGCCACCATCGCGCGCACCTTAGGCATCCGGACCGCGACCGCGCATGTCCGTATCCATCGCGCGCTCCGACGCGCGCGCCGTCTCCTATGATTCGCCATCCCCGCATCACGTCCCGTCATCTCCGCGCGTGGGGCAACACGCATCGTCCGCCGCTTCCCCCATCGCTCACCGCATTCCGTTCAGAGCTCCTGGATCGGGTGCGCCCGAACGCACCGATGCCGGAAACCCGACCCGTGCTCTTCCCCTGGGCGCCGGTCGCGCTCATGGGAGCAGCAGTACTCATCCTCATTATTGCCCCACCAACACCCCCAACACTGACCGCCACGCGCGCGTCACCGCTCACCACATCGTTGCCCGCGCCCACGAGCAAAAAACGTCTGCCGGATCAGGGCGCGGCGGAGATGGCGCTTGCGCTCCGTGCCCCGGAAATGCCCCATGCCGACGCATCGCCGCAAGTTTCGGAACGCACCTTCGGGCAACCCGCCGGACTCGCGCAGTCCTCCCGTCCCTCCCCACTGCCTGCCGTACTGCGCGCGTGCAGCGCGGCACTACTCCTCATCCTCGCGATCATCCAAGTGCTGCGCTGGCGACGACCCCGTGCCACGTCATGAGCAGGTTACTCAAAAGAACTCCCCATATGCGCCGCTGGCTTTTCTTCACGCTCCTGGCCGTACCGCTCCTCGGACTTGCGCTCCGGTTCACCCCCATCTCCCATGCGGAGGAGCGGCCCGTCCCCGTCGTCAGTACCCCGGACCTTCCCGCCGGTTCGCTCCGCATCATCACCGACCACCCCGACCAACCGCCGCGCACGTTGCCGCTCCGGCATACGTCGGTGGAGGCGGATGTCGCCGGCAACGTGAGCGCGGTCACCGTGCGTCAGGAATTCGTGAATCCGGCCACCGATCCTATTGAGGCGGTGTACGTATTCCCCTTGCCTGAAGATGCGGCCGTGCATGCCATGGAAATGCACATCGACGATCGCGTCATCAAAGGCACCGTTCGCACCCGCGATGAGGCGCGCCGCACCTACGAAACCGCGCGCGCGAATGGCCAACGCACGAGCCTCCTCGAGCAGGAGCGTCCGAATATCTTCACGCAGTCCGTTGCCAATATTCCACCAGGAGCATCGATCACCATCGAACTCCGATACGTGCACGCGCTCGTTCCGGATGACGGCCAGTACACATTCGTCTACCCCATGGTCGTCGGCCCGCGCTACATCCCAGGAGCACGCATAGGGCAACAGGGCACTGGGTGGTCATCGGACACGGACCGTGTGCCCGACGCATCCCGCGTCACCCCGCCCGTCCTTCCACCGGGCGAGCGCTCGGGCCACGATATCGAACTCACCGTGCGCCTCGATGCCGGTCTTCCCATTGACCAGCTTCGCGCACTCGCGCACGCAGTCGACGTGGAGCGCGGCACCGATACCCGAGCAACCATCCGCATTCGGCCATCGGATCGCGTACCCAACAAAGATTTCGTCCTCCGCTGGCGCACGCCCACCCGCGCGATCACCCCCACACTCCTCGCGCATCGCGTGGAAGGGGATGGCCATTTCCTCCTCCTCATCCAGCCACCCGCAACTCCTCCGGAGGATACCATCATCCCCAAGGAGCTCATCTTTATCGTGGATACGTCTGGCTCCATGTCGGGCCACCCCCTCGCGAAGGTACAGGCGGCAATGCGCTATGCGCTCGATCACCTCCATCCGAACGATACGTTCACCATCTTGAGCTTCCAGCACACGACGGACTGGTTCTCCGAGCGACCCGTACCCGCGACCCGGGAGCACATTGCCCGCGCGCAGCAGTACATCAACGGACTCGCCGCGCGCGGCGGAACAGAAATGCTCCGTGCCACCCAGGCGGCGCTCCGCCTCCCCGAATCAAACGATCGTCGCGTGCGCATTGTCTCGCTCATGAGTGATGGGTACGTGGGCAACGAACGAGAAATCCTCACCCAGGTCGCTACCGATCTCGGCAACACACGACTCTTCCCGTTCGGTGTCGGTTCCTCCGTGAACCGCCACCTCATCACCGCGCTCGCACAGGTGGGACGCGGGCACGCGACCGTCATCACCCTCCAGGAACCGGAGGATGCGGCCGTGCAACACTTCTATGACCGCCTCGCGCAACCGATGCTCACGAACATCCAGATCGATTGGGGCGGGCTCGCCGTCCATGCCACCACCCCAGACCCGCTTCCTGATCTCTTCGCTGGCCAATTGGTCGCGGTGACCGGGAAATACACGCACGGTGGCTCGGGGACGATCCGTGTCCGCGGCATGCTCCGTGGCGCATCCACCGAGTTCCCGCTCTCCGTGACGTTGCCGGAATCGGAATCCGCACATGACGCAATCCCGACGATCTGGGCGCGCTCCCGCGTGGAGGCCATCAGCAACAATTACCGCGCCACCGAAACCGAGCAGCAGGACCAGATCACGGCGCTCGGACTCACCTACAACATCGCCACCGCCTACACCTCGTTCGTGGCAGTGGATACCACACCAGCAAGCGCGCCGGGACAACTGCCGCGCACCGTCCCCGTTCCGGTACTGATTCCCGATGGCGTGTCCCACGATGGCATCTTCGGGCAAATGCAGTTTGGATTGTCGGCCGGAATCGCCGCACCGCAGGCGGATACGAAACGTGGACGCATGCATGGGGCACGGGAAGAATCCCTCGCACCGGTTGCCGCGCTCAGCCCGGACGCAGCCGCGCCATCATCCCCGAACACGCAGCCCGTGTCCTCGCGCGCCCGCATCATCGCCCTCGTCATCGCCGGGATCACCGCATGCGTGCTCCTCGCCCGCATGATCCGCTCGCGCCTCCGCCCGCACCCATAAGCATCGCTACCGCCCACACGACCGTGCGTCGTGTGGGCGGTGCGTCTCCGCGCATCCGGTGCATGATATGCTGTGCGCAACCGCTGCTCGTGTCCGGTTGCTCAATTGGACGGACGGCGCGCACCTATGCACGACCTCGTGACGATCGGGGATATCAAGCTCGACACGTTCATCGTTCTGCCCGATGCGCATCTCCAGTGCAATTTTCGACAGGCAGACCGCGCCTGCTATCTCTGTCTCGAACATGGTGCCAAGATTCCTGTGGAGGATTTCGAACCACAAATCGCCGGATCCGCGGCAAATGTGGCGGTGGGCATGCGCCGCCTGGGATTCACCACCGCCATCGTGGCGATCCTCGGCAAGGACGCAACCCGAGCACTCGCGAAAGCCCGGCTCGCGGAGGAACGTGTGGATGCGCGGTATCTGAAAACCCTGAAACACGAACGTTCGAGCTACTCCATCGTCATCACATATAAAGGCGAACGCACGATGCTCACCGCGCATCGTCCCCATCACTACCATCTCCCTGCGCTCCGACCGTTCAAATGTCTCTATCTTTCGGAAATGGGCAAAGATTTTGAGGAGCTCTTCCACGATGCAACGGCGCTCGTGCGGCGACGCGGTGCGAAGCTCGCCATCAACCCCGGCACGATCCAACTCCAAGCAGGGCAACGGAAACTCCTCCCCACCCTCAAGGCAACGGACGTGCTCTTTGTGAACAAAGAAGAGGGCGAACAACTCCTCAACGGACGACGCGGGGAGGGCATCGATATCCGCCACACGATCACTGCACTCTGGAAACTCGGACCACAAGTGGTCGTACTCACTGATGGGAAGCGCGGTGCCTATGCCTTCGATGGTGGCGAGGTCTGGTATCTCCCCCCGTTTCCCACGACGGTCGTGGAGATGACCGGTGCGGGCGATAGCTTCGCCACCGGATTCCTCGCCGCGCGGATGCATGGCAAGCCACTTGCCGAGTGCCTCCGCTGGGGCGCTGCCAATGCCACATCCGTCATTGGCATGGTTGGCCCGCAACCGGGACTCCTCACGAAAACCACCATGACCAAGATGCTCCGCGCACACCCCGCGGTCACCGCACGCGCCATATAACGCGACCGCAAAATATCCCTGGATGCAGCTGCATCCAGGGATATGCGTTACCGGCGTTCGTCGCTTCCGCCCCCACTGCGCGCGGCGCCGACCCATGGGTCATCAACCGCGAACGGATGATCCGGCCAGATACGCGCGCTCGCCACATCTGCGCAATGGCAACACGCCGCGAGTGGACTCATGTGCCGCTGATGCTCGGAGTACACCCCAATCTCTCCCTCGACGTACCGAAGCGCATCCTCCTGCTCCGCGGTGAGAATGATGCCAAACGCACGAATCTGCTCGATCCGGAACGCATGCTGCGCCGGTTTCGGCTGCAGGTCTGAGGTACGCTCGTACGTGCCATCTGCATGCCGAACAATCGCCCATGGCTTCTCGATGTCATGGAGGAAGCTGACGAGCAAGGCGTCTGACAGGGCGTAGGGCTGCCGTCGCAGCGCGGAAAGGAGATGATAAAATTGGATCACCAGATTCATGCATTCCCGGATGTGATCCAAGTATCCGCCGGGCCAGGCCTGATGATTGTGTGTGGAGCCAGGCGCACCCGCATGATGGGCGCGCAGATGCTCGAGGAGCCGTCGGCATGCGGTACGGTTTGGCTCGGATATCATCTCGAGCATGGCGTCGATGGTGAAGTACGTCTGCATGGTGCCTCCGTTGGGAATGTGCGCGCCCAGCGTACCGATCGGTACGCCCCTCGTCAAGACGTGCGATCGAATGATACGGTGACACCATCAGAATCCCTCTATGATGCGCCGCGCTCCACGATCCGCTGTGCACGTCGTCATGGAAGTGATCGGTTGGCTGGGGGCGCTGGCAGTGTTGATTGCCTACGCGCTCGTGAGCCTCCAGTGGATCACGTCCGCCGATCCCCGATTCCCTATGCTGAATGGCCTTGGTGCGCTGGGACTCGCGGCACATGCCATCACGGCGCGCGATTATCCGATCGTGGCATTAAATAGTATTTGGCTCGTGATCGCCCTCATCGCACTGTTCTCATCCTACTGATATGCTCGGCAATCCTCGCACGCTCCTCGCGAAGGCACTCCGTGGTCGATATGCGATCGGCGCGTTCAACGTCAACAATCTCGAGATCCTCCAAGGCGTGATCCGCGCTGCCGAAGCGCAACGCGCGCCGGTAATCGTGCAAACGAGTGAGGGTGCGATCGAGTACGCGGGCATGACGGAACTACTCGCCATGATGCACACTGCGGCGAAGCGAGCGTCGGTTCCCGTGGTGATCCATCTCGATCACGGAAAAAATCTCGATGTGGTACGGGCGGCGATTCGGTCCGGATATACGAGCGTCATGTTCGATGGGTCGTCGCTCCCGTACGCGGAGAATGTCGCGCGCACAAGGCAGGTGGTCCGCTGGGCACACGCGAATGGCGTCGCAGTGGAGGCAGAACTGGGCGCGATCAAGGGCGTGGAGGATTTCGTCTCCGTCGCCGAGCGCGATGCGGCGTTCACGAATCCCGAACAGGCCCTCGACTTCGTGACGCGCACGCAGTGCGATTCGCTTGCGGTGTCCATTGGGACCGCGCATGGCGCGCATAAGGCGACCGGCGACATCACGCTCGACGTCGCCCGCCTGCGCCGCATCCATGCGCTCCTCCCGAAGACGCCGCTCGTCCTCCATGGGGCATCATCCGTTCCGGACGATCTCGTCGGCGCCACGCACCTCTACTGCACGATGCTCGGCGACTGTCATCGCCTCGAAGGGGCGAAGGGCATCCCCGACGCACAGACGCGGCTCGCCATCCGACACGGCGTCACGAAAATTAACACCGATACCGATCTCCGCATCGCGTTCACCGCAGCGGTCCGCGAGACGCTCATCGAGGACACCACCGTATTTGATCCCCGCAAACTCCTCGGTCCCGCACGCGATGCCGTGCAGACGATCGCAGAGCGACGCATTGCGGTGTTCAGGAGCAAATGGAAAACATAATGAACCCCCGCGGCACAAACGCACGCCCCACTCCAAAGAGTTGGGCGTGCGTCATACCACCAATCACCGAAAACTATACTCGCGCGCCCTCAAGTCGAGTCACCCGACGCACAAGATCGTTCTGTTCCTTCTCCAAACGTTGACACTTATCGCGAAGCGCGACTAGTTCAATGTCCAACGTCTTATGTAACGTCACAAAACCATCCACGCCCGCGGCGAGGTCATCGATGCGTGTATTGGTCGCGTCGATCCGATCATTCATCACACCAATGCGGTCACCCACCGCATCAATACGAAGATTGGTCGCGTCGATCCGATCTCCCAGGTTCTTCGTTACCTCGACAAGCTGTTGATCAATCTTTGTGAACTGTTGATCAATCTTTGTGAAGTGACCCTGGAGAAATTCGATGAGTTCTTGCTGCTGGTCAGCCATACGGAGAGAGTATACGCACCTCTGGGCACACGAGCAAGCGCTAAAGACCTTGGCGCAGGACAGTGAACATCATCTTCATCGCAGCGGCAAGTGGCGCACTTGTAAGCACGGTGCCGAAAATGGGATTGGTGGTCACAATGAGCGCAATGGAATCGTTCCAGATGAGGAGATCGGTAGGAGGGTCGCCGTACTCCTTTGGGAGCACGCGAAAATCGTACATACCCTTCACCGCATTTCGCATGGCATCCGCAGCACCGTATTCTTGCGAGGCGTGAGTGAGGATGTCGCGAAAGAGGATGCCGCGCTCACGGACGAGCTCGACATACCGCGGGAAAAACTTCGGGTAGAGCTGCTCGAGGTGCGCGGTAGAGCCAATCGCATACACCTCCTTCGCGGTGAGCGTTTGGAGGTAGATCTCCTGAACCTGCTCGGGACCATCGTAGAATTGAATTTTTGGTTTGTTTTTCTGCGTCATGTACCGTCCGCGCAAATCCGGCAGGATGCGCGCGATCGTTTCGCGTTTGCGGTCGAGGGAGCGGAGCAGTGCCTCGGGATCTGAAGCGAGGTACGCTTTCCGCTTCCCGTTCCGCTGCTCCTCAATGAGCTTCGCCTCCTGGAGTGAGCGCAGAATACCGTAGCAATGCGTCCGGGCAATACCAGTCCCCTTCGCAATCTGCGGCGGCGTCGAAAGGCCCTGCTCCAGCAGATACAGGTAGACCGCAATTTCCGATGCAGGGAGTCCAAGTTCCTTGAGTGGGGGAGGGAAATCCATATTGGTCATTTTTTATTGTACCATTTTTTTGTGTATATGAAAACTATTTCTCATATTTGGCCAGAATAAGAATCATTGGCAATTGACCAAATTGCGATTTCTCGGTATGCTGGAATGTCGATGATCGAGGAATGAGCCTCGCCCACCGGCACCGAACTTTCACCACCAACGGAAGGAAAGCAGCCATGAAGATTCTCGTGATCGACGACACGCGCACGAACCTCGATGCCGCGAAGCAGGTCCTCCCCGAGCACGAACTGACGCTCGTCACGGACTACGATCGCGCGTACAAGCTCCTTGAGCGGCCGAAGGCGAACTACGACGCAGTGCAAGAGGAGCTCAAGCGTCGTGGGTTCCGGAATGAGTACGATCGGGACGCGAGCAAGCAGGAGCGCGATGCCACGCGAGTGGAGCGGAGCCGGCTCGAGGTCGAACTCTGCCCGCCTCCACCGTTCGATGCGGTGCTCTGCGACCTCCTCATGCCGGCGGGGCGGACGACCCAGGGACCGAAGGGCGAACGGTATGTCGGGCAGGAGATGCCGGTCGGGTGGGCGCTGGCGCTCATGGCAGTGCTCCAGGGCGCGAAGCACGTCGCGGTGGTCACGAACCTGAACCACCACGATCATCCCGCCGCGGCCATGCTCGACCGCCTCTGCAGTGGCCCGTTCCACGTCGGCGAGCCGCATCCCGTGAAGCTCCACATCAACGGGGCGCCAGTCGACTTCGTGAACGATGCGCCGATGGTCCCAGTTGAGGGAACGACGTGCGCCGACTGTGGCGGATCCGGAACGAAGGCGGAGAAGGACTGCTGGCTCTGCAACGGGAGCGGCCGCAACGAGCACCTCGACAAAGAATGCCACCCTTGCAAGGGCAGTGGGCGCGAGGTACCGACGTGCTACTCCTGCCGTGGCTCGGGAAAGGTGCTGGGCAAGGACTGGAGCAAGGTCCTCGCTCGACTCCTCGGCACCGAGACGCCGCTCGCCTCCGAGGACCATGACGCCTGAAACGCGGCACCGTTCCCATCCGGCGCACCGACAGGATTGCTCGTGACGAACCGCTGACCAGGAGGTCGGCGGTTCTTTTCTATTCCATGGTAGAGTGGAGGCGCATATGCACGACATCATCACCATTGGTTCTGCGACGGAGGACGTTTTCCTGCGATCGTCCGCATGGGAGGTCCGGGAAGATGCGGACTCCCCCACGGGGCTCGATCAGTGCCTTCCGCTGGGGGGGAAAATTCCCATTGATGAACTCCAGATCACCACGGGTGGCGGCGCCACGAATGCGGCGGTCACCTTCGCACGCCTCGGACAGCTCCGCACCGCGTGCGTGTGCCGCATTGGCGCGACGGACACGAGCGGGCGGGCGATCGTCGCCGCGCTGCGCGAGGCGCGCATCGCCACCCCATTCGTCCAATCGGACGCCAAGCTCCGCACGGGCTTCTCCCTCATCCTCCTCTCGGGCAGCGGGGAACGGACGATCCTCACCCACCGCGGCGCATCCCATGCGATTGCGCCCGCACGGATTCCGTGGCCGCGGCTGCGCGCCCACTGGTTCTACATCACGTCGCTCGCTGGCAACCGCACGCTCCTCCGCCGCATCCTGTCACACGCGGAGCGCATCGGCGCGCAGGTGGCATGGAATCCTGGCAACGACGAACTCGCGTGGGGGTGGGATACACTCGCGCCGCTCGTCCGTCGGTGCGCGGTGATCAATATGAATCGCGAGGAGGCGCTCGTGGCGACGCGTTGTGCTGCGGACGATCTCACCGGAATGCTCACCACCCTCCACGCCCACGCACCACATGCCATGCGCATTGCGCTCCTCACGGATGGCAAACAGGGCGCGTACGCATTCGACGGCGCACGCACCTGGCACATCCCTTCCCGCAACATCCCGGCCATCAACACCACCGGCGCCGGCGACGCGTTTGGTTCCGCCTTCGTGCTCGGCCGCATCCACGGTTGGGACATCCCGGACGCGCTCCGCTTGGGCCTAGCGAACGCCGAAGGCGTCATCACGCACATGGGGGCGAAAGTGGGCATTCTCCGAAAACTCCCCAGCCGCCACGCGCTCCAACGATACGAAGTAGCAGCGTACGCATAACCGATGCATGGTATGGCGACCATCTTCGTCACGCGCCGCATCCCTGATGCGGGGGTCAAGCTCCTCACGGAACATGGGCATCAGGTGATTCTCGGACGCGCGGATCGCGCGCTCATCCACGAAGAGCTCCTCGATGCGGTACGTGCACATCAACCGGAAGCGCTCCTCTGCCTCCTCACCGATCGCATCGACGACGCCGTATTTGCCGCCGGCAGTCCGCATCTCCGCATGGTCGCAAACTACGCTGCGGGATTTGATAATATCGACCGCGCCGCCGCCGCGAGCCGTGGCGTTTTCGTGACCAACACCCCCGACGTGCTGACGGATGCGGTCGCCGAGTATACCCTCGCACTCATCCTCGCGCTCGTGCGTCGCGTGTGCGAAGCGGATCGATATGCGAAGTCCGGTCGCTACCGCGGATGGGATCCGCTCCTCCTCCTCGGTGGAACGCTCCAAGGGAAAACCCTCGGCGTGGTAGGTCTGGGCCGCATCGGCCGCAGTGTTGCGGAGCGCTGCGCGCGTGGACTCGGCATGCGCATCCGCTATCACAGCACCAAAACGGATGCCGCATTCGAGCAGCAGCTCGGCGCGCAATTTCGCGCGCTCGACGATCTCCTCGCTGAATCCGATATCATCAGCCTGCACGTCCCACTCACCCTGGACACCTATCATCTCATTAATGCTGCCCGCCTCGCGCGCATACGCCCGACCGCCTATCTCGTGAACACCGCGCGGGGACCGGTCGTCGATGAATCAGCGCTTATTAATGCCCTCGAACGGGGGCACCTCGCCGGCGCAGCGCTCGATGTATTCGAATGCGAACCATCCCTCGCCTGCAGCGTCGACGATCACCTCAAACTAAAGGTGCTCCCGAACGTGATTCTCACCCCGCACATCGCGTCTGCGACCACTGAAGCGCGCCAAGCCATGTCCCGCGTCGCCGCCGAGAACATTCTCGCCGTCTTGGAGGGTCGCGCACCACCCAATCTCGTTCCCATCGCCCCATAAAACACCGCGGTCGCTCATGGGCGACCGCGGTACCAGTTACCGTACCAATCGAAGTGGGGAGGGCGCGGACCGACGCTCGAGGAGCAGGTCGCGATCATGGCCATCCCGCACGAGCACCATGCCATTCGGCAAATAGATCTCCTGATGGGGCGCATGCGACAGCGCGATACGCACGCGCGACGTCAGCTCACCGAGGAGCGCGGACGCGCCCTGCGCATCGATGGCACCTTCGCATGCATCGCGTGCGATTGCCTTTCCAGCGTCTTCGATCGAATCCGGAAAAAGGCTCGTGGAAATCCGAGTTCCTCCGCGCACCATGACGCAATCCAGCATTGCCAGCCAATGCGCTACGATTCGCGTCCGCAATTGCTCGACGAGCTGTTCTATGGATATTCCTTGATCCACCAATCCATCACCGAGCAGCAGCGTCACGAGCAATCCATACACCCGCCAGCCCACCATCCAGACACTGCGGAGCGGGTGGCGGAAAAATGCGCGCAGGATACTGCGCATGACGGATGGACGGGAGCGCTGCAATTCCTGCACGCAGCGATGATAGGAAATGAGCGATGCGAGCGCCTCTCGTTTGGCACGATCGGCATCGGTATCGCAGGCGGCATCGAGCAGCGCCGTGGGAATGAATGTGCAATCCGTCACGCGATACCCCCTTCGCACATGGGACGTGCGCAGCAACCCTATCAATTTGCCTCGATGGTTGGCAAGCAACGGAATGCCCCGCACCATTTCCTCCGAAAATCGTCGGCGTTCGCTGGACGTACTTCGCTCCATGCACGCCTTTTGCGCATGCGACACCTTTTATCATGATGCACGCCCTGGGGCGTTGTGTGCGCACGTGGCATCCTCTTCATGCGGAGAGATCTTTCTCACGCAAGGAGGACACCATGCGTGCCGCAACAAAAACCACTGCGGTCACTGAACCAGGGCTTCCCGTGGATCCCATCCCCCGCGCCCTCGCACTGCTCGGGGTGCAACCAGAACAACTCGCGCGGCGCATCGCGCCCGCGGAGGCGCGGGCACAGCTCCAGCGCATTCAGGAGTTCCAGCGTCATGATGCGGCGCGACTCCTCCCAATCGAACGCGCGGCCACCGCGCGCGCGGTCAAACTCCGGGTCGCTGCGCTCGAAAGTCGGCTTCCGGCGTTCCAGCGCATCCCATTCCCCGCACTTGCAGAAGTGCTCCAATGGCGGAACGAGCAAGGCATGCCCGCGCTCGCACCCTTCTCCCCACAGAGCGACCGATTCACGATCCGTGTGGAGCCGGACAGCTGGAACAACGGCCCACGCACGATCGAACCGCATCTCCCCGCGCCGGTCCTGGCCTGCTACGAGGACGTCTTCCTGAAACTCGAGGAGCGACGCGGACGACGCAATGTGCGCGTGGAGGCAGCAGTCACCTTCACCGGAACCATCCCTTCGGATGTTCGGGAGGCGATCCGTGCGGCACAGCAGACGTTCTCCGACGTCCGCATCCTCGCGGAGGTAGAACGCTGGCAGATCGAAGAGCACGCACCGCCCGCATTGCGCACGGACCCGCTCGTCATCGGTTATGACGGCGTGGAATTCTGGCTCATCGCCGCCTTCGACCTCACCCCGCTCGAAGAAACCGTCCACCGCATCTGCCTCGGGACCGCCCCCTCCGTGGCATAGCCATCGCGCCGCAGGTGAACGCCCCACGACCTGGTGGGGCGTTTTCTCTTTGGATAGTCCTCCATCTTGACGAGGCGATGCGCCAACCCGATACTCCAGTCATCCATCACGCACGGAGGACTGTCCCTTGGAACTCCACTCTGTTGATGATCCCCCAACCCTCGCGCACATCCTTTCGGTATTTGGGATATTGATCGCCGGATTTCTTGTGCTCCTCGTGGTAGCGCACCTCATCGATCGCATCCGGAGATTGCTCCGCGCGCCGCCGCAGCTCCACATCGTGCCTCCTCCCTCGCCGCCGCCACGCCACGTGATACTCCTCCGTCCGCCATCATCCGATCCGTCAGACGATCCACCGCCCGCCGCATAGATTCGCGCCCCACAAAACCAGTGGGGCGCTATACTATATGCATTCCCTATGCTTGCCGCGATCCTCGGTGCCATTATTCCCACCTTCGGATTTGTCGGCATTGGTTGGTTTTGCCGCCGCGTAGGCGTGTGGGGACGCGACGCGGTGCACGTGCTCAATAGCTACGCCTACTACATCGCGCTCCCCGCGCTCATTTTCGACGCGGTGTTCAAGATCGATTTCCTTTCCACAGCAACCACGCAGGATCTGCGCTATCTCCTCGGTCTGCTGCTCGGCCATGTGATCGTCGCGGCGATTGCCGTCATCGCTACTTGGCATGCACCACGTCCCATCCGTGCGGTCGCGCCCATGCTCCTCACTTTTGGATCAACCGCGTATCTCGGCATTCCCTTCGCGACGTTCGCATTTGGTGCCGCCGGTACTGCGTACGCCGCTATTGGCTCGGTGGTCGTCGTCGTGGCCATGCTCTTCATCGCCCTCACCACGCTGAATGCCTTCAGTCAACGCACGCACCATACCGCAACGTGGCAACAGCTCCTCGAGCTTCCCTTTCTGTGGGTAGTCCTCGCTGGTCTCTTCCTGCCCATACTCGGCATCAAATCGCTCCCCGACGCCCTCGCCCATCCCATTGAGATTCTCGCCGGTTCCGCAGGTCCCACCTCTCTCCTCGCGCTGGGCGCATTTGATTTTGATCTCCAATGGAAACGGATTCCCTGGCGCTGGTCGCTCCCATTCGGTATCGGTAAGGTGATCCTCTGCAGCGTAGCGACATTCTTTGCCCTCAAATTCTTTGGGGTCACCGGGCTGCCACTCGCGGTGGGCACCACGCTCGCTGCCACCTCAATTGCCGTGACCGCATTTGTCCTTTCCGAGGAATACCGTACAAGCACCAACGTCACGGATGGTGCGATTGCCGCCTCCAGCATGACCGCGCTCCTCTGCCTCTCCCTCATCCTGGCGCTCTGGGTGGGGACCGGGGTGTTCCAGTAGCGCGCATTCCGAACGATCGCCACAGCAGAGCAGCCGATTCGGCTGCTCTGCTGGTTTATGCTCCCCCGCATCCTCCTACGGAAACCTCTACGGCTCATCCACTCCTCCATGCGACCACGGGTTACATCGCAGCACACGCCAGACTCCCCGCAATGCTCCACGGACCACACCGTAGCGGGTCACCGCCTGACGTGCGTATGCGGAGCAGGAGGGAAAATATCGGCAGTATCCGTTCGGAAATACCCATCGCCCCACCCGACTGTGATCCGGAGAGATGCATCGCTGGTACAGGGAAATAACGCCGACCGCAAGTCGCTGCGGAAGCTGCATTATTGTGGTGTACACAATTGTTGTCCACATATATCCCAAGCTATCCACTGTTTTCTCCTAGCGACGTTTCCGCACTATTTTGCCTTACTGGAGAAGAAATTCCTGATTTTTGCCTATGCGTGGTGTGGATATCCACCCAAAATCCACAGAGGAGGTGCGCGCGGTGCAGTGCAGCACCAATTTGCGCCGAAATATCCTCATATTCCTTGCCCACCATGGACGGTTTCGCTGTGATCACCAGGTCCACACCAGGACGAATGCTGGGCAAGTGGCGGCGAAGCACCTCCCGGATCAATCGCTTCGTACGATTCCGGACCGTGGAGCGCTTCGACACCTTGAGGCCCGCCACCACGGTTGCCCGAACGAGCGGCAGCCGATTCGGTGCGAATCGAATGATGCAGTCCAACGCAGCAACGGGCCTCCCGGTGCGGGAGACCCGTTGGACGTCACGTGTCTGATGGAGTCGATGACGTCGCGGCAGCATACTCCGTGCTTAGGATGCAGTCCGCCGCGCAGACACCACGATGCGCTTCCGCCCCTTGGCGCGACGCCGTTGCAGCACCGTGCGACCCGCCTTCGTCCGCATGCGGCGCAAAAATCCATGGCGCCGCGCTCGCCGCCGCTTCCGCGGTTGGTACGTACGCTTCATATCTTATGAGACCTCTGCAAGAATCGCTTTCGTGCCAGGGACGTGATGTTCGAGCGAGCTGCGCGACGCAGACCCGAGCGATATCCAGCGGATCTCGTGAACGGTCGAGGAACGCAGCGCAGCCGAACAGCGCGTTCCTGGCGCGAATCTGGATTTTTGCAGAGGTCTCTTATTGCAATATCCGATGAACACCATTGGTGCGCACCCGCTAGTCCGAAGTCACCGTACCGTAATGACAAAACGATGTCAATGGAGCACACGGGGATCGATTCCCCCGTCTCATTTCCTGATTCCAAAACCTGCGGCGCCGCGCACGCGTCATGGAGCATTCGTGGGGTCGTCCACCGCTTCTCCACCTCCCATCCACGGAAACGCCTCCGAGCGCGCTTGTCCTGCGTCCGAACATGCGCGAAAATAAAACGCGTAGCCGGTGGTATCTCGTTCGCGGCGGAGGAGCGCGCACGGGGATCTTGTTGGTGCGTGATGGTCCTCGTATACTCCACCCGCGGGTTAACGCGTGTCGGTGGTACGTATGCTCGATTGCACGCAAGCATGGCAGGCCGTCCTTGGGGAGCTCGAACTCCTCATTTCGAAACCGAATTTCACGACGTGGTTCAAAGGTTCTGGCCTCCTCTCGTTCGATGAACAATCGGCGATCGTTTGCGTGCCCAACACGTTCACGAAGTCGTGGCTCGAACAGAAGTACCACCAGCACATTCTTCGCGCGCTCCAGAACGTGACGCAGGTGCGCATTCGTCAGGTGGTGTATCGCGTAGAGGTGGTGCGGGTAGAAGATCGCCCCCTCCGTCGGGAGATGCCCGTTGCCGCGGCAGCGGTTCCCACTGCATCCGCGCCGTATGCGACGGAATCCGCCGCAGCGGCACCAAAGGAAGCAGCGGTCGTGAATCAGTTCGGTCTCAATCAGAAATATCTCTTCGACACGTTCATTGTCGGCAAGAGCAGCGAACTCGCGCACGCTGCGTGCCAAGCAGTAGGATCCGCGGTCATTGATGGCCGCCAAAAACCGTACAATCCGCTCTTCATTTACGGCGGCGTGGGCCTTGGGAAGACCCACCTCCTCCAGGCGGTCGGCAATCGCGTCCTCAAATCGATGCCGCAAGCACGCATCCGGTACGTGACCTGCGAGCAGTTCATGAATGATTTTGTCGCAACCGTGCGTGGCGGACAGGGGAAGGACTTCCACGATCGCTACCGCAACATCGATCTCCTCCTCATCGACGACATCCAGTTCATTGCCGGAAAAGAGGGCACCCAGGAAGCATTCTTCCATACCTTCAACCACCTCCATCAGAATGATAAACAGGTGGTCCTCACGTCCGATCGTCCACCAAAGGCAATTCCCGCGCTCGAGCAACGACTCCTCTCGCGTTTCGAGTGGGGCATGATCGCGGACATTCAAAATCCGGACCTCGAAACACGCATTGCCATTCTTGAGGCGAAGTGTCGCGAGCGCAATTTCCCGGTCGCCACGGAAGTGGTCCGCTTCCTCGCAACGAACATCCAGAGCAACGTGCGGGAACTCGAAGGCGCGCTCAATAAGTTCTTCGCGCACGTGCAATTCCACAAAGTGCCGACGACGGTGGAGGTGGCGCGGCAGATCATCACGCAACTCAGCACCCTCCCCCGGCGCACCGCGCTCACTCCGAGGCAGCTCGTGCAGGTCGTTTCCGATTTCTACGACGTGCCCATTCCCGACATTGTAGGGAAGAGCCGAAAGAAGGAGCTCGTCGTCCCGCGACAAATCATCATGTTCCTCATGCGTGAGGAGATGAAAGCGAGCTACCCTTCCATCGGCCAGGAGCTCGGCGGTCGCGATCACACCACCGCAATGCACGCGTACGACAAGATTCGCACCGAGGTGGAGAATGACGAGAAGATCCGCCAGGACATCCAGCTCATCCGCCAACGCATCTACGCATAAGAGTGAACGGAGAACCTCCCGCCACAATCACGTGGCGGGAGGTTGGTATTCAGGCAGCAGCCGGAAGTGTTGGGAGCTCATGCCAGCGGGGCGCGCCGACGCTCACATTGTCCGCGAAGTGGGAGGGGTTGAGGGCATGGTCGTGCCCCGACGGAATGTAGAGGGGGACGAAATCGCCGATGCACTCCGTTCGGAAACCAGCCGGGTTCAGGGTCGTGCCGGGGTGCAGGTACGTCCCGTCATTGCGCATCCCGCTGATCGAAACGCCGGCACGCGCGGATGCACAGCAGGCGCACAGGAACTCCCCGCGCTGATCATGATCCTTGTAGCGCCACAACTTGCATCCCTGCGCCGCGCACTGCGTGCACCGCAACTTCCCCGCGGCCATCAAGCGCGTCCACCAATCCACCCATGCCATTTGCTCACTTCCTTTCTCATGCACGCACCGCAGCACGGCGGTGACCTGCTGATTGTTTTTATCAAACCAAGACTCCCCAAGCGCCAAGCGTTCAAGCTACAAGTACCTCACTCCCGCAAGCGAGGCACCGAGAGGCCCGAGTCGTCATTGCTACGGCCGCTGGCGCGGACGCTCACCTGACGAGAGCCGCATCTGAAGTGTACGACCACGACGTCCTGCCACGCCTTACCGCCGCTCTCGGGGACGTTGACCTCGTAGCCAGCGGCGAACAAGCCGGGGAGCTTGTCGTAGTCGATGGCGCGGATCATGTCCGGGAACATCCACGCGATCACGAGCAACTCGTCGGCGAGCGAATGGGTATCGCGTACCGCCGTGATGCTCTCGCGATCTCGGTTGGTGTTGCAATCGGCCACGATCCACTCGACGACCGCGTGGTGCGTGTGGTTGCCGTTCAGGAGCCGCAGGCACTCCACCGGTTCGCCCTTGTACTCGACCGCACCGGAGCGGAGCCGTTCCCAGGGCCAGAAGCGGCCCTCACCAAAGACGTGCTGGATGCGCGCGTAGTGCGCCTCAAAGGTCCTAGCAACTCCCTCGTCCCCCTCGCCGAAGCGGATGCGAAACGAACGGTAGGCGGACCTGCCCTTCGGCCACGCGGGAGCGGACGAAGTGAGACGGGTGAAATCCTCCTCGGTCAATCCCCACTGCTCCTCGTTATTGGCGCGACGGAGAGCGGCGAGTTGCGCGTCGATGGTCATTTCGTAGGAGCCCCTTCCATGCGCATCGATCAATCCCGGGATCGATTGCACCCACTGATCCATGAGATTGTCGTCACCGAGCAACAGAGCGAGCTGCTCAACCGTGCCGCCGAAGCGACCAAACCGACCAAAGAACTCTGCGCTCTGTGTGATGCTCACTTCCGATGCAAGACTAGTCATGATGACCTGCCCTTCCTCTGCGCCGCCGACTAGCCCGGGTTCCGACACCTGTCGGATGACCGAACCTGCCTATTTTGGTTGAAAGCGGCATATTGCAGCCAATAAATTAGCCACAAAACGCCGCTTTCAACGAAGAATTCCATGAAAAAGAACACTCATTTATAGCTCGTATTTGGGAAAAAGTCAAGCGTTTGAGCAAAAAAAACTCTTGTTCGCGCTATTTTTCAATTTACAAAGCGATGCTCTCCCATCCACGGGATCTTATCCCCACTTTCCACCGGTTATCCACTTACCCACTCCGATCCACAGAATTATCCCTCAACTCTGATAAATTTCCACATGTGGACCCATAGTCGATAGGGGTATGGAACACTGGGGCGCGTCCTGGTGATGATTCGATCACTATTCCACACCCATTTTTCGTGCCCGTTTTTGATCCCCATTTCCTTCCCCATCCTCCCCCGCGCTACCCACGGGTTCGGCGAACTTGTGGATTGCGGTGGATTACGCTACACTGAGCTGTAATTGTGGTGCATCATTTTGATGCCTTTGCGAGTATCCACCGCCTTATTATTATTCTTAGTATCTCTATATCTTAAGAGAGAAGAATAAGAGTACGGCATTAATGAGGAGGAAACCGACATGCAATTCTCGTGCACTCAAGAAAATTTCCGGATCGCGCTCGGCCTCCTGAGTCATATCGCTGCCCGGCAAGGAACATTGCCCATTCTCTCCAATGTCCTTTTGCGAGCAGAATCGAAGGTGCTCACGTTGGTGGCGACTAATCTCGAGTTGGCGATGACATGTGCGCTTCGCGGCAAAGTGGAAGAAGATGGCGCAGTGACGGTGAATGCGAAACTCTTGGGGGATGTAGTGAATCTCCTCCCGAAGGATCGCGTCGATGCGCAGACACATAGTGCGGAGCTCGAACTCTCCTGTCGTGGGAGCAACACCAAGGTGCGTGGTATGGATGCGGCGGAGTTCCCGCTCATTCCCACGGTGGATCGCGGTGCGGAGGCACGGGTGCGAATCCAGGAACTTCGGGAGGCGCTGGGGAGCACAGCGTTTGCGGTAGCGGCTACAGAGAGTCGCCCGGAGCTCGCGGGGGTACTCATCACCTTCGAATCGAGCGCGCTCACGGTGGTGGCAACGGACAGCTACCGACTGGCGGAACGAAAGCTCCCAGTGATCGCGACGACGGTTCCTGCGGGCATGAGTGTGATTGTACCGGCGCGGACGATTCAGGAGGTGCTCCGGGTCCTTGGGGTGCTCGAGGGAACGGATGATGCAGGCGAGGAGGTGGCGATTGCGGTCACCCCCACACAGCTCCTCATTACGATTGGTGGACTTCAAGTTGTCTCGCGTCTCATCGATGGGACATATCCCGACTACGCACAGATCATTCCCCGTTCGGCGTCCACGCGCGTCCGTGTCCCACGTGGCGAGCTACAATCCATTGTGCGGGCCGCAAGTCTCTTTGCGCGCACTGGGGTGAATGATGTGCACCTTCGCATGCTGCCGAATGAGCATCAGTTGGTGGTGCGCTCGGAGAATGCGCAATTGGGCGAATACCAGTCCATTGTGAGCGCGGAGGTCACCGGCGACGCCGCGCAAACGATTCTCAATGCTCGCTACCTTCTCGACGGACTCGCCGCAATACCCGACGCGGATGTTTTTATCGAACTCACCGGCGCCGTCGCACCGGTTGTTATCCGCCCCGCGGAGCTCACGGGGTACCTCTACATCGTGATGCCCATTAAGCAGTGAGGATGAGGTTTTGGCCATGATAATCCCCGCGTACCAGAAGGTACGCGGGGATTTGGGTAGTGGTTACTTTTGGGCGGCAACCAGCGTTGGAGGTGCTGAGGAACGACGTTGTTTTGCTTGCGTTGTTTTGAGCGCATGCACGCAGAAGGGGTGTGTCCAATCGACGCGATACCCGGTGTAGACTCCCTCTCCGCGGGGGTGCGGGGCATTGCACGGGATGAGGATCTTGATGCGGATGAGGAGGTTGAGGAGGGCGCGGCGATCGTCTTCGGTCACCGCGGATTGCTCCTCACGGGGAATGCTGCGGAGGAGTTCCCGGAGATGGCGATCGAATCCAAATTCGGGATTGCCGTTATGTTGGCGGTGGAGATGGGAGAAGAAATGGCGGAGCACGCGTTCCACGAATGGGGCGCGGAGTTGGATGCGGAGGAGCGCCTCCTCTTGTGCGCGCGGCGTGGTGCCGAGGAGACGCTCCAAATCGCCCATGATGTCCGCGGGATTCCATCGGCGCGTTTCCTCCTCGATCTCCTCGGGCAGGGTGAGGACGATGCGCTGGACGCCATCCATGCGTGCGAGCGGTGCGCGATGGCGAAAGGTCGCCGCGGCGCATTGCCACTGTTGATCCAAGACGCGCCGCGCAAGGGGTATGAAGTTGCCGTCGTCGCTCACGAGGATCACGCCCGCCACCACGTCCCGCCGGAGCATCTGGAGAAAATCGAGGACGTAGGTGATGAGGCTGGGATCCACCATGTCCTTCGTGCCGTGGAGTGCGTCGCAGTGGAATCCAATGGGGAATCCCGCCTCCGCAAATGCCTTCCGCCCCTCCCAGGGGATTGCGTCGTAGTTGCCGATGGCAAACGTGGTGGCGATCGGATGCCTCCGCACGAGTTGTCGCTGGAGATGACCGGGGCGTAGAGGCACGCCTGCGTCCGCGTGGATGCGGTACACGTTGTTTGCGTCTATGACCACGACCCACGAGCGCGGTTCCGATAGCGGAGCGATGCTGGTGGGGAGTGGGGTGAGTGTGGTGGGTGGCGGTGTGGGCTCGGGCAACGATTCGCCTACGCGAGAGATGATGGCATAGCTCACGCCCCCTTTCTTCTTGAGGTGTTGGAGTTGTACGAGTGCGCCGAGCGCTTCGGAATCCAGTCCCGCCTCGCGGAGCACCTGCCATGGATTGACGACGATGAGTTCGCCCGTCGCATCGGACGTGGCGTGCGCACGAAGGGTCGCCATGATGTTGGCGAGGCCCGGAATTTGATTCACCGTTTCCTCCTCCTCGATTCCCTTGCGTTGGGAAAGGGCACGCGCTAGTGGCGCGTCGACCGAACGTACCACGGAGCGCGATGGTGGTCAACAGGGGGTCGTCGGGATGACCGTAATGGAATTGGTGGTGGACGCATAAATATAAAACCACCGGACCGAGGTCCGGTGGTTTTTGGGCCAGCTACTCTACGGTCACTTCGCGGGGATCACTCTCCGCGAGGAGTGCGGTGTCCGCGTAGAGGCGTGCACGGAGCGTGATGGGGCCTGGCGTGGGGCGTTGTGGCCAGAGGACGCGGATGATGCCGTCCGGGGGCGGCACGACGCTCGTGAGGAGCTCGGTGCTCCCCTCGCTCGCCATGAGAATTTCCACGCGATTCGCTCCAGCGGTGGTCGTGGCGCGGATGGTGAGGGTCGCTGGAAAATCTGAGGTACGGAGCGTCGCGCCCGGGTTCGGCTGCTCCCAGATGAGCGCGATCGGTTCCCGATCGGAGAGCACATCAATCGGCACAACGACGGTGCGCTCGTTGCCCACGTCATCGTAGGCGCTCACGCGGAGATCGTGGAGCCCGCGCCCAATACTCGCCGGGAGACGAACGGTGTACTGGAATTCCGGAGCGGTGGGCGCGAAGAGCGCAGCGGCAATGTGATCAATGGTGATCGTGATGCGCTGGACGCCACGCGGTGCGGCGACGGAGCCGGCCACGAGGACTTCACGGCCGCTCACGTACGCACGGGGCTCGGGTGTGGTGATCGCGAGTGCGGGTCGATTCGCCTCCGTATGGACATCGTCCATTTCCGCAGGCGGCGTGCTGAGCGTGAGGTGATTCCGTTTCGCCCAGGAGCGAACGCCTGCTTCCCACGCGGCGTACATGGGATCATCCTCTGGTCGATCTGGTGGCGCGCCCCGCGGGTCGTCACGCCGTACGTAGTGCAGAATGTCATGCAGGTCCTGGTACTCCCGTTCCTCCACCTGATCGGGCGGCGTGGCATCGGTGGCGCGTTTCCCCGTGGTGCGATCAATGCGGACGCGGACGGTGCCGGGGTGGACGCCATGGAGGATCGGGGGGAGATCCGGGATCGGCTGTGGCGCGGTGAAGGATTCCGCCGGTTTTCCGGTGAGTGACGTATCGAGGAACATGCGCCAGATCGGCGCGGCGACGAATGATCCGTCCGATCGGTGCTTCATGGGCGCGTTGTTGTTGTTGCCAACCCAGACTCCCACGGCAAGTGATGGGGTGAATCCCATCGTCCATGCATCGCGCCAGTCGTTCGTGGTGCCCGTTTTCGCAGCGACGAGACGGTTCGGGAAAGCGAGCGGCGATCGCGGACCGAAGACGTAGGTGCGCGCGTCATTGTCCGTCATGACGCTTGTGAGCTGTCGGACGACCTCCGCATCCACGACCCGCGTTCCCGAATCGGGCGGTGCCTCAGTGAGGACCTGACGGTGCTGATCCTCGACGCGCAAGATGGCGACCGTGGGTCGGCGAATGCCATCCGCGGCGAGCGTCGCGTATGCGCTCGTGTGTTCGAGGAGCGTCACCTCGCCGCCGCCGAGCACGAGCGCAAGGCCGAATCGCGCGCGATCGCGGAGCGTGGTGTACCCGAGACGTTCCGCGAGATCAATCGCAGTATCAATGCCGGTGAGGTAGAGCGTTTTCACCGCGGGGATGTTGAGGGATCCCGCGAGCGCCTTCCGGAGGGTGACGAATCCGTACTCCTTGCCGTTGTAGTTGTGGGGTTGGTACGCACCGACGGTCGTGGGAAATGTGGTTTGCGTGTCCGCAATGAGGGTGTCCGGGGTATATCCTTTCGCGAATGCAGCCGCGTAGACGATCGGCTTAAAAGAGGAGCCCGGTTGCCGGGGACGGAGTGCGACGTTCACCTGGCCGTCTATTTTTGGATCAAAGAAATCGCGGGATCCGACCATCGCGAGGATTTGGCCGGTGCGGGGATCGATGGCGACGAGTGCCGCATTGGAGGAGTTGAATTCCTTGGCATTGCGATCCCCATATTTTGTCACCGCCGCCTCAGCGGCGGACTGGAGATCGAGATCGATGGAGGTGGTCACCTTGAGGCCGCCCTGCTCCACCACGCGCTCACCGTATTGGTTGGTGAGGAGTTCACGGACGTACATGACGAAGTGTGGTGCAACGATTGCCTCGCGTCGCGGCCGAACGCGCTTGAGGATGTCCACCTGCGTTGCGGTTGCTGCGTCTTCCTGGGAAATATATCCTTGCTCCGCCATGCGGGACAGAATCGCGTGCGTGCGCGCCACGAGCGCGTCGCGGTGACTGCCGTATGGCGAGTAGTAGGTGGGCCCATTCGGGAGCGCCGCGAGCATCGCAGACTCCGCGAGATCGACATCGCGCGCGGATTTCCCAAAGAAGGTTTGACTCGCCGCCTCCACACCGTATGCCGTGGACCCGTAGGGAATTTCGTTGAGGTAGAGGGTGAGAATTTCGTCCTTCGAGAAGCGGCGTTCCATTTGGTATGCCACGAGCAGCTCCTTGAGTTTTCGGCTCACGATCCGGTCCGGGGTGAGGATCGCATTCTTGATGAGCTGCTGTGTAATGGTAGAGCCGCCCTGGAGCGAACCACCCCGGAGATTCACCCATGTCGCTCGCAGGATACCGCGGAAGCTAATGCCGCGGTGCTGATAGAAGGTTCGGTCCTCCACCGCAATCGTTGCCCACTTCACGGTCGGGGCGATTTGGTCGAGGGTGACATGCGTCCGTCGTTCCTCGCCATGGATTTCGTAGAGGAGTTTCGTGCCGGTGCGATCGTAAATTTTGGTGGATTGTGGAACGGTGCGCGTGATGAGGCGCGCGGGATCGGGGAGATCGCGCGCCGACCATGCGAGGAGGAGTGCGAGCGCGAGTCCGCCCATCAGTGTGCCGGCAATACCGAGCGCCACGAGGGCACCGAAGAGGCGTCGGATCCGGTGCCGATTTCGGCGCGTTTTTGCAATTGCTGCTGGCGGCCGCGCTTTCGGCTTGCGCCATTCACCGGGCGAGTAGGGCTGGCGAGGAGAAGGAGTAGGCATGTCATTTGCGGGACACCCAGTAAAGGGCACTCGGCTCAATGAGGGCACTATACGTGCATATCCCCATTGTATCAACCTCATTGGCACAGGTGTGGCGCTCTTGGTACGCTACACGCAGCAATGCGAGTGTGTCCGAGGTTGCTCAGCGGGAGATCGCCCTAGGCCCGGTAGCCAAGTGGTAAGGCGAGGGTCTGCAAAACCCTTATTCGTGGGTTCAATTCCCACCCGGGCCTGAGGCGAACTCCCGCTGCTCCGCTCGATCGATGTGCTCGTGAGTCTCATTTTCATAGCGCGGGTGACCGTTCAATGACACGGAGGGCGATCGAGGTATTGTTGGGACGTGGATATGATTTGTTTGACTCTATCCACAGGTTATCGGCAATCGAACGTGCGGTACGGTGGTGCTCGAGAATGCACGGGAGTTATGGTTCGGAGGAATCGCGTAACAGAGATTACTTGACACGTTCTCACATGCCTGGGAAACTATGAATGAACAGCGGCCCTGACGGGGTCGCGTCTCCGTACCCTCCGGGGTACTTTCGTTTTTCATCCACACGTACTCCTGCTTGCCCCATGATCGTCTCGTAAATCCTATCGGAGGGAATGCCCAACGGTAGGTGGAGACGAGTGGAGCAAGCCGGGGGTAGTTGTGGGGGAAAAACGTTTTTTGTTTTCCGCTCTTTTCTCCCCCAAGAATGACAAGATGATCGAGTACGGAATCCCGATCGCGGCAGCGAGGGGCTGCCCGGATTCGGGTGTTTGCAGGAGGAGCATCATGCAGCAGGCAGAAACGGTGCGTGCGGAGACGGCAGCCGTCCGGGTGGACGCGACACCGCGACAGGAGTTCTTCAGCGTCGGTCGGCCGGTCGTGCGGGCGCGCAATCTCATTGCGAGTGTCATGTCGGCCACGAAACAGAAGCTCTTCGGGGCGGCCACTCCATTCGATCCGGCTTCGTTCCGAGAGTGCGTCGCCATTCCAGGCGGCGATGTCCGCGCCTACCTGGCGCAGCGACTGGAGCAATCCGATCTGACCGTGAACATCCCGAGCGTCCCGATGATCGACACCGCCATCATTGCCATGGCGAGACAGATCGCACACCCGCCGGAGCGGTTGCACACGCTCAATGGTCGGAAGCTCGAGCGGATCGCGCTCGAATACCTGATCGCCGGCTGCTATCTGCCCCCTGCGGCAATCGTGCCGTTCGAACGATACCTCGACATCTCGCTTGCGTTCCGTGATGCGGCGAAGCAGCTCAATCACGCCGCGCGCGTCTCCACGGAGGACGCGTTCGTGCGTGGGGCGAGTACGAACTTTGCCCCACTCATGCGCCTCAACACCGGTGCGGACGATGCGTGGAAGACCATCACGACGCTGCTCACCACGGACGCGCACCTCGCGACCCTGCGTACGCGTTTCCTGGCCCCGTTCATCTACCCGAACTGGTCGACGTGGCAGGAGCTCGCACGCATGGAGTCGGCCCGTCGCCTGGCGATCTGCTCGGAGCTCTGCGTGCTGCTCACGGAAGAACGAACGCCGTTCGTCACGAACGAGCGATTCGTCCGCGCGGTGTCTCTGGTGGACGGCAATCAGCTCCTCGTTGGCGGTAATCCGTTCGGGGTCACCAGGGAGACGTGCATGGAATCGGTGCGGCACGCGCGGATGCCGGGCATGCAGCGCGCGGACGCAACGCAGATCGAGTTCCATGGGGTTCCCGCGGGGAGCGTCGGGGGAACGATCGCGGGGCTCCGCGGCGGCATCGATGGTTCAATGCGGTTGGTCGATGGTGGGCGCATCCAATTCACGCTCGCCCTCACGGAAGGCCTGCCGAAGTCTGCGCCGTGCGTCGTACCGATCGATGTCCATGTTCCGGGGCATGCCTGGAACGCGACCCTCTACTGTAGCTAGGTCACAATTCGAATAGGCACGGCGCATGGAGAGGTGCCCCCTGCCCGTGCCGCCGGGCTTCGCGTGCATACGGCCATACACTCGAATGCCCGGTTGCGACCGACCGCGAGGCGGAATTCGTGATCCTGCATGAGACGCCTTCTTGGAAAGCCATCCGAAATGCATGATTGCGGGTGATCGAATTCCGCCTCGCGGGAGGCGCTGCGGTCCATGAGATCTGACGCCCCCATGAACTCCATGGGGGCGCTTCTTTTTGCGTTCCGAATGTCGACGCGGTGGATGGTATCGTGGAGACACATGGCATCTCCCCCCACCCTCCTCATTGTCGACGGTTCTTCTCTGCTCCATCGTGCGCACCATGCGTTGCCGCCGCTCACCGCGCCGGATGGGCGACTCGTGAGTGCGGCGTATGGATTTTTGGTCATGTTCCTGAAAGGGCTTGCCGATTTGCAGCCGACGCACGTGGCGGTGACCTTTGATCGTCCCGAACCTACCTTTCGGAACACGCTCTTCCCCGCGTACCAGGCGCAACGCGAGGAAAAGCCCGATGAGCTCTATGCGCAGATACCCGTGATCACGCGTATCCTCACCGGACTCGGGGTGCCTGTATTTGCCATTCCGGAGTTCGAAGCGGACGACGTGATCGGAACGATCGTGACCCGGGTCATGGACGCGCCTGTTCCCCCGCACGTGACCGTGCTCACGGGTGACAAGGATTTGCTCCAGTTGGTGCGGGAGGGGGTGGAGGTGGTGCTGTTCCGGCGTGGGATGACGGAGACCGCGCGATATGACACCGCTGCGGTGGTGGAGCGGTTCGGGTTTCCGCCGGAGCGTATTCCTGATTTCAAGGCGCTCGCAGGCGATGCATCGGATAATTACCCCGGAGTTCCCGGCATTGGGGAGAAGACCGCAACGGAGTTGGTGCGACAATTTGGGGATCTCGCCTCGATGCTTGTGGCAGCGACTGCGGCGTCCCGTCCCGCGGGGCTTTCCGAGAAGCTCGCGGCGCGACTCGCCGCGCATACCGAAGCGGCACAGGTGGGACTGCGACTTGCGACGATCGTGCGCACCGTGCCCATGGAATTTGATCTCGCGCAGTGCGTGCTTGGCATGTATGACCGTGATGCGGTGATGGCGCAGCTTCGGGAGTTGGGATTTCAGTCGCTCACGGGAAGACTGCCTGGTGCCCACGCATTATCCCGCGCCGCCGAGGCCGTACAGGATCAGCTCCTCCCCCGCTCGGATGGAGATGCTGCAAGCGCAGCACGCCATGTTTCCGTTGCCCCAGAAGCGGCGCATGAGGAAGTGCTCGCCGATGTCGCGTCGATGCGATCGGCGCTCGAGGCGGCAACGCGTTCCTCGGGCGTAGCATTATCCGCGGTGACGCGCGCGGATAACGTGCGATCAGGGCACCCGCTGGCGCTCGGGATGGCGTTTGCGGATCGCGCGTGCGGCCTGTATCCCTGGGGCACGGCGCTTGCGGAAGTCGCGTCGCTCATCCGCGATGCGCACGTCCCCAAGGACACGCATGATGCGAAGGCGCTCCTCCATCTCCTCCATCGCTCCCGCATGAGCTGCGAAGGGCTGCGATGGGATACCGCACTCTTGAGCTACCTCCTCGCTCCTGGTTCGCGCTCCCATGATTTCGCGCATGTGGTGTTCCAGGAATTGGGAGTGGAAGTGGGGTCGTCCGCGGATGCGGAGACGGGACCCGCACCGGAGGATGAGGAGCATAAGGTCGCCGCGGCACGAGCGACGCACGAAGCGGCACTGGTGGCGCGGTTGGTGCCCGTGCTCACCGAAAAAGTGCGTGCGGCCGATCTCCTGCGCGTCTATGAAGAGTTCGAGCGGCCGCTGGTCCCGGTGCTCCAACGCATGGAGGCAATGGGGGTGCGTCTCGACACGGAGCACCTCGCGGCGCTCGCGGTTCGCTTGCGAACGGAACTCGAGCGCGCGGATCGCGATATTTTCGCGCTTGCTGGACATGCGTTCAATATCGACTCCCCGCCACAGCTGAAAGTGGTGCTGTTTGCGGAGTTGGGTCTTGCGGCGCGGGGGATCAAAAAAACGATCAAAGGTCGTACCCTGTCGACCGCGGCATCCGAGCTCGAGAAATTACGCGGCGCGCATCCCATCATCGAGCACGTGCTCCGGCATCGCGAATTGCGGAAACTTCTCTCCACGTACGTGGAGGCGCTCCCCGCGCTCGTGGATCCGCAGACGGGGCGCGTGCATACCACGTATCACCAAACGGTCACCGCGACCGGGCGGCTCTCCTCCGCGGATCCAAATTTGCAGAACATTCCGGTCGCAGAACCGTGGGGACCAGAGATTCGCCGTGCATGTATTGCGGAAGACGGGTGGCAGTTGCTCGGCATTGATTACTCGCAATTCGAGCTGCGGATTGCGGCAGCGCTCTCGGGTGATCGTGCGCTCCAGGAGGCATTCCGCTCGGGACGGGACATTCATGCAGCGACCGCCGTCGAGATGTTCCATGTGGAGCCGGAAGCGGTCACCAAGGACCAGCGCCGAGTGGCGAAGGCGATCAATTTCGGCATTCTCTACGGCATGGGCGCGAATGCGCTCGCGGTCACCGCGGAGATCGCTCGCGCGGAGGCAGAGGAGTACATCGCGCGCTACTTTCAAATTTACGCTGGCCTGAAGGAATGGATCGATACGACGATTGCGCTCGCACGAACGCGTGGATATGTGGAGACGCTGTTCGGGCGAAAACGATTCCTGCCGGAGCTGCAATCCGGCGTGCCGCAGGTGCGCGCGGCCGCGGAGCGCATGGCGGTGAACATGCCGATTCAGGGGACGCAGGCGGACCTCCTGAAGCGCGCCATGATTCGTGCAGATGCCTGGATTCGTGCGCATGCGGCCGACCGCGTTCGCATGGTGCTCACGGTGCATGATGAACTCGTGTTCGAGGTGCGCGAGGATTCGGTTGCGGAAGCGGCGCACGCACTCATCGATCTCCTCGAGCATGTCGAATCGTTGGCAGTGCCTATTCTCGTCGAAGCGAAGGTGGGACGGAGTTGGGGGGATATGCAGCGTTGGGTCCCCTGACGTGATCTGACGAACGACCAACCCGCCCGTGCGTACGGGCGGGTTGGTCGTTATGCTGGGAGAGGAGCATGGCGCATCCTCTATGATTGGTGTTGCATTGACCGCGGTGGGTACCGGACTCGAGGAGTGTGCGGCGACGATCGGGAAGCGGCAGGTCCTCCGCCATGCGGAGAGCGTCCCGACGATGGGCGTGCTGCACCTGATCGTAGGAGCGGTCGTGTTCCTCGGCATTGTTGTGGTGCATCCAAGCAGCTTCGTGCTCGCGTCGGCGTCGTTGCCTATCCTGGTGCCGCGATTGGCGCTGGAAATATTCCAGGCACATGTGACGCTTACGGCAATCGCGCGCGCGGATCGGAGCACTTTCAGTTTTCTCCGCATGCTGACGATCCCCGTGTTGCTCGGCGTAGATGTGCTCTTGGGATATTCCCTGCGCACCACTCAGTTCGTGGGCGCACTCGTGGTGATGGCCGTGCTCACATTTGCGCTCTTGGAGCGCGGTATCCGCGCACGCGGTGCGGGTCTCGTTGTAGTGAGTGCGCTCAACTCCGCATTGACGATCTCCCTCTACAAGTACACGATCACGCATTACAATTCCGTCGTTGCGGAGCAACTGGTGAGCACGTTGGTGTTATTGGGGTACTTTGCCGTACTCGCGCGTGTCCGTGCGCATGAGCACCCGCTCGCATTCCTCCGTCGTCCTATGTTTCTCGTGGAGTCGCTCGCGCAGGGAGTGGGTGGCGTGATCGAGGGATTCGCCTACGCGTTCGCCCCAGCCGCCGTGATCGTTGCCGCGAAACGATCGACGGCAGTGCTCTGGAGTATTGGCACGGGGAATCATGTGTTCCATGAATCGCATCTCGCCGTGAAGATGGTTACGGGCGTCGGACTGATTGTGGGTATCGTGCTCCTCGCGATGGGCGGATGATCGGCGCGCGTACCATACCGCACGGCATCCTTGCGGGTGCCGTGCGGTTGTGTCTCAATGCGGGAGCCGAGGCGGGCTCGGCGGTTCTTTAGTTCCCCGGAGGATGTGATGGCCAACAATGGGGCTCGTGATCCGTTCGACAATATTTCGCCGATTGATTATCGGTACTGGTCGAAGCGCCTTTCAAAATACCTTTCCGAAAACGCGTTCACCCGGTGCAAGCTGGAGGTCGAGCAGGCGCTCGTTCGGGTGCTCGCGCGCCGCGGCATCTGCGCTGCGACGGTCGTCGAGGCGGTGGCGCAGGCGTGCGCACGGGTGACCACCGCGGAGGTGTATGCGGAAGAAGAGCGTATCCATCACGACGTCCGCGCACTGGTGAACTGCATTCGCGCGCACGTGTCGGATGATGCGAAGCCATACGTGCACATGACGGCGACCTCGTACGACATCGTCGATACGGCGAACGCCGTGCGTTATCGGAATGCGATGCAGGAGGTGCTGCTCCCCGCGCTCACCGTGCTCCTGCGGGTGCTGGTGGAGTGCGTGCATCGGTACGCGAACACCACGCAGATCGGGCGGACGCATGGGCAGCACGCGGTGCCGATCACGTTCGGATTCGCGATGGCGGAATACGTGCACCGTCTGGGCAATTCCTGGATGGCGCTGCGTGCATTGACGGCGGAAATCCCCGGCAAGTTTTCTGGAGCAGTGGGCGCGTATAATGCGTCCTCGCTGTTCTTCGAGGATCCCGAGGAGTTTGAGCGTGAGGTGCTCGAAGAGTTGGAGTTGCAGCCGTCGGAGTTCTCGACGCAGGTGGTGCCACCGGAAGCGCTCACGCGGCTCTTCAGTGAGATCACCATCGCCGCGGGCATCCTCGCGAATCTCGCCGACGACCTGCGGCACCTCCAGCGCACGGAGATCGGGGAGGTGGGTGAGGCATTTGCGGCGGATCAGGTAGGATCGTCGACCATGCCGCAGAAGCGGAATCCGATCAATTTCGAGAACGCGAAGAGCTGCTGGAAGATCGTCATGCCGCGGATCATCACCGTGTTCATGGATCAGATCAGCGAGCACCAGCGCGATCTCACGAATTCCGCATCCGCGCGAACGTACGGTGAGGTGATCGCGTATGTGGTCACCATGACGGAGCGGCTCGCACGGACCATCGCCAAGCTCTCCGTGGATCCGGAGCGGCTTGCGCACAACCTCGCCTTGCAGCGGGGGCTCATCGTGGCGGAACCACTGTATATCATGTTGGCGGCGCTCGGGCATCCGCATGCGCACGAGCGGGTGCGGCAGCTCACACTGCGCGCGCAGCGTGAGGCGCGTCCCCTTGAGGTGATTGCCGCAGAAGATGTGGAGCTGCAACCGTACCTGGCGCGCATGACCCCGCGGCAGCGTGCCATCCTCGCAGATCCGACGCAGTACACGGGTATTGCCGCCGCGAAGGCGGTCAAAATTGCGGACTACTGGAAACTGCAGCTGCAGTGATGGGATGATCCGGAGTAGCAGAACACCGTCCGCTTCGTGCGGACGGTGTTTTTCTATTTCAGGGAGCGCAGTGTGGGAAATCGTGCGAGGAGCTCCCGATGCGCAAGGATGCCCAGTTCCTGGTTCCGCATGTGGATGGTGCGCGCTTCGCCCTGGATGTCCGGTGGGAGGAGTCCGCGATTGCGAAATGACTGCGCGATGGCGAAAACGAATGCGAGCCACTCTGGCCGCACGTCGTCGGGCACGAGAAACAGGTTGCCGGTGTTATCGATGGCGGCCACGGTGGACGCGTGCGGCTTCCTGGTGGTTCGTCGTGCTGTCCATGCGGGGTCCGGTGCAAAGTCGATGCCGCCCCACTGGAGGTTCGTCGGTACGATCGCACCATCGAGCCAGGAGAACCCGCCATCCGCACCACGGAACACCGCCTGCTCCACGACGTCCGCGTCGGAGGTGTACTGATGCGGATCGCGGGCGATGCACTCCCGAATGAGTGCGTCCGGCTGCATGGGTGGGGTCGCTTGATATCGGCGGATCCATGCCGCCGCTTGGGTCATGGCCGCATCGCGATCTTCTCGGCCCGGGAAATCGATCCGAATGATGCGATCGCTTTGGAGGTCCCGGCTCGCCGGGTACCGGATGCGCACCACGCATTCATTTCTGCCGAAGAGGAATGGCCACACGGCCGCGATGAACCGTCCGTCGACGACCGCGCGCCACTCGCCATGTTCTGCCTTCGTCCACTCGAGCCCCGCCACGTGGGCGCGCGCGGGTGTTTGTTCCTCGCTCATGTTCTGTCCTCCAAAGAGCTGTGGGGTGTTCGGACGTCGACAACATAGCGTAGGTGTCCATTCCTGTCAATGGGAGTGCAAATGGTTGACAGGACGCTATTTTTCGTGTATTGTTGCGAACAGTCACGGTTCGTTCACTATCGGCCAAAGAGAGGAAAGGAGGGACACCGCATGCAGGTATATCCGTGGTCTCCGACATTTTGGGTGTTCGTGGAAGGCGAGGAAGTCGTCGCGTGGGCGCTCTTGCATTCATGGGATGCGTACCGGCTCGGTGCACTCGTGCTCTTCACGAAGGATCCGGCCATGCGCTGCTTCCTGCTCGAGCGCTGGTGCGGGGTGAAGAAGACGGTGGAGCATACGGAGCAGATCGTGCGCCGTGATCCCAATATTCGTGGCGTTGCACTGGAGCGGTTACGGATCGATGCAGTGGGACTCGCGATCATGCTGCCGCTCGTGTCCTTCGTGGCGCCACCAGTGGTCGCGGGGGATGCAGCGGAGCGGGAGCGCGAGTTGCGTGCGCAGCTCAGTGCGGGTGTGGAGCATGCTCCCATGATCGTGGATGGGGACTACGCAAACCTTGCGGCGATGCTCGATGCAGCGACGGCAGAGGTGGCGCGTGAGAGCGGCGCGGCGATCACGTACGAGATCTCCCCCAAAGAGGCGCTGCCGGCACATCGCGCGCACATCACGTTTCGGGTGCGCGGAGATCGGAAGTTCCGATTCTGGAAATACCCGCCGTCTTCGGTTGGGACCGCGCATCAGTACTGCTGCCTGCCGGCGTATCATCCCGTGCGCACCGGGGCGAAATCGGTGCTCACGATCAACGGTGATACGAGCGCAGCGATCGGGAGACATGAGCTCGGGATCGATTCCATCGAGTATCCCCGAGGGGCGCTTCGGACACCGGGCGCGCCTAGCCTGGTCCAGTGTTCGTGGTCCCGCACGCGGCATCCCTTCCGAGCGGAAGGAGCGACGTTCGTGATGGAGATGAACCTCCCGTATGCGCTCTCCGTTGCCTCGCGTGTATCGCTCGTGGAGGTGCTCCTTGGTGCGCTCGGGCATGGTCCGCGGTATGTCCAGGTGAGCGGGGGATTCCATGCGCCGTTTTCGCTGGGAGACAATGTGTCCACCATGTGTAAGGCGTTCCGATCGGCATACGGAAACGCGGATGCGCGGCCACTTCCCCAAATGTCCGGTGCAGAGGCGGAATTGGTCTGGGAGTACTTGACGCTTCAGGATGAGGGCGCACTCGCCGAGAGCGTTGTCCCCGAGCGACTCCATGCGTGGCGGCTCCTCGAGCACTACGCGGACGAAATTGCGGAGTGGCGAGCGGGTGGTGATCCTCGGGAGCGAAAGCAGCGGGAGAGTTTCGATCGCATATTCGCGCATACCCCGCAATAAGCAGGGCCCGCCCGCGGTCCTTCGGGACCGCGGGCATTCATTTTTGCTCCGCGTGCGCGCGGTCCATGGTAGCATGTTCCCGAGTATGATCATCTTCCTCCACGGCAACGATAGCTATCGTTCGCGCATGAAACTCCGGGAATTGATGGAGAAGTTTCGGCGCGAAGTTGATGCGAGCGGGTCGAATCTGGTCACGCTCGAGGGAGCAGCAATTACCGCATCAGAAATTTGGGGTGCAGTGGCGGCGCAGTCTTTTCTCGTGCGGAAGCGCATGGTGGTGGTGGAGGATATCGGTGCGCCAAAATCCGCTGCGGTGCGCACGGAGGTTATCGCGTTGTTGGATCGCATTCCCGAAGACGTGATTCTCATTTTCTACGAATCGAAAAGTCGATCGGAGCAACCGAAGCGCGGGAAGATAAAAGCGCCAACGAGGAGCGCGCCCAAGAAACGGAAGAACGTGGCGGCGGAGACGCCGGCGGACGATACCCTATTCGCGCGACTCCTTGCGGGGAAGTACGCGTACGAATTTGTGCCGCTCGAAGGTGCGGCGCTCGCAGCGTGGGTGCGGGAACGGGTGACTGCGGCGGGGGCGACGATCGAGCCTGCAGCGATTCCTGTACTCATCGCCGAGGTGGGTGGGGATGGGTGGCGCATGGCGAATGAGATTGAAAAATTGGTCGTTGCTGCGTTCGCGCAAGGCGACCATCCGGTGATTCGTTCCTCCCTAGTGGAGGAGCTACTAGCGACTGATCCGGTGGGCGACATCTTCGGGTTCCTGGATGCGGTAGGTCGTGGCGATCGCGCCGCAGCGCTCACGAAACTGCGAGCGCTCGAGGCAGCGGCGACTGATCCGCAGTATCTCGTCGTGATGCTCACGCGGCAGCTCCGACAACTCGTGCTCGCGGCGGATCTCATTGCCGCGGGCGCACCACCTGCGCGTCTCGCTGCGGAACTCCGTGTGCCGCCGTTCATCGCCCAAAAAATTGCTGCGCAGGTCCGCGGCACCTCGCTCACGCGGCTGCGTGCGCTCTACCCCCACCTGCTCGAACTCGATCGCACTCTCAAATCCTCCCGCGCCCCCTGGGAGGCACTCGTCACACTGTTCGTCTGCGATGCTACGGAACGCGGGTCATGAGGCGGATGGGTTGCGCTCTTCAGGCGCTATGCTAGGGTGGCCCGGGAGGATGCCATGATGTTGTTTGCGGATCCGGTGTGGTTCGTGATTGCGGTGATCGTGGCGAGTGGGCTATTGGTTTCGGTGCTTGTCACACAGCGTTGGGTATCCGTGGAGTACTCTTGGGATGCGCAGCGTCCCCCGCTCGCGGTACCCATCGCTCCGTTGCGTGCGGGGATTGTGGGGGCTGCGGTGATGCTGCTTCTGGTGGCGGGGGTCGGCGTGTTCCGCAGGTATCGTGCTGCAGTACCCGTAGGAGTGCCGCGGCAATTCACGGTGGGCGCGTACATGGCGCACGGGCAGGTCATGCTGCCACCGGAACTGCGCGCCCCCCATGCGCCACCGTGCTACGTGATCGCATCGGTACTTCCGACCAATGACGCGGAGGAACTGACCTTGACCCCCGCGATGTATGCGGCGCCGAATGTGATGTTTTGCATCCTGATGGCGGGCGCCAATCTTCCGGTGATCCTCGAGGTGACGAATGCTCCCGATGGCACACTCGGAATGATGGTGCGTGAATTTTTCCAGCAGCACGATCGCGCCGCACGTACGTGGCTATAAACGAATCCCACCCCGCCTGGCCGGGGTGGGATTTCTGCTGGGGTGCGGAGCGCTATCCGAGCTTCTGCAGTTTTTCCATGGCGCGGGACTTGAGGCGGGACACGGTGTTCGCCTTCAGGATGCCCTTTCCGGCAGCGCGATCGAGTGCGCGCTGGAGGGCGCGAAATGCGGTGGTCGCGATTGCCGCATCTTTCGCGGCGATGCTCTTCTGATACTGACGGCGAAGGTAGGAGATCCCCTCATGGATTCCCGTATTCCGTGCGGCACGCTTCTCCGACTGTCGGAGCGCCTTCCAGGCATTTGCTTTGTTCGGCATAGGATTGCAGGTCATTCGGTCAACATGGATGCAGCGTAGCAGGCGCGCGGATCCTTGACAAGGGGCGGTCGTTGGAATATGGTGGGTGCGATTGGAGGATCATTTCCATGCACGAGATGACCATGGTTCGGTGGTGCGCAGTGGTGCTTGCGGTCGGTGTCTCCTGTGGGGAGCAAGAATTGGTGGCCGTGGACCAGAATGAGGGCGCGGAGATCGAGATTGCGCATGGGGACGTGCCGCCCGCGCGTACTCCGCAGGATGCCTTCACCGCGATCCCGACGCTCGAGGGAAGGTTCGCGGCAATGCAGGAACTCTGCGGAAGGGTGCGGGCGCTGCAATTCGCTGTCGATGAAGGTGTCGATCTAGATGTGGATCGCGTCATGGAGCTCGCGGATCAGGTGCTCGCTACGGCGGGGTACCGTGTGGGACGAGTGGAGGCAATCAGGTTGATGTCGACGGCACGGGCAGCGCTGCTCCTAGGTGCCCCGCTCGATCGGGTGCAGGTCCATGCGTTCGCAGCGTTCGATGCGGCCATTTCGGGCGAGGAAGGTTCGGAGCGTGATGGCGAGGCACTGCTCCGCATGCTGCTCGCGGAGGCGATTGTGGAAGAGTTCGCGCTCCCCGATCGACTCCATGAGCAGGCGGTGGTGGCGGTGTACGGACATGCGGCGCTCGGCGGAGCGCATGCGTGCGACCCGGTGTTCGCGTGGTCCGAGCATGAGGCGACGCTCTGTGGTCAGGAGATGCACACCTTCGCGGAGCGGCATCCCTTGATGCCAGGAACGTCGATTGCGGAACGCGCATTTCGTCTGGCACTCGAACGCCGCAACTGGATCGGTGCGCGCGCGTTGAGCGGATTCGCCCGGACCACACTGCAGGATGAGGCACGCATGCGTGCAGGGGAGCTGGAGCGTGACCTCGACGTCGGGGTTCGAGCGAAAAACACCGCACTCGTGGTGAAGACGCTCATGGAATTTCTTCGCATCGAGGCGAGGCTGGAGGCACTGGATGCGTCTCTTGATTCCGCGTCCGTCCGCCGTGCCGTGGAGGCGATGGTGGAAGCGAAACGGGATGGCCTCGCGCGCGAGTTTGCGCTCCGCGCAGGACTCTCCGAGGAGGATTTCGCATGGAAAGCACACGTGCGTGCACAGATGGAGCTTCGTGAGGATCCTGCCCGCGCCCTCGACACAATCCTCCTCTATCGGATCAATCGTTTCGATCACGACCTCTTCGTGCGTGCGTTGAGCGCGGCGTATGGGGGTGTGATCTTTGTCCGAGAGCCGTAAGCAACACCCGCCCCACGATGTGGGGCGGGTGTTTTTCGTTTCTAGTGATTATCGGAACGTGAACGTGGAGACGAGCCGGTCGAGGAGTGCGGCATCGCGGGGGTCTCCTTGGATGAGGATGTGCAGTGCGGTGCCGTCTACCGTAAATGCGTTCGGGACGAGGTAGATGAGCCGATGTACGGGGGCGCCATCGAGTGTGTTCATGGTGAGGTCCACGCGGAGCGCGGATCTCCCCCCAACCACGATGCGCGTCATGCCGTCCACGCGGCCGAACGCAGTGTATATTGCACGGAGCTGCTCGTCGGTTTGCTGGAGATCGATGGTGCGCGGGAGCATGGGCGCATCAATGTCGCCGATGAGTGCGAAATTGCTCGTGGCGTACGAGATGTCTGGCTGCACGCCGGAACCCGTAAAAGCGATTACATATTCCATGCCACGGCGCATGTTCGATGCGACGTCGGTGGGCTGCGCGGATGATCGACCCCAAGCAAGCGGGTAGCAGAATCCGATGGCGCGGCCCTGGTAGCGGGCGCGGAGATCGGTGGTGCACGGATCCGTTGCGGGTGCGGGCTCCGGTGCGGGAGGCGTTGGCGTGGGAGCAGGTTCTGGGGTTGGCGTCGGTGCGGGAGCGGTGTTCGTTGCGGGAGCCGTCCCTGGGCGTTGCAGTGCAGCGAGCTCCCCGCGGAGCTTCTCATTTTCCTGCTGTTGCTGTTGATACAGCACAGTTCCCCCTACCACCGCAGCGATCAGGAGGATGCCCAACACGACCGGTGCGCGGGATCGTCGATATTCCATCGGCATACGCATGAAGAAACCAGGAGATTATTATGCGCAAAATATAGCGCATTTCTTTGGTTTTGTCCAGAGGACCACGGGTCGAGGATGGATAACGAATGATGGTGCCCTGAAACGGGAGGGGACGTGGCCCCACCTCTACGGTGCGCTGTGGCGGTCATGGGTACGGATCACTCACTCCAGTAACTGCACCTGTTCCACTTTTCCGGAGAGTTTCAGGTATTCGGTCGATGCCGCATCCACCGCATTCTTCGCGTTGGTGACGTGCCGATTCACGAGGGCGATCGACTCGCCAAATTTTGCGACCTCCGTTTGCACGGTTTTGAGGAGCTCCCAGATACGCATCGCTTCGTTCGCAATTTTGGAGCGCTCGAGCCCCATAAATACCGCGCGGAGGAAGTGCATGAATCCGTTGGGAGAGACGAGGAGGATCTTCCGGCTCCGGGCGTAGTCCATGAGTTCTTCGGAGGCGAGGACGACGTCGTAGAAGATCGCATCGGAGGGGACATACATTACCGCAAAATCGACCGTGCCTTCGGAGGGGAGAATGTATTTCTTCGCAATGTCGTCGATGTGTTTCTTTACGCCGCGCGTGAATTCGCGCTCCGCAGTTTTTCGGCTCGCATCATCGGTTGCAGCTTCGCGTGCGCGCCACTGCTCGAGCGGGAACTTTGAGTCGATGGGGATGAAGCCGGCTTCCGTGCGGAGCACCGCATCTACCGTCTCGCCGCCGGTGAACTTGTGCTGCATGGTGAACTGCTCGCGCGGGAACACCTGTGTCAGACTCTGTTCGAGGATATGCTCGCCGAGGTTCCCGCGCAGTTTGGGCGCATTGAGAACCTCCTGAAAGCGTTTGAGGTTCTGGCCGATTTCCTGCACGCCGCCAAGTTCCTTTCCGACGTCGCCGAGGGTTTTCGAGACCGAGCTCATGGTGGTCGCAATGTACGCGGCCGCTTTGTCGAGGCGCTCGTTGAGGGACTTCGTCGTTTCATCAAGCCGCTGCTGCATGCCGACCACGTTTTGGTTGAGGAGGTTTGCGGTTTGGTCGTTCGCGCGGGTGTCGCGAAGCGCACGGAGTTCGCGCATGACCATCGTGAGTACAATGATGAGTCCGATCACGACCACGGCGAGCACGGCAATGAGGAGGACATCCATAGGAGTGGAGTCCCATCGTACCCCAGCGAGGAGGATTGACGGAAGCGCTCCGGTCGTCTACGGTAACCGCAGTTCGTTTTGATCCACAGGAGGGAGCCCATGCGATATCGAAATGATGATCTGCTGCTCCGCATCGCCCAGGGTGATGCGTACGGCGCGGGGTTCGAGTACGTGAAGCGCGAGAACCGGGTGCACTGGGCGAAACATCGGATGGACCGGTATGTCCGGCATCCCACGCACAACTGTTGTGGGGATTACACGGACGATACGCAGATGTCGATCGCCGTGGCGGAGGTGCTCCTCGCGGGGCCACCGTTCACACGCGAGGCGTTCGCGGATGCGTTCGTGCGGTGTTTCAAGCGAGATGAGCGTGATGGGTATGCGCGCGGATTCCAGGGATTCCTCGAATCCGTTCAGGATGGTCGCGAGTTCCTCGCACGCATTCGGCCGGATTCGGACAAGAATGGCGCGATGATGCGCGCGGTGCCGATCGGGGTACTGCCGCGATTGGATTGGGTGCTCGAGGTGGCGGAGCTGCAGGCGAAGATCACCCACGACACGTTCGATGGCATCCGTTCCGCTCAGGCTGCGGCGCTTCTCGCGCACCGCGCGCTCTGGACCGATACCCCGCTCGATCAACTGTGCACGAACTCCGTGTTGGCCATGTTTTCCGGACGATGGCGCGGCGAGGTGCGCGGTGATCGCCAGCGCGGCTTGAGCGTTGCCCGGGCAACCGCGCATGCGGTGTACGATCTCGTTGCGCATTCCACCACGCTGCGCGAGGTGTTCCAGCGCGGCACCGCATTCGGCGGGGACGTCGATTCCGTGCTCGCGGTGGCCGTGGGAATTTCTTCGTGTCGATTGCGCGATCCGCTCCCCGAATTCCTCGAGCGCGACCTCGAGGTGCTCGAGAATGTGGAAGACGCGCGCGTGAAGTCGCGCACCCCGAAACCCTACGGCGTGCCGTTCCTCAAGGATTTGGGGAAGCGGCTCATGGACAAGTACGCACCGGCTGCCGGTTGATGGCCTCGCCCGACTCCCTCCAAAGGAGTCGGGCGTTTCGTGTGTAGATATTCTCCGGTGTGCGGCATTGTGCTATAAATACTCTCGATCGGAGGACGTCATGGAATTGTGGTACGAACTCGCGGAGTTGATGGTGCTGGTGGCGCTCGTCGCGGCGGGTCCGTCGGTGGTCCTGTGGTGTGCAGTACGATCCGCGCGCCGCGATGGCATGAGTGACGCGCAGATCCAGCGCAATCTCGACGAGGCGATGGAGCACTACCAGAAGTACTACCCCCCGTACGGGTAGTGAGTCGTTGTTCGGCCCCGCCCAACAAGGCGGGGCTATTCTGTTGAGCGGATATTTCTATGTTTCTGCATGGACAGTTGACATATGCTCAATTTTTGTGTATGTTGAGTCGTTCGATCTCACTTTGTGCGAGATCGATCACGTTGATTCCTTCACAATCAACTCAGAGAGAAAGTGAGGTGGCCGGCAATGGTTGCGAGAACACAGCTGCCGATGCACTCGGCGCGCGAACGATTCGTGGAAACGGTGCGCCGCAATCCGGTGACGGTGGTGCACGCGCCTACCGGCGCGGGCAAGACGACGCTGGTGCCGCTCATGTTGCTCGACGCTGGTTTTGTTGATGCGGGGCAGATCGGTATCACGCAGCCGCGTCGCATTGCGGCCATTAGTGTGGCGGGGTTCGTGGCGGAGCTCCACGGGTCGGAGCTCGGCGATGCGGTGGGATATCAGATCAAGGGAGAATCCGCGCTCAGCCGATCGACGTGCGTGAAGTTCATGACGGTGGGCATCCTCCTCCGGGAGTTCGGAGCAGATCCCCTGCTCCGAAAATATGGCGTCATCGTGCTCGATGAAGCGCACGAGCGGAGCATCCATCAGGATGTGCTCGCCGCGCTCATTCGTGCCATCCTGCGTCGGCGACCGAGTCTCAAGTTCGTCATCATGTCCGCGACGATCGATGCGGCGAAGTTCGCTGCACACTTCGGTGGTGCGCCGGTCGTTTCGGTGCAGGGCCGGCTTTTTCCAGTTGAGATGCGATATGCAACGTCCACGCCCTACTCGCTGCGACAGTGCATGGATGTGTGTGCGGAGACGGTGCAGGAGATTGTGCGGCGCGATGATCGTGGCGATGTGCTCGTGTTCCTTCCGGATGAGGATTCGATTCGCGGGACCGAGCGACGCTTGAGTCAGATGCGGCTGGATGGAGCGCTGGTGCTTCCGTTGTTTGGCGCGCAGAGCGCCGAGGAGCAGCGGCGCGTGTTCCGGCTCACCGCTCGGCGGCGCATCATCCTCGCGACGAACATCGCAGAGACGTCCGTCACGATTGACGGGGTCGTCCATGTGGTCGATTCCGGATTCGTGAAGCAGATGCAGTACGTCGGTGATGGGATGAGCGCGCTCACGATCGTGCCGCACTCGCAATCGGGTTGCGACCAACGTGCGGGGCGCGCGGGCCGCACGCAGGCGGGCATCTGCCATCGCCTGTTCACGGAGGGCGATTTTGCGGAACGTCCGGAATTCACGGAGCCCGAGATTCAGCGCACCGCCCTGGACCAGGTACTGCTCCAGCAGCGCGTGCATGGGCGGACGACCGCCGAGGTGAAGGCGCTCGAGTTCATGGATCCGCCGGCAGCGGAGCGTTGGGATGATGCGGAGCAGCATCTTCGGGTGCTCGGTGCGCTCGATGCGCAGGGCGCGGTGACGGTAGATGGGCGACGTATGGAACGCCTTCCGGTCGCGCCGATGCTCGGGCGGATGCTCCTCGAAGCGGAGCGTCGGGGATGTCTTACGGAAGTGGCGACGGTCGTGGCGGGATTCACTGCGCGGCCGGTGTTCCTGAAGCCAAAGAAGGACGATGATGCGGAGCGGGCCGCGTATGAAACGGCACACGTGAAGCTCCAAGATGACCGTTCCGATGCGCTGACGCTCCTCAAGGTGTGGGAGGCGTGGATCGCGGCGGGCGAGAATGGGGAGCGCGACCAATGGGCGCGTGAGCATCATTGTTCTGCCCGTGCGTTGCGCGACATCGAGCGCGATCGTGATCATCTCCTCCGGGAGTGCGAACGACTCGGTTTGTCGGTGACGGCGAGTACGGATCACGACGCGGTGCGGAAGGCGATCGCGGCGGGGTGCATCATGAACCTCGCGCGGGCGGGATATCGATTCAGCTACGCATGGCACGATCGGGATGACGTTTTTATTCATCCCTCCTCCGCGCTCTTCGGGCGTCCCCGCCGTGCGCAGTTGCTCGTGTGCGCGGAGGTGGTGGAGACTTCGAAGGCGTTCGCTCGGCAGTGCACGGAGATCGAGGCGGCGTGGATTCCGGAGCTGCTCCCGGTACATCTCCTCGAGCGGACGTGGGAAATCGATGCGCCGAGTTGGTGCGAGGCGCCTCGGGATGTGGGATTGATCGAGGTGTGCCGTTGGCAGGGCATGGAGCTATCGCGGCGCGTGGTGGATCCATTCCCTGCGGAAGCGATCCCGCTGCTCGTGGATGCGTTGCTCTCCGAGGCGCTCGATCGGGGTCGAGGGACGTTGCATTCGCATGCAATCCACCTCGCGCACACATGGAAAGCAATTCGGCCAATTGTTGATGGCGGTGCTGCGGTGTGGGGTTTTTCCGAATCCGCCTGCACGGTGTGTCCGGCGCTCGCGCAGATGCGCGCACTGCTCCGCGAGCGGCTCGCCGGTGTCACCACGATGGCCGAGTTTCGGCGGCGGGATTGTCGCATCTTTCCGGAAGACGTACTCACGCCCGAACAGCTGGCGCAGCATGAGGCGGTGCTCGCGGCCGAGCGTGCGCGTGCAGCCGAGGAGCAGCGGATTCGGGAGATGCGTACGGCGTTCGAGGATGAGCGTCGGCGGCAACGGCAGGAGGAGCTCCGGCCACTCTGCGACCGTGCGAGCGCACTCCGCGATCGTCTCGTCGGATTGACCGGGAGCGACGTGGCGTCGGTGCAGTACCGGTTGGGCGAGTTGGAGCGTTCACTGCAGTGGTCGTTCATGGAGCCGAGGGAATTGGAGCGGACGCTCGCCGCGCTCGAGGTGCGTACCGCAGTCGTGGAATCCGAACAGCGGGAGAGTGTTGCGCTCGCTACGCTCGCGTGGGATGCGGTGCTCGCGGCGTTCCCGGTCTGCCCGCTCTGCGGCAGCACTTGGAGTCCGAGTCCGTACTCGCCGCGAGAGCTCCGATGCACACAGGCGCACGATGCGCGACGCGTGCTTCATGGCACGCCACACCAGGACGGTTCGATGCTCCTCGCGCGGTTCATGACGGATCGCGATGAGGAAGCGGCGACCGTGGTGCTGTGGACGTCGGGTACGGTGAGTATTCAGTTCCGCCGCGCGCGAACGCACGTATGGGATGGAAAGAAGTTCAAGGAGGTGCAGTGGGTGTCGCTCGCAACGCTCCTGCCGCCCGAGCTTGCAGAGCATGGTGATACGATTCGCGGTGACCTCGCGGAGTTCGAGCGCATGCGTCAGGAAGTTGCAGGATTCGCACAGCGCGAGCGAGAGTTCGTTGCGAAGCGAGGAAAAGTGCTGCGGCTCACGTTCCACGAGGTCGATGGCCAGATGGTGGCGGATCAAGGAACGACCCGGTACCACGCGAGGTTTCAGGAATGCTACCCCGCAGCCGGGGAAACCTGGATCTGTGCGGTCGGGTACGAGCGCGGCCTCGGGAAGCGGTACATCGACGCAGAGCCGCTCCTCAAGGTGGCGGTGCGTGCGACGGATCTCCAGGAACTTCGGGAGCTCCTACTGGTCACATACCCTGGCCTCCCGGAGTCAGCGATTCAAATGCAGTGATCTACTAGAGCCCAACGAGCGCAAGCTCCGCGGGCTCTTTTCTTTTGTTGCTTCCTTCAGGTCATTGCGAGGAGCGAATCCATGTCTGTCCCGCGAAGCGTGTTCACGTCCCCCCCCGTGTCATTTCGACGAGTCCTCGAGGAGAAATCTCACCCGAATTTCACACCGTGGAGCTGCATCACTCATGGCACGGGTGAGATCTCTCGCGCTGTTCGAGATGACACGAGCATGAAGATCCATATTTGGGTGCGAGCGCCTTGACTGCTGCAGGTAATCACGCTACAGTCGCCGTGCTCATTTTCAAAAGGAGGACACACGCATGCAGGGAATACGCGAGCAGATGCGCGACCAATATCGGGGATGCCTCCTCGGGCTAGCGGTGGGTGATGCACTCGGGATGTCGGTCGAAGGGATGACGCGCGAGGAGATCCTCGCGGCGACGGAAGGGAAGGGAGTGAAGGGATTTCTCGCGCCGATCACGACGGCACCATGGGCCGAGTCGATTCGCATGCTCCGTCCGGGGCAGTGGACCGATGACACGCAGCTCACCCGTGCGATTGCGCGGTCGCTCATTCAGAAGCGCGGGTTCGATCTCGTGAACATCGTGGTAGAGCATGTCGTCGAATTTCGGCAGCACCGTCGTGGCTGGGGCGACTCGACGCGCATCGGGATTCAGGAGCTCGTGGAATGGAAACGGAAGCCGGGCGATCCCGTGCTCGATCCGAAGGCGCTCGGCACGGGGAATGGTGTCGCCATGAAGGTGGCGCCGCTCGCGCTTCTCTACAATCCCGCGACGTGCGCGGATTGGTTCGAACGTCTCGCCGAATCGGTGTACCAGCTCGCGAGCCTCACGCATCGTGATCCCTGCGCGGCGGCGGGTGCACTCCATGTGGCGATGTGGATCGCAAGCGCGATCCGTCCGCCGGAGCTGGACGAGTTCACGTACGCATCAATGGGTGAGCCATTTTCGGCCACATCGCCATTTGTGGATCAGCGTCTTTTCCCAAAATGCCCATCACATCGCAAACAACTTCGGGAGACGCTCGACGGCCTGCCGCTCATCACCCCGGATCGTGTGTCCGAGCTCCCGGACCTCCTCGGCAATTCGAGTTTCGTGCTCGAATCGGTGCCGTTCGTGCTCGCGATGGCACTCTCCGTGCATCACTTCACGCCCGCGCTCCTCGCGACGGTGAATGCGGGCGGTGACACCGATTCGAACGCCGCCATGCTCGGTGCGCTCCATGGGGCAATGCACGGCATCAGTGAAATTCCCGTCGAATGGCGCGACGACGTCGAAGCCCGCGGCGAAATCATCGCGCTCGCCGACCAGCTCTTCGAGGTAGCCAACCCGAAGATCGACACATCGGAGATCATCTGTTGATTGTGTGGTGTTGTTCGTGATGTTGGAGAAGCCCTGCCTTGGTGCGGGGCTTCTTTCTTATATGCGATATGGCGTGAGGTGCGAAGGAAAGAACAGAAATCCAATCGTGGATCGGATTTCTTCGAAATCATCTGATCGCTCCTCCTTTTATGGGACG
>JACPHY010000019.1 GCA_016188355.1 Candidatus Uhrbacteria bacterium
GGGGACCGAAGGTGCAGCGACGGAAGAGGATGCGGAGCTTCGCAGGAGACGGGACCGATCCTACAATCGACATAGGGACAGCGGTGAGTGATTGATCTTCACTTTCACCTTACCGCTGTTCCAACTTCGTTTTATAAGCCTAGCGGACCTTGGCTTGACATGCACCGGAAGTGCCGATATGGTGACTGCGAACGTTGGTGGAGCATCACGTTCGTTCACAACACATAGGAGGGAACAACATCATGCGAAAGCAGTACCTGCTCGCCGCGCTGACAAGCACGGCGATCGCGTGTGGCGGCGAGACGCCGAATGGCAATGGGAACGGGAACACTGATGGCGACGGCAAGCCGCAGCCGGGCACGCTCGTCGTGAAGTCGACGCCGCCCGGCGCGCGGGTCGTGCTCGATAACGATCCGCTAAACGCACGCACGACGCCGGCCACGTACACCAATCTCGCAGTAGGTCCGCACCGACTCGATTTCTCGCTCGATGGGCACGCGTCCACGACGCGTGAGTTCATGCTCGCGGACGTGACGCAGCCGATGACGGTCGAGGTCACGCTCGCGCAACTCGTGACCAATCCGATCGTCCGCCCGGGCGAGACACCGACCTTCCCCGTGGGCACCATCGCGGTTGCCATGAACCGCCCCGATTCGAGCGGCGAAATCATCGTGACCCCGGATGGCGCCGACGCGATCGCAACCGGTATGCAATCCCCCGCCGAATTCCGCGTACAGGCAGGACGACAGTACACCGTAAGCCTCAAGAAGGACGACCTCCTCAGCAGCTCGGAACGGGTGTCCGTGGATGCCGACGCCCGCACCGAAATCACCGCCCGCCTCGCCCTGAACCTCAACGGCATATGGCGTCTCGTCGAGGTGAATGGCGGTCCGCCGATGCCCGAGGAAACCCAACCCTTTGTCGTGGATCCCAATGATTCGACCTGCGGATACCCTGAACACCAAGCTGGCGATGGGTGCCTACACCGCGGCAGCGGAAAACTCGGCGTACTCACCGAAAGACAGGTGCACAGGGAGAGTCCTGAGGGCGTCATCATGGGAACAGTCGAAGGAGACAACATCGTTCGCATCACCTACACACCGAATGGCGCGCAACCACGAACCAGCAAGTGGGTCCGTATCTCCATGTAGCAGCACGAATCCGACCAGGAGAAACCTGGTCGGATTGTTCATTCACGTCATTTTTGCGATGCACTCACCTTTCCGTAAAAAACACCCAGAAATCAACGAGGGAAGACTACCACGCGGCCACTGAACGGGATCCAAGCGCCAGTGCTGTGTTGGGGAGCACACTCATTCTCCTCATCAGATGGATTCAAATCCGGCCGACTGTAGCACCCCGTCCCTCCCGGACTACTGGCGTTGCCGCATTGCCCAGTGCACCAGCCCCAGTTGTCTTTGAGGTAGACGCGGGGGACGTACACGCAGGCACCTTGCTTGCCAGTAGTCTGGTTCACTACGCTGGGGTCCCAGCAACCCTCGTTCTGTAGCGGTCCAGGCCTTTGCGTATCGCCCGTAGTTCCGGCATTGCGACGATTTGCGTAGGAACCTGCATCCGGACTGTACCGCCCATTCGCATCACCCGCCCGAATCTGAATCTGTCGAATCGGCATCTGCTCATGGTGCGCATGAAAGAAGAACCGGATGTTCGCACGGAGTCGTCCGCCAATGCCCACCACCTCACCCGATCGCTGCCCGTTCACGGTGAACTGGTTTGCCGGTCCCTCGTAGCACTTGCCGTCACTCTCACATTCGTCGCCAATGGCACGCACGACCGGGGCTTGCGGAGCGAACCCACTCAGACCAACCCCGGAGATATCCCACGAAGGATCGATCGTGCGAATGGGGACATACCCCGACACCGTGTTATCGGGAGCCTGACATCTTCCACCCGAAAATTTACATTCCGCATCCGTGCTGCACATCAAATTATTACGCAAACCCCCACTACACTGCTTCGTGGCAGCCGGTTGGCATGCGCCCTCCCTTGCGCTCGTTCCCAACTTACATGGTCCATCATCACCGCGCCGCACACACCTGATATTCCCACCACCCGGATACTGCATGAGACCCGTCGCGAGATTCCACTGATTCTGTTGATCTCGTTGATATTGTGTGGTCACGCAGTAGAATCCTCGCGGCTCACCGCCGAGCAGTGCACTATCACTCACTTCAGTACACGTGCCATGATCCACCTTACAATCCGTTGATCTTGCGCACCGTTGATTCACGCGCGGGTAGTACCACGTGTTCGGATTCGCACTGGAATCATCGGGATCAGAATGCGGTCCGAGCGGCTGACACACATCCACTGATACACAAGTTCCCGTCCCGGCATCGCCGCACCCACTCACCTCACCTGGCACCGTGCATGGGTTACCCGGGAATGCGCTCCGCGCATCGCACCGTGGCACATCACCCATCTGCCATCGCCACCCCTCGAGGTACCGCGCGAACACCTCATGCGCGCGACGCTCCCCTGCAGAAAAATCCCCGTTATCGTTCAGAAGCGATTGCGCGGCATTCGGGAGCTTACATTGCGCAACACACGCATACGGTGCACCCCCGTAATTTCCGGTAGATGGAGCTACATACCATGGCACCCGCGACGCACCCGCCGATGCTGATGTCGGATCACTCGAGGTATTCACGGTCCCGAACGGCGTGGAAGCTTGCGTCCGATCGTACCCCACATCGCTCACCGTATACGCCCGACGCGCGGCGCTCCCGGACCACCAGACCCGGTTCGTCCATGGCTTCGCTTCTGGGAAATTCCCCCCATCCCGAGCCACTCGCCGCACTTCCGTGCACATTTCCTTGAGCACGAGGAAGATATCGTACCCGACGTACTCATCATCTGAACCGACATCCTTACAGAACCCAGTTCGGAACCCAAGAAGAATGCCCGAATTGGGATCAAAAATTGCCTTGACTCCGTAGTACATGTCCAACGTGTCCATTGTCACCGGTTGACCGCCCGGCGGTGTATTGCTCGCCGTAGGCTGATCATTATCCTCGCAAATACCATCGGTAAAATTATGTCCACTATCGGCATTCGCCGTAATCGCATTGACTTGTGCGGTGCTCCAACAGAGCGAGTTCAAATTCCCATCAGAGACACGACCACCCGCGTCCGCGCATGCGGACCACTTACCCGCCGACGTAAGTTCCATCTTTGCCGCGAAATTCAAATCACTTTCAATAAATCGATGATCGTTATCGTTATTTGAATCCTCTCCTCCTCCCCAATCCACCGCACGACGAAACACTATTTTCTCAATCTCATCCCTAGTGAATTGATAGTTATGCGCCTGCAGGAAAAGCCGCTCATTGCCCGGCACGTTCACACGCGCAACGTCGCGATCCACGATTGGGTCGTTATTCGCATAACTGTCATTATTCCACTTTTGTCCGCTCTGCTGGAATGGATGCCACTCCAATCCCGTAGTATCGCCCGGTCCCCGTGCGTTCGTAAATACCGCCTTTTCTTCCTGCTCTCCATTGTCGTCGTATTGACTCTCCAATCGAATACCCACCCAGTACTCCGTGGGATCCCCAATACCCGTGCCGTCGTCCGCGTAAATAGGAACGCCTTGTCGATTACTGTTAAGCGACTGTCCACGGCCGCGCATCCCTGGCGACAGCGCATTCCCACGCGCAGCAATGCACATGAAGCGTCCAGCAGTAGAGGCAAACTGGTAGCCAGCCTCAGGGACGAAGCTATTCACATCGAGCGTGCCTTCGAGCTGATCCACCGGATAGAACGTACGGCAAGCGAACTTATTCTGGAGACCGTACACCCCCATGCTCTTGTCACGCTCAAGGCAGTACCCCTCCACACCGAGCGCGAGATCGTTGCGCGAGAGCGCAGTGCACTTCCCGTCGCGCTCGCCAACCGTATCCTCCGCCTGACAGGATCGTGCGGGAGCTGTGGCATTATCCGCTCGTCTTCCAGCTGCACTGAGATCGCACGGTTTCCCATCATGCAATCCGCCTACACATGCGTACGGTTCCAACATCGCGTCGTTAGCGTAGTATTGCGGGGCACCTCCATAGGAAACCTTCCGGTACGTACATTCGCATGCAAGCCCGCCATACTGTGGAGCCCCTGTCTTCACCTGCCGGCACAACGTCACCCCCTCAAATCCTGTCTTATACACCGGAAGTCCGCTACCAGACGGATCAGACCACGACTGGTCGAGTACACCAAATTCCTTGCTCCGCGGGAACGGCGCATCGGTTGCGGGATACGCCTTACACGACGGCGCCTCCCACTGCTGCCAGCCGGTATCCAGCACCAATCCGCGGCCAACGTTTTCCGCTCCTGCAGGATACATGCATTGTGCCTGGAGACAGATCCCCCGAACCGGCTCACAGGAGACGGTGCGTCCATCGGTATCCGGAGGCGCTGCCGCACAATCCGAAGCGGTTACACATGGACCAAAGGTAAGCGGCAACGCACAGGACGCATCCGTAGCGGGGCAATCCTTCCGCCACACGCACCGATTCGTTCCCATCGGAGGACCGCAAGATTCTCCGTCACGCATGTTCCGCGAGCGACCGCTTGCGTCCGTAACAGTCGGACATCGTCCATTTTCCGCACCGCATACGAGCCGCCCATTCACCCGAAGGTTCGCCGGACAGTACATCGGCAATAATGCACCGTGCTCCGGCTGCTCCACGGAAATCGCAGGGATATCCGCTTGCTGGAGGAATTCAAGTCCCGCGCGATTCGGAATCGCAAAGCCGGAATACTCCTCGCCCGCATAACTGCGATCGCGCTTTTGGTATTCGTTCATCGTCAAATACGCGGGGGCAGGCCGGAGCACGTCACCGCCGCCCTCGCCCATAAGCTGAATACCACTGCAAATATCGGTTGTGCGACCGAGACGCGCATTGAATGCAGAATAGCACCCGGTCCGCTCATACCACTGGCTACACTGCCGGTCGCGTTTGACGGAAACGATGACGTTCGCGTCGTTGGTGATGCGTTCGCAAGAGGTGTTCGGGTCGTTGCGGCAGTCGTTGGTGGTTGTGCAGGTGCGACCGATGCTGGAGCCTTGGGTGCAAATTTCGTTCATGCTCGGGTCGCATTGCGAATCGTTGGCGCAAGAATCCTCGCGGCGGATTTCGCCACCGCCCGCACTCAGGAGACAGATGCCACTCGAACATACCGTGGCACCGCCGCCGCAGGGTGCGTTATCAGCTCCGGTGCATGCAATCCGACGACCACGCAGCAATGGACCGCCCGCGCGCTCTTTGCAGCGACCGGACTCGCAAACCGCGTTCGGTCCGCACTGCGCATCATTGGTACACGCCATCACGCTCCCCAATAATTGCCCATCCGGTCGCTGACACCGCGGCTGGCGAACACAGCGACGACAGGAGGCGGGGTCGCGATCACAATCGGTGACCGGCGCGCGATCGCCGTTCCGTTGCTCGCTCGATGCGTAGCTCACCGGCGCGCTCCAGGTCTTTGCGAGGTTCGAGGTCTCATCGAGCAAGACACAGCCCTCCTTGCGGCTCACATTACCCGCGCAAGTGGCGAGATCCACTGTAGGTCGAAGCGCGTAGTAGCGGCGGCCTTCAGGGTACGCGAACGACTGATCCGTCGGGTCACGGAACTCCGTGCAGAGATTCTGTGCGGCGTCGCAGGTTCCGGCCCATCCGCCGTAGTCTTGGTCGGAATTTTGGGCAATCTCGAACATGCTGCCGCCACGCACGAGCTGCGCATAGCAGGGCGTGGGCGGATCGATCCCCTTCTGGAACCAACCACCCACCAACACGCCATTCAGCGTCACGTCCTTCTTATATTCACACACGCGATTCCCCGGATCCTTGAAGTGGAACATCGCGCCATCGGTACCGCGGTACTCCTCGCAGAACAGTTCTTCGTCGCGACAGAGCATGGCGCCGGGACCGGTGTACCGATCCGGATCATCCCGCAGGAAAACCTCTTTCCATTGATCCGCCACCGGCACCCCCACCCGATCCACACCAACACGATCAAGTGTCGGCGATCCAAATCGCTTACAGCCTTTCGCGGTTGCAGCACAGGACCTCTTCGGATCGTTCACGAGATACCGAATGCTATCGGCAGGTACGGTCACGTCGTCCATGGCCGGATTCGAGGTATCATTGAATGTTTGCGATTCTCGAGAGCTGGAATTCTTGGTGTCGTAGAACGCGGTGCAGCCGACCACATCGGGCGAACAGAGCTTCGTGAACGACCGCAATGCCTCCAGGTCGCCCACCTTCGTCTGATACGCACGACAACCGAGCATGCCGTGGAGCAACGGTGCGGCATCGGCTGCGGTGGTGGCGCGATCACATTGTTGCGGGGTCACCCACGATTGCTTCACGATCGTGGTCAACTGCGGCACTTCGCGGAGCACGATTTGATCGAAATGCACCACCCCACCCGCACCGACGGCAATCTTCAAAACGGAATTCGTGGTCGGCGTGCCCGTCACAATGAATGGCCCGAGACTTGCCTGGCGCCAGGCCGCGCCAAATGTCGCGCGCTTCGGATCGCCGCCCGGCGCAAGATTTTGCACCTGCTCCTCCAGGGTTGCGGTCACCTCCGCAGCGCCACGACCGACCAACAACAATTCGTACGTGCCGCTCGCATGGAGCAGCGGCGCCACGCATTGACTCGGCGTCGTGCCACTGCCATCCGTGAATACACCGCTGCGCGCATCGCAATCCTCGCGGGTGAGTCCCGCGATCGTCTCCCGAGCCGGATACGCTGTTTCCTGGTTCGCACCCAACTCCAGGCTGTGGCCGCCCACGGTCAGTGATTCGTTAGATGGCGTTCCTGCATTCCACCCCTGCCGCGCGGCGATTGCCGGCTCGAAATCGGTTGCAATAATCGTACGAACAGCGCCGCCCGCATTGCCGCGGTACGCACGACACCCCGCTGCCTCCACGCTGCACGAGCGACTCTCGGGACGATATCCATGAATAATGCACTGCCCACTCGCCACGGTCCCCCCGCGCTCCGTACAGAGCGCGTCGCTCATCACATGGGAGGCGCGGAACTGAACACAATCATCCGTCACGATCACCGTCCGCGAGATAGGCCGATAGTGGATAGTGCCATTCTGGGTATAAAACGCACGGCAATCCGGCGTACGAATCGGATCGTAATCCGGCTGTCCGGGTGATTTCCCATATGCGGCCTGGCAATCCGCGGTAGCCTGATCGCCAAACACAGCCGGCGCGCTGTTCCCATCCGCACTCGACGCGCGCAGGGTGAAACTCCGAAGCTGATACCCCCCCTGATCGGATCCTTCCCACGTGTAATAGGTGGCACTCGATCCGGTCCCCGGCTTGTCACAGCGACGAATATCCGAGTAGTACTCCCGCTGCTCGCCGCCGCGTTCCGCATCCAGCACCGTGAACTCGGAACAGCCGACATCCTCCACCGAGCACTGCCGTGCGGTGGATGGAATGAAGTACGCGAGATCCGCGCTACCGTCGAACGTGCTGTCCACCTCTCGGAACGCCGCATATCCCACGCATGCTGCCGGACAGTAATCCAATGCACTCACACGCCCATCCACCGCCGGCGCATTACCACCGACCGGCGTGTAGCGGGTGCAGCCCACATCATCCGCCGTGCACGCGCGCGCGAAACTTGGACAGGAGGCATCATCATTCGCGGTATTCAGTCGCCCATCAGATCCGATATCCTCGCAACGGAGATCTGCCGGGGCGACTTTGAGATACGTGCGCTGTGCCTGATCGGCATAGCCCTCGTGGAACGGCGCTTGGACATCGCCCTCGAGCAGCATGAGATCATCCACATCAATCGTCGTGATCGCATCATTGTCCGTGCCATCCAGAACCACAATACGGGGCTGCAGAATCTGAACATCTGTCACGCACCGTACCTGATACTGGCGCCACTGATCATCACGCTCGTGAACGGGAATGGTAATCGCGCAGGCTTGGTGTGCTCCCGTAACATCTTGAAACACTATCCGCACATCCGATGCGTCCGCGGAGCTCGGATTCACCTGCACCCGAACGGACGCGCTCAGGGTGTAGACCGATTCCGGTTGAATCGTTGCCGGATCAATAGCCGCAGTAGCTGTTTGGGATTGTATCGTTGAGCACACCGAACCTCCGTACAAATCCCCCCGGCATCGGAGGAACTTCCCATGCACGGGACCGCTCTCCGTAACCACAAGCGTAGGCATGGGATTCGGAGTCCCTGTGCCACTCCGCTGTACCGACCAGAACGACGGCACCTGACCAACCGCGTCATCCGAAAATCCCCCATTCCGAATAAGATTCCGCTGCGCGACCTTCATGTCGATCAGCTCCGTGCAGCCTTCCTCGCGCTCCTGACACCGTTCCACGGCACCCGTGAAATAACGGCGCTGATCCGTGCGCCAACCGGACGCACTCCGTGCGGTGGAATACCATGCACATCCCGCATTCCCCGCATTGCAAACGCTCCGATCCACCGTGGACGTGAGGAGCGCCGTTTGATTCCCGACACGTGGCGTGAGCACGCGGCAGCTCGCGGATGATGCAGGGCAGGAGGTGCCATTCAAATGCCATACATTCTTTTCCCGTACGCAGTACCCATATCCACCCACGCGATCAGCCGTACCCTCACTCACGCAACGACCATCCGCATCCTGTGCGAGACAGGATGGCGCATCGCGACACTCCTCCGAACGAATCGGCGAGCCCGCCTGCGCGAGCATTTCAGTCGGCGCGCGCAATCGACACTGTTGATCGGGATATCGGAGAATCCAGTTCGGGTCGATGAGTCCGCAGTACGGATCCTCATTGCCATCCCCGGTCCCACATTTGCCGTCGTCGCCGTTCTTATTGAACGCATCAATCACAAAGCCGAGCGTCACTGGAGGCGCACTGCCGGATATTTTTCCATCACCCGGCGTATTCTTTGGGTGATTCGCCGCCAATTCCCAACCAATCGGAATAATGCGCGCCGCCCGCATCTTGGCGAGGTTCGAAGCACAATACCCACCATTCGGCGGACCTTGGTAGCAGAGCGGATCCTGATCTGCTGCGGTCCCCTCCCGCACGAGCGGCCAATCGCGATGGAGATAGCCGGCTGCAATCGCATCCGCAACGCTCAGCGGCTTATTCCCATTCGCCTGGCGGATGGCCTGCGTGAATCCCGCATCGAGAATACAGGTATAGAGCTGACGCCGCGACGGATCACATGACCCAAATAATCCGAGCGCATCATAATTCCCTGCCGTCCCAAACCGCGGCCGCTGGAGATCCGAAAACACCTGCCGC
>JACPHY010000004.1 GCA_016188355.1 Candidatus Uhrbacteria bacterium
GCCGTCCACGAGGAATCGGAGGAGCCACTGCTGATTGGCACCTGGGAGCGCATTGAAGGCATCCGCACCGAAGATCGCTCGGAGGAGGGTACGGAGTTGATCTTCGAGGGTGGGGGGGATGGGGTCCTCGGGGGGAGGGGGCGATGGCACAACCTCTGGCGTCTCGCGGGTCGGTACCACAGGCGGCGGGAACGCAGGAATGAGTATCGTATCCGACGACACTCCCAATCCCAATTCTCCATTGGAGGCGCGAACCAAATATCGGTATGTCATTCCCTCCTGCACATTCGTATCCACGTATCGCCCTGCACCCGCAGCAACCAATGCGAGCGCGGGCGGTGCCGGTTGCTGCGAGGGCGGTTGATTCCGAAATACCAAAATACTAGCGAGCGGATTGGTTCCTGAATTGGTCGGATCAATCCAGGTGAGCGTCACGGATCCTGGCAGTGCCACCGCACGGAGATTCGTCACCGGCCCCGGTGGGGTCACTTCCATAGACGGAGCGCCACCTCCCGCGGTCTTGAAGTATCGGTCCACCGCACTGCCGAGCGTGTTCCCTGCCGCATCTGCCGTAGTGGATTCGAGACGAATCCGATGCCATCGTCCTTCCGTGAGCGCGCTTCCATACGTGCAGGTGAATCGACGCGCCGGATTACTGCTCGCATCGGCGGCAAGTACCACTGCGGTACAGAGATTATCTCCCACACTCCCGCAAGCGGCATCCGTGCTGGATTGATCCGATCCCGTACACGCACGCAATCGGAGCAACCCCGCAGCACCAAGGTATTCGTTGGCATTCAAATTCGGGAGGCGCTCACTCATGGTCACGGTTGCGGTACCCGCAACGGTGACCACTTCGGTGGCTCCGGAACTTGGCGAGGACGAAGCAATGGAGGGCGCGGTCGTGTCTGGGGCAATCGTTCCCGTCGTAACGGAATTAAGCCCGCAATTCACCAGTGTTCCCGAATCCGAACGACACTTCGCGGAAACCAACGTCAATCGCAGCGTCTCCGTTGCCGCAGTCGCATCCGCAGGGGTCTTCAGAACAATGAAATGTTCGTAATCACCGCGCCCCGCCATGGGATATACGAGGTAGTGTTTATTCGATGCCCGCGCCACACTTGTCACCACGAGCGATATATTCTTCCCGAGCGTGAGCGGATACTGCGAGCTGAAGGCGACTTCATCATCATTGTCACCATAATCCGCAGGAACAAATGAGGTATCCACGGTAGAGGAAACCCAATCCGTCGATGGATCCGCGGTATCCGAAACAATCCGAATAAACGACGACGTCAGGTCCCCATCGGAAAAGGTGGATCCCTCCGGGGCATCGACACGAATCGTGACTCGTTCCAGCGCATCGATGCTCGTCGAGGTGAGCTTATAGCCCACGAACGGTGCGTAATTGCTCCACGGTTTTACTCCGGCGAGCCCCAAATCCGTTGGCTGTGTCGCGACGCCGATCGTTGCACTGGTCGCCGTGGGTACCCATCCAGCCGCGCCGGTGGTGGCGGTCGTCGCGGAGGTCACCGTGCATGATGTTTCCGATGAACCATCACTGGTCTCGCAGGTGGTCGATACGAGCGTGACCGTGAACATCTTCGTCGTTCCCGTCACCGCATTCGACCGCACCGCCACATAAAACTCGTACGTTCCCCGATCCGTCATGGCAGAAGGGAATCGACTCGCATTCGCCGTGTGTGCATTCGCTGCAACGGAAATCGTCACCGGCGTACCGATGGTCACCGATGTTGTTCGCCCGAGGAGATCATCGCTCCCTGCAACATCAGTCGTACTCGCAGTAAAATCATCGAACGTCCCATCCATGGCATCGGATCCTGGAGTTGCCGAATCACGAATCAAATCGATGCGCGCAATATCGCTCGATGCGATATCCGATCCCGCGACCGTATCGATGCGAACACTCACCGATTTCAAGCGCTGGTTATCCGTTCCCGTAATCGAAAAACCAATACTCGGTGTCTCTGTCGAACTCACGTCCGCCCCCATGAGCACCTCTGCAAGATCGAGATCAGTCGGTTGCCGCGCGATGGTAATCGAGGACTGCGTCTGGAACGTCACCGTGACATCCGTGGCCATGGTTTCATTGGTCGCGCTCCGGATACCATCGGATGCGCCCACCAAGGTAAATGTATACCAGGTATCCCTCGTGAGATCGCCATGCGTACAGGATATTCTCGTGTTGGGCCCCGCATTTCCTACGCCCACACTCGCCGATGTGCAGAGGTTCGATCCTGTCGGAGCGCCTCCTTGAGTATTGCCTGTATTCGTTTGCAATTTCACGTTGGCGAGTTGCGGGGTGAGAATGGCACCGCTATTCCCCACTGCCAATTTATCGGCGCCCAACGTTGCACTCCCGGAAATACCATACAGATCCGCGTCACTGGCATTAGCATCCTGGACCCAAGTACTTCCCCCATTTGTAGTCCGCACGACCACGCCGGACGTTCCGACCGCAATACAGGTATTGGCGTTCAGGCAGTAGATCGAACGGAATGTGGTCACTAGCGATCCCGGGGATACCTCCGACCAGGACGACCCACCATCGATCGTTTTCCAGATGTCCGCGTCCGCGCCCACTGCAAAATAGGTGCTGGAGTTGTCCGTCGCAGAAACGCCATACATGGCCCAGGATCCCGCACTTGCGGTCGCCCAACTCGTTCCTCCATCGTTGGTCCACAAGACCAATCCCGAATCCCCCACCGCAACGCAACTACTCGTAGAATAACAGGCAATATCACGCAACGTGGTCGCCGTTCCACTGGCCAGCGCGGTCCACTGAGAGCCGCCGTTGGTGGTTTTGTAGATCACGCCACCCGTACCGACCGCGTAGGCGGTAATATTGTCCGGCACCGCAACTCCCAGGAGGGTGACATTTGCATTCTCCGCGTACTGGTTTGGCGTGCCCCAAAGGCCGCCCACTCCCGCAGCACCGACACCTGAAAATACGATCCCTCCCACCGTGTTGCCCCCTCCATCATCCCCTGCATCACCCACCGCGACACAGGTGTACGCGGCGTCCATGCTCGGAGAACAATCTACCGCATTCAATTCCGAAAAAAATCCTCCCGTGTTGATGGAGGACCATGACGTACCAGCATTCGTGGTATATCGAATTGATCCGCCGCGACCCACCGCGACCGCATCACTCGATCCGGATGGCCGAATGGCCACCGCGCGGAGATGCTGCACCGTTCCACTCGTCACCGAGGTCCATGCGTTCACGGATGTCGGAGCAAGTGCCACGCTCGAGTGAATCTCCACGGATGTCGCGATGGCCACATTCTGTTGGCCATCCGTCGGCTTACGGAGCGTACCGGTAAAATCTGGCGCTGCGGCCAAAATGGGCCCGGGGGTAGACCAAAATACTCCAAATGCGAAGAGGAAGAACCCCGTAAATCCCACTGCCGCAACTCCAAGGACCATGCCCCATCGTCGTTCGGTGAGGAGCCGCTGGAACATATCGAACGCAGCGCGTACGCGCGAATCGGTAAACGTAGATAGCACCAGTATACCAAGAAATGAAATGCGCCGGTTCCACAAGGGAACCGGCGCTCAGGATCACTTCCACTCCACAATGGGACACATGCGTTCCCACTTCGCGCGCGCGAAGGATCCAAAGAACGACCACGTATCGTGCGTGACCACGTGCACCGCACGGCGCATCGCGTACACCCGCGGCAACCGCCAGACCAGCAGCAACGCAACGCCGATCAGAGAGAGCGGGATATAGCAGAGCCAGTACCCCACGAAGAGGACCGGCACCCCGGTCACCCGCCAGATGCCGCGCCCCACCCATGCCGCGGACCTGCCGACGGATGGCGCCGCACGCTCGATGCCCGCAATACTGAAACCGAACGCCACGATTGCCACAATGAACCCCAGCACCCAGAGCAGACCCTCTCCCAGGGAAAGCACCGTGTCGCGCCACCACGCCGCCCGCTCACGCGATGCCGCTTCCGCGTCATGTGCCGCACGTCCGGACCGCACCACGTCCATGAATGCCGCGGCAACACCGCTGCACGTATGATTACTCCACCCGGACGGTGTGCGTCCGTTCTGCTGGAGGTACCACTGGTTCCGCGTGGTGCTGTTCCACGGCGAACCTTCATCGCAACGCTGCTCGAGTAGCGCCCAAAGCGCCCGCGGGTCGCCCCGGTACGACTTGAACTCCGCAATCGCCACCGCAAGCACGCGCGCATCTTCCGCACGAGCATCGGTCTGCGCCTGAGTCCATTTCTTCAGCTCCTGCTGGAGCTCTGCGGCGAACACCGTACGGAGCTGTGCTGCGATCTCCTGATGGAGTGCGGCGTGCTTTCCGGCAATCGCTTGGTGGTACGCCGTGTAGGCCGCACTCTCCTGCTCGTACCGCCGAAGCTCGCGACGCGTCGGCTTTCGCTCCTCGTTCGGGTAGCCCTCCGCGTACATGTAGTGTGGATCGATCGGTTCCTCGGGAACCACCCAGCACGGTTCCGCGTGTTCCGTCGCGAGATCATCGAAGTACGCCGCGTGCGGTGTGTACTTCCTCTTGCATTCCTGTGCCGCCTGTTCCCGAGACATGCCCACATCAGGGTCGCACGACCCGACGTGAGGCGGATCGGCCCGCAGTCGCTGCGCACACATCGCGGTGAACTTCGTGACGTACGGCGCACGCAGTTGCGCGAGACGCGTCGATTCCCGTTGCGCGAAGAGCGCAAGTTCGCGCTCCCGTTCCACCTGCCGCAACCCCTCGCGCTTCCACTGTGCGTCGATCTGCGCGCGAATGGCATCCGCGTGCATCTGCTCGATCTGCTCCTGCATGCGTGTACGCTGCCAGGTAAGCACCCCATACATGAGGCCGAGTACGCCGCACGTTGCGACCGCAGTCACCACCGCGACGCGCACGCCACGACCGCACACATTCCAGAAGCTGCGGAGCAGCGCACCGATCGGTGCCCACAGCGCGCGAGCACCGGCCGCGATCCTGCCGAACGCCCAGCGTCGGAACGCGACGAGCGGCACGTACACCCATGCCGCGATCATGACCTTCCAGAACACCGGACACCGCGACACACGTCGACCATCCGCGAAGAACGGTTGCTCGTATGGCGGCGCGCAGTGGAACGTCGTGACGATGGATCTCGCGCGCTGCTGCCGGACATGGTAGTCACAACAGTACGCAACGTACTCCCCACGTTCTTCGTCCACAGGGAGCAGCCCATCATCTCCGGGCTCTCGTGCCTCCTGCCAGCGCCTCGGCGGATCCCACGAAATCCCGTCATAGTCCTCGCTGTACCAGAGCATGCGCAACGCCGCAATCCATCCCCGATCCGCACCGTATGCGGCCAGATAGAGACGTCCGTACCACGAATCGCGCCGCATGCTCGGATGCACGGGAACTTCCAGTCGCGACGCGCCAACCGGAACATCGCCATTCCGCTCTCGCGTGCAGAAATCCCACGCGATACCCAGGAATGCACCGCCGATCACGATCATCGCCAGGATCCCGATCAGGATTCCGATCGTCCACAGCGCACCCATTCCGAACCAGGTGAACCAGCGCTCGAACTCCATGAGCCGTTGCAATGCAGCCATTGCACTCCTCCTTCTCTCTGCTTCTCGTCGAATTTGTGAAACAGCGAGCAAAGCCGCGAAGTGTCAACCGACGAACATGGACACTCGCGACGAAACCAGACGTACACCAAGGATAATACAAAATATCGAAAATGTCAACACATACAAACAAACACACCCGGCAAATGCCGGGTGTGTTTGTGGATCGCGCTACGCCCCCGTCGATGATCACCGACCAATGCGCATCATGTAGCTTAGTAATCCATTCCCATGCCACCGCCCATGCCGCCATGGCCCGCCTCTTCCTTCTCCTCCTTCTTCGGCTTTTCCGTAACCACCGCTTCTGTGGTCAGGAAGAGCGCGGCAATGGACGCGGCGTTCTGGAGTGCCGTGCGCGCCACTTTCGTTGGATCGATGATACCCGCAGCAACGAGATCCTCGTATCGATCCGCCTCGGCGTTGTATCCCATGTTCCCCTCGCGCTTCTTCACCTCCTCCGCAACAACCGCGCCATCCTTTCCGGCGTTCTCCGCAATTTTCCGAATCGGTGCCTCGAGCGCACGACGGAGAATACCGATGCCGACCTGCTCATCGCCAATCACCTGCAGCGAACCGAGCGCCTGCACGGCACGGAGGAACGCGACGCCACCTCCCGGCACAATCCCCTCCTCTACCGCCGCCTTCGTGGCCTGCACCGCATCTTCAATGCGATGCTTCTTCTCCTTCATCTCCGTCTCCGTCGCCGCACCCACTTTGATGACCCCCACGCCACCCGAGAGCTTTGCGAGGCGCTCCTCGAGCTTTTCGCGATCGAAATCGGAATCCGTATGCTCGAGTTCACGCTTGATCGCTGCCACGCGATCCTGAATGGCCTTCTGATCTCCGCGACCCTCAATAATCGTGGTGTGCTCTTTCGTGGAAACGACGCGCCGCGCCTCACCGAGATCCGCGAGTGTCGTATTCTCCAACTTTAGACCAATCTCCTCCGAGATAACGCGACCGCCCGTGAGCACGGCGATATCCTTGAGCATCTCCTTGCGACGATCGCCGAATCCGGGTGCCTTCACCGCGAGCGCATGGAAGGTACCGCGGAGTTTATTCACGACCAACGTCGCAAGCGCCTCCCCCTCCACGTCCTCTGCGATGATCACAATCTCCTTCCGTCCTTCCGCCGCTACCTTCTCGAGGACCGGGAGGAGCTCCTGGATCGAGGCAATCTTCTTCTCGGTGATGAGGATGCGGACATCCTTATACTCCGCCTCCATGCGATCCCCATTCGTGATCATGTACGGCGAATTGTATCCCTTGTCGAAGCGCATGCCCTTCACCACTTCGCGCTCCATACCGAAGGACTGCGATTCCTCCACCGTGATCACGCCATTCTCGCCCACCTCCTGCATGGTCTCCGCAATCATCTTGCCGATCTCCGGATCGTTCGCGGAGATAGCCGCTACCTGGGCAATTTCCGACGTACCACTCACCGGCTTCGCAATTTTCATCCGGAGATGATCCACGATCGCCACCACACCCTTCTCGATGCCGCGGCGAATCGCAATTGGGTTTGCCCCCGCCGTCACGTTCTTCATGCCCTCACCGATGATCGCCTGTGCGAGGAGCGTCGCAGTCGTCGTGCCGTCGCCGGATACATCATTCGTCTTCGATGCAACCTCTTTCACGAGTTCCGCGCCCACGTTCTCAAACTTATCCTCGAGTTCAATGTCCTTCGCGACGGTCACCCCGTCCTTCGTGATCGTCGGTGCTCCAAAACCTTTATCCAGTACCACGTTCCGACCCTTCGGACCAAGCGTCACCGTGACCGCATTCGCCAACTTATCGACACCGCGGCGAATCGCCGCGCGCGCTGCCTCATCAAACAAAATTTGCTTCGCCATAGATTACCGGAAGTACATGTTCCGTTACTCCACCACCGCGAGAATGTCACTATCGCCGATAATCAGATACTCTACCCCGTCCACCTTCACCTCATCCGGAGAGTACTTCTTGAAGAGCACCACATCACCCACCTTCACCGACATCGGCGCGCGCGCACCGTTCTCCAATACCTTCCCCGGGCCCACCGCGACCACCTTTCCCTGTTCTGGTTTCTCCTTCACCGTATCGGGAAGCACAATACCCATCTTGGTCACCGTTTCTTCTTTTGCGGACTGAACGACGATATGATCGTGAATCGGACGAAGCATAGGCAGATCATGAGTAAACGAAAAATCAATGGACACAATATGGTTAGCACTCTCGACCGATGAGTGCTAACTCACTGATATCCTCAACGTAGTACGAAGAAAATCGCCGTCAAGACCAAAGAAAAGAGGGCCTCCCCTGAGGCCCTCATCCATCACCGTGGTCGCGGCTTCTTCCTGGTGCTCGCGCGCCGTGTCGAAGACTTTTTCCGCGGCGCTGTTCGCTTCCGTTTCGGCGCCACATCCAATAAACGGGCACCGAGGTCCTGGAGCATCGCGTGCGTTTCCGAATCCACATCGCGCGCCCGATCCCGAAACGCCTTCGCAATGGCATCGCGATACAAACCGGGCAGTCCCGACCATACCCATTCGAGCATGGGATGTGCCCATTGCGCGGTGCCCACACCACTCCAGAGCGGAGGTAACGGCCCCTCGGACGGCTGCGCTCGATACTGCGCCTCTAACTCCTGAAAGCAGCGCACGAGATGCGCAGGAATCACGATGACCATTTCCTCAGTGGACCGAAGATCTGCAAGGAACGCGTTGACCGCGGCACGCCGGTCCGGATGATGTTCCGCCTCGTACAGCACCGCCTCGAAATACCGCGGCACAAACGCAGCGATGCGGACCCAATCCTTCCGCGGCAGGAGATGTGCATCCTCCGCGAACGCACGAGTCAGAACGGCAGTCGGTCGATTCCAGCGCTCGAGCAAATGGGTAACCTCCGGCACACCGACCTGCTCGCTGGTATGCAGGAAACACTGGAGCGCAAGAGAGAAAATGGCGTCCGCACTGCACTCGGGCAATGCGCGCGCGTCCGCAATGATCGCCCGCGCCAGCGCTCGTCCCTCGCGACCACCGAGCTCATACGAACCCTTCGCGAGTCGCTCAATATCTTCCACGCTCCGATCCGCGATCTTGCTGCGCTCGATGATGACCTCCGTCGCTACGCTACGGCCATCGAGCAGCCGGAGCACATCAGGCGGCGATAGTCGATCCAACGCGAGATGGTGGAGAATATTCCTGCGCTCCGTCGGACTCACGGATACATGGTACTGATCCAGAAGCTCTCGCTGACCCATTGGCCCGAAGATTGCACCGTCCGCTGCAGCCCGATCGGCATCCGTTCCCACCAAGAAGAGCGCATCTCGCCAGGCAACGAACCACGCCCCCGAACGGCGCGGTAGCTGGAAATCATAGAGCCTCCCGCTCTCCGTGAGGAAGTTCCGTATCCCCTCATCCACCCCCCGCTGGATGGCGGCGTATCGATCTGGCGCTGACCCGTCCGGTAGAGCAGCTGCGATCACCGCAAGCGCACGATCCCGCACTCCGGGACGCAGCTCATAGGGCGAATTGCCGTGCGGCGAATCATCCGGCGGCGCCGTGCAATTACATTCCCCGTCTATCACGCGCTCGATATCCTCCATGCGGACCAGCAGCCCCAATCTTCCCCGGGCGAGCACATGCGCCACCACGCTCGTCCACGCCACTTCGTAGCACGCGGATCGATTACCCTGCAGTACCAGCGCATAGGCATCGCTCCCGAGGAGTGCCCGCCAATGCTCCGGCCGTTCCAATTCGTTCATGGGCAGCAGGAGAAACGTACGGACATCCTCTGCAATGCGCGCCACCTCTTGCAGGAGCGCGTCCATACAGGAGCGACTCGTGCCCTCTGCAAGAAACACCTTCCGCAGCGCTACATCCTCGACACCCTGCAACAGCGCAATCCGATCCGATCCCACCAATGCCGCCACATCTGCATGCGGAAATAGTGGCACGCGCAATCGGCACTTTGGTGGACCAATCACCACCGTGAGGCGATCCCGCAGACTTGCGATCGTACTGCGAAGCCGCTCGACGCGATCGTAGCTCACCCGAAACGACCGCAGTAGTGGCTGTGCCGCATCGTCTGCCAGCAGCCGCGCACCAACCTCCAGATCGTCACCCGCAAGCATCGCCAATCCGTCGCTCACGTACATGATCACGATTTCTGCTGCCACACCCACCGCGTGGAGATCACGAATATCACTCCTCTGATGTCGCAGATACCGAAACACCATATTCGTGAGATCGATGCGCAGCTCCTCAAGTTCCGCATCCGTCCATTGACCGTGCGCAATCGCGTGATCAATCACGCGCGCCAGGAACGGACGTATGTCCCGAGGAAATCCAACGGCACGCGTTTCGGCATCCGTATGTTCCATGCTGCCTCCTCATCGCTCGCGCTCCAGGGCGCAAACCGTCTCGAGACCTCAAAAGAAAAAGGGCGAACGGATATGTTCCGCTCGCCCTACGGTACTACTCGAACGCCACGCCGTCAATCACCAGATCGTCCTGTACGCTCGGTCGGCGTGAGGGGACGGAACATCTCATCATCCCCCCCCGCATCGGCTCCCTGCGTCGCATCCGCCTCCTCGCCCAGCACCAGCTCACGCGCCGCGTGCTCGAGCTGGGCACGGACCCGCGCGGTGGGCAATCGATATGCACGCCGGAGAATCCGACGATACGTCCCCCGCGAAAGCGCCAGAATGCGATCCAGCAGTTCCCGCAGTTCTGCATCTTCGATGGCAACGAGCGCGTCACGCTCATCCTGCTCGGCGAGGTGGCCGAAAAATCCTCCGGACGCCTCTTCGTCCGATTCCTCCAAAACCACTAACTCCTCGGTCGACATCTCGTCGGGCACGGCAAGACCGCGACGCGCGCGGCGCTCCTGGAGCGCAACCGCGAACGGATAGGCAACCAGGTCCGGATTGAGCCTCCGGAGATAGGTCCGCGCACGCGCATCATCTGTCTGAAACACCACGAGGAGCACATGGACCAGGTGCTGCAGGTTCAAGCCCGCTACCCGCCCGAATGCCCTCCCCTCATCATACGACGCCGTTTCCTGTGTGGTGGTCCAAAGATCGATATCGCTCGCAAGCACCTCTTCGACGCGGTCCGGGGAGAGGAGATGCGCCACGGATGATATCTCGACACCCGCTGCCGCTGCACCGCTGAGCAATGCACCCAGTACCGGTGCCGGCAGCTCCCGCACTGCCGCAGGAGCATCCACGGCCGGCATCAGATCGATGACGCGCTCCGCGGCGCGACTGGCGGCGTGCAGTGCATCCGCATGCACCTCCGCGGGACTACGACCTCCCGGCGTGATCTTGCTCCGTTTTCCCGCCTCCTGCTCTGCCGATTCATGCTGTCGCAGTACTTCGTAGAACGTTGACTGCGCAATCGCCGCCATGGTTTTCGGCGCATACACCGCAAGTGCACGTTCCGCGCGTTCCGTGCCGCCTGCAGCAAGTGCCTCCTGCACCGCTGCGGCGGCGCGATCAATATCCCCTTGGAGCACCAGCTCCTTGCGATTGGTCGTCATGCCTCACCTTCTCCTTCTTCGTATGACTCCACAGCAATTTCTGCTGCAGCGGACAAATCCTCGAATTCCTCCAACGCAACATGATGCGGGTGCGCTTCAATGAAGAGTAGCGTGAGCGCATCTGCGAGCACGGCCACCGCCCCCGCACGCTCGCATGCGGTTGCGATCTCCTGCACGATGGTCTGCGCCTCCAGGGAGGCCGCAATCTCACCATACGCCACCGCTGCATCGTCACCGACCTGCAATGCCGCAAGAAACGGTGCACGCGCTGCGGCAGTCCGATGGAACCGAATCGCACCCGAGAGCGTCGCCGCAAGGGTGGCACTGTCGAATTTCTGCGGATGCTTCCGTACCTCCTCGCGATACAACCGAAGCGTCGCGCGATCACCAGCAACGGCTTCCTTGGCATCGCGATACGCTCGGTACCGCTCCGCCATCGTACCCGAAATCACAATCTTCATGGCGTATCCCTTCCCCCATGTTTCGGCACCGGATGGTGCAGCGCCTGGGTAATGAGCTGATCAAAACGACGCGCCACCACTTCACCGGCGGCAGCAGCACCCAGAAGCTGCGTGTCGTCACCGCGATCGTACCGCTGACGGAGATGCTCATCGGAGAGCACACGATACGCTTCTGCCGCACGGCGATATCGCTCCGCCGCATCGGCATCACCAGGATTCTTGTCCGGATGATCCCGCCGCGCAATCACCCGATATGCGGAACGGATCTCCTCGGCGGATGCCGATCGCAGCACACTGAGTGCCGCGTAATAATCAGGCTGTTGCGATGCACGCATGTGCAGCACCTCCACAAGGTTGCGTTGTGAAAAAACTAGCCCCATGGTACGAGGCGTGCGCATCTCTGTCAAGTGGCGGTTGACGATGGTGATGACGACCATGCAATCACGCACACGAAAAGCAGCATCAACCCAGAAGGTAACGACCAGAGATGGTGATCCCATGCGAGGGTCGGAAGCAGCACGAGGATCATGGGCCACCATCGCACCGCTCGCCTCCCCTTCCACAACAACCACCCGAAGAAGAGAGCGCCCACCATGCCTACCTCCGCCAAGAGCAACAGCGGCACATGGTGCACCGGCTGCGGATCATGGAATCGTACCCGCGCAACGGCACTTGGCATCGCGTGAAGCCCCACACCCCACCAAGGCGCGCGCGCGATGAGCATGCGCGCGTCCTGTATACCGGAACCCCGTTCGACGAGTGAGCGTAGCTCATGCGTTCCCGCGACGCGGAAACGCGGAGCGATCAACATCGCAAAGATGCCCACCAACACCACGCCCTGCACGGCCGTCATCACCGCCACAAAACGCGTCGCCCGTTGACGCGCAAGCAGCAAGGTGAGGATCACATATCCACCCCACGCCGCGCGAGAAAACGTGACCAGGAGCGCGGCCTGCATCAAGAGAAAGACACACCACCATATCCCTATATGCACGAGACGCCGCACATGCGAATACCACTGTGCCCATACCGCCATCCCGATGACGAGCGCCGTCCCGAGCACGTTGGGATGCGGGAATCCTCCATATGCGCGCAGCCAACGTTCCGTGGAATTCGTCAACACCGCATCTCCCGGAATCGCAGCGCCATGGTACGCCATGCCGAGCATGGTCGATGCCCACGCATGGCCGGTAAAAAACTGCACTATGCCGAATAGGGCATGCAGCACGATCGCGACCATGCACCCACCCAGGAATCCACGTCGCCACGACGCCTCGCGAGGCATGCCGACCCACGCGAGCAGGAACGCCGCAATCCGCAGCCACCCCACGATCGTTAGTGCTCGATCTGCGCTCACCCAGGAATTACTCGCCGCCAGCAGCATGACGCATCCCGCGATACCCCAGGACGTCCGCCGATGCGCACGCCAGCATTGCCGCGCTCCGCGCACCGCAAAACCCAGGAGCATCAAATCCACTACCTGCACCCCAATGGTGGCCAGCGGCCACGGCCTCCCCCACAATATCCCGGGACGCAAAATGAAAATCGTTTGCCAGGATACCAGGAATCCCACCAGCCATGCCCACGTCGGCTGCATGCGCAACCCCATGGATAACCAATGCCACGTCATACGTCCCACGCACGAAGCACCTGATGCCATCGATCCCGATATTCCATCCGACGATCGGTGGTGTGGAGCTTCAGGAGATCTGCGCGCACCACGACGCAGGTATCCTGATTTGCTCGCACGCGCACCGCTTCCGGGAGTCGCCGCTCCTGTACGCGGCGCGCCCAATGCTCGAGCGCATCGCCCCATCGTCCCCCGAGCAACCACTCACCCCATCGCTGCAACAAGGCACACGCTGGTCGCGCCGCCATCCGTGGATGCACGCTCCGCAGCGCTGCGCATGGTAACCATTGCTGCACCCATGCAGCGTTTGCATGCCAAAACCGTTCGTACGTATGATCACGATCCCAAAGCACCGTTAATTGCACTGCCCACCACAGGAGATACGGATCCGGAGGAAGCGACGTATTTCGCGCATCCGAACGCGCATGCACGTCGGCGAGCTGAAGATCCGCAAGACACAGAGCATCCGTCGTCACAAAAAAACTCGGGCACAGCGCATCCGCTGCGTGTTCTCCAGGACGTTGGCGGAACAGGCGCAGCGCCGCTACGATACCCAGCCGCGCGATCCACATGCGTCGCGGCGCCACCACCAAAAAGAGATCGATATCACCCCCGATGCGTGCGTTGCCATACCCGAGCGCATTCGCCACCGCCACCATGCGGAGAAACGGGAAACACGCCAACACGCGCGCCCATCGGCGCGCTCGCCGCCACTTCTTCCACGCCCAAGTGGATTTCTGATGCCGCAACCACGGAAGATGCTCGCGCCCCGCGCACCACAAAAAACCCTCCGCCCGCAAATCATGCGTTCGTGGGTCGGCATCGGTCACCCCCACACTACCCGCCATCTGCCGCACCTCCTCCTCCGTCAGCGGCCATTCCTGGGCGGCAAACCATGCCAGGATTGAGGTGGAATCCATACCGTCGGTAGCATAACACGGGACGCACGCGCCAAATGATGCACCAACAGCAATCCCCGGCACCGCGATGGTGCCGGGGATGTCATTGCACGAAAACACCAATCGCTACGGCTGCGTCAGCAGAGAACCGTCCATACCGCCGTGCTCCAATTCCGGACCCATCGTCGTGGTCGGGCAGAGTTGCGATATCTGCGCACACGTCACTTGCAACGCAGCACACCATGGCTCCGCATGCTTCTGGGGTTCCCATGGGACCACCGCTTCCCCCGCGAGCCACGCGAATGTGGATGCACGATCACCAAATGGACCGATCACCGCATTCGTCTCTGCGTCTACAAACACCGTTCCCACCACCCGCGCGTAGTCGACGGGGGTGATGGAGAGCATGTAGTAGAGACGATCACTCCGCGTCACCGGCCGCGACTCGACCAACCGATAGCTCCCGCTCGCCCCGGAGCCACTCTCCTCGTACCAGTTGTATCCCGGAATCTGCTTCGCATAGGAGAGCACCTTTGCGGGTCCCTGAAGATTCTGATCGCGACCATCCCGGTCGTGCCGATAGTACGTTCGTTCGCCCGTGAGCGCATGCACCATGTAGACCCGCATCAGGGAATACGCATCGCCATCCGGCTCCGCCATGGTGAGGTACTGGTACGTCCCATCCTCCATGGGCAGAAAGTACGGCATCTGCTCGCCCGCGGGAAGCTTGGGCACCTCGATCTTTCCTCCGCGCCGATACCACCCGCTGAGCACGCCCTGATCGTAGCGCTGTGCTTCCACGTATCGCCGCGCAAGCTCCTCCGGAAAGAGACGGTGCGCCGCACGGAGACGTGGATCCGCAATCGCCTCCTGCGGGGTGAGACGCTCGAGCTGTCCGCTGGCATGGAACAGCACCACGCCTCCCCATTCCGGGATAAAGAGACCCCACGCGAGACGGTAGTCGATGTAGGGAACCACACCGATCACTTCCGTCACCACCCCATTCGTCCGGACGGGCACATAGGAAATCTCCGGGTAGCTCTTAAAGAATCCAATCTCCGTGATGAGTCGACGGTGAATATCATCGAGCACCTCCATGCCCTCACCGAAGACAAAGGGCTCCGTCCGAAGCATCGTCACCCGCGGCCGATCCTCTTCCGTCCCGCCATCATCGAAATACATGAACCCCGCATTGTGTTCCACGAACGTACTCACCACTCCCTGCGGCACGAGGGGTGCGATATATGCCACCCCGTGCGGCGTCCCGATGGCGCGCACCGTCCCGGGAGTGAACTCGGACGTCTGCGTTCTTCGGAGAATCTCCTCCACCGCGACTCGTTCCGGCGTATACCGAACGAGGTGCGGCGAGACGCGTGGCTTGGTGTCCACCTCAAGAAAGTCAGCATCGCGATAGAGCTGATACTCGACGACTCCCCGCAACACCCAGGAGGCGACGGTCGACAGGATCATCGGAACCAAGAGACAGCCCGCAACGATCGGCAGCGTGCGTTTCCAGGAACGGGAATGCGCGTATTTGCGCGAGAGCATCCCTCCCACAATGAGTCCTAGTACCGTCAGTACTTCTCCATACCAGTTGCGAATCACGCCTTCGAAGATGTAGGCATGCGTGATCACGGGCGCGGGGAAGTAGCCGACGACGAAGATACAGAGCATAACCGCGAACGCCGTGAGCATCTCCCGCATCCACTGCGGAATAGGATTTTCTTTCCACCACGTCCACAAGCGGCGCCCCATGCGTAGCTCTCGCACCTCGGCGAGCTCCCGCAGGAATTTCTTGCGGACGTCCATGCCGGGATGCGTGAGGAGGAGCTCATCCATGGATCGCCACGCGAACCACCAATCCGCCTTCCGATCTGCATGCGCTTCCTGCCATGCTTCGAGTTTCTCGAAGGCGCGAATGAGCACTGCGGGCGATCCGATGCAGAACACCGAAAACGCATCGGCGGCAAACTCACGGAGCTGCGCGACGCCGGACGCCACGACACGGGGAATGTACATTGCACCCTCGAGGACCAATGCAATGCCCCATGCCACTCTCCCCACCTTCCGGAAGTGTCCGAGCACGCGATTCGTCACGGAAAGAAGCACGGACACCATGGTCATGAGCGTCGTATCCCGTGCGCGCAGATGTCCGAGCTCATGGGCGAGCACCGCAGCCAACTCCTCATCATCAAGGAGATCGAGGATGCCCTGCGTCACCGCAACGCCGTAGGCGCCACGAATCCCCGATCCAAACGCAAACGCATTGGGGTCCTCCATGCGCCGCGCAATGTAGTACTTCGGCATGGCGGCAAGGCCGCTCTGCGGCAAGATCTCCTGAAAAATCCGCTCCAGTCGCACACGCACCTCTCCCGCAGGCTCCTCACACTGCATGAGGAACACGACGATGCGGTGCGCATAACAAAAGATCAGGATGTTGAGAAACGCTGCGAAGCCGAGCACGCCGAACATGGCCTGTAATTTCAGGAAGCGTACACCGATGCCCACGAACACGAGGCCGACGAAACCAAGCACTCCGAACAGCAACCACGCGTACCGCTGATGCCCTTTCCATGCACTCCATGCGGTGGCGCGAACAGCGGCCAGACGCATGCGCCCAAAATCAGAAAATCCTTCCATTCTTGCTCTCCTCTCACGAAATCGTTGTGAACGAACCCGGACGCAGCGTATCACGATGTGTTGCGGCGTCAAGCCCAAAGACACACCGACGGCCACTGTTTGGTGGCCGTCGGTGTGCGTACGCTTCACGAAACGGGATTCGGGTGCCCCTGCGGCGCAAGGACGCGACGCTGCTTCCGCGCAGACGTTCCTCCGCTCCCCTCCTCCACGATCATCCGATCCTCTTCAATGGCAATCACTTGCGTATGATGAATCAGCAACTCATCCGTGTGTGGGAGTATCATGGCCACCCACCCGCGCGCACGGACCTGATACTGGAGGACCATCCCGCTCTCCGTATCGATCATCAATCCAACCACGCGGCCCAAGGATATCCCGGATCGGGTCGTTACCGGAAGTCCCAGAATGGCATCATGGCGCAGGAGCATACGCAGCAAACTCACGAAGCTGCGGGTTTCGACTGCTGCTTTTGGAACAACCAACGTTGCTGCAATCCCTGGAGTACCGTAGAAACTAACCAGTAGAGCGAGAGACCGGACGGCAGCGTCGCACCAATGACCGCAGTCATAATCGGCATGAGCACCGTCATCTGCTTGTTCATGAGTGCGAGCATGTCTTCATCCTTCCCGGAGCGGGTTGCGGCCGCCGGTGGGGGTCGACGCGTCACGAGCATGCGCGCCTGCCACCACTGCGCAATCGCCGCGATCACTGCGAGCGGGATGCTCGGGGATGCGAGCGGCAGGAATCCGAATGCCACGCCATTCAATGTCCCCGGATGCGCAACGAAGGGATAGAGGAGCTCGAAGGAACTCCCATGGAGCGCGCGCTGCAACGCCATGTAAATCCCAATAAAGAAGGGCAACTGGATCAACACGGGGAGGCAGGAGGAGAATGGATTGACTTTGTGCTCTCGATAGAGCGACATCGTCGCTCGCGCGAGCGCTTCGCGATTCTCCCGATGCTGCTCCTGGAGCGCTTTCAGCTTCGGCTGAATCTCCTGAAGTGCGAGCTGTGATTTCATTGCCGCTTGCGCGAGCGGATAGAGCACGATACGCAAGAGCACGGTCAGCGCGAGGATCGCAAAGCCAAGATCATGGCCAAGAAAATTATAGCTCGCCACGAGGAGATTATAGAGCGGCTGCACGATGAGCGTCGTAAACATAGGAACAGCTACGCTGCGGACGCGTCCGTCGTAGACGCATCGTCCGCAGGAGCGGGCGGGGGGACCACCGGAGCATCCGTCGGATCCGCAGTTGCCTCTTCCGGCACTGCGACGGTTCCAGATTCCTCCTGAACGGTAATCTTCCATCCGGTCAGTCGCGCCGCCAAACGGACGTTCTGTCCACTCCGTCCGATGGCGAGCGAAAACTGATCCGCCGGCACACGCACCACCGCCACGCGCGCATCCGGATGCAATTCCACCCGGGAGACTTTCGCCGGGGCCATGGAGTTCGCAATGAATCGCTGCGGGTCTTCATCGTGTTGAATGATGTCGATCTTCTCCCCACTCAGCTCTGCAATCACCGTTTGCACGCGCGTGCCGCGCTGTCCGATACACGCACCAATCGGATCCACGTTCTCCTGCGTCGAACGCACGGCCACCTTGGCACGAGAGCCCGGCTCCCGCGCAACGCTCATCACCTGCACCGCGCCGCTCGCCACCTCCGGAACTTCCATGGCAAACAACTTCCGCACGAGGTCGGGATGCGTCCGCGACACGAGCAATTCTGGACCGCGAATCGTGCGGCCCACGGTGAACAGAATGCACTTCATGCGCGCGCCGACCACGTACCGATCATTCGGAATTTGTTCCTCCTCGCGCAATACTGCCGTCGCGCGTGGACCGAGGTCGACGAACACCACTCGCCCCTCGCGACGCTGGACGGTTGCCGTAATCAGCTCGCCCTCGTGACCCTTCCACTGATTGAAAATGGTGTCACGCTCAGATTCACGGATGCGCTGCATGATGACCTGCTTCGCTGTTTGTGCGGCCATGCGTCCGAACGATCCCGGAACGGACAACGGAATCCGAATCGTCTCCCCCACCTGCGCATGGGGATCATGTACCTGCGCCGCTGCCAACGCGAGGTGGAGTTTCGGGTTGTATTTCTTCTGTGCCACCTGTTCGGCCGCATCACCCTCTGCTTCCATGTCCACGCCAAATCGCCCGCGCGTCGGCGCAGGCTCCGGTGCGGACGCGACGACTTCCGGTACCGGAAGTCCCTGCGCACGAAGCTCTTCCTCCAATTGACGCTGTTTCTGTCGTTCCTCAATTTCCTTCAGTGCCTGTTCGACGAACTCATCAGGGACAATGAGCTTCTCATCAAACGCCTGGATGGAGGCGTCTTCCGGATTGAACCGCACCTTGACGTTCTGATTACGCTCACCGAAATCCTTCCGGTATGCTGCCGCGAGCGCTGCCTCCACCGTTTCCAGGACGGACTCATACGGGATGCCCTTTTCCTCGCAGAGATCCTTCATGGCCTGTGCAATGGGACTCGACATAACACCTTATTGAATTGTGGTACTGCCACACGGATAAATGGTAGAAAAAATGGCCAGTGCGTATCGCACTCGCCGTACCCACGTACCATAGCACGGAGACGACGAGTCGTCAATGGAATCACCATATTCCCTCAACCGCATTCGCCACATGGAGCACATCGGGAGCTGCCGGAGCACGCCAGGTGATCGCAACGACGTCAATCGTATACGGCCATTGGTGGTACATGGGACACTGCGTCCGATACCACTCCGCCGCACGAATCAGGCGCCGTTGTTTTGCGCGCGTGACGGCGACCTCTGGCGTGCCGAACGCGTGGGACGTTCGCGTTTTCACTTCAACGACCACGAGCATGCGCTGCCGTGTGCAGAGCAGATCGATCTCCCCGAAGGGCGTCCGCACATTCCGATCGCGCACGACGTATCCATGCGTCGCCAGGTAGTCCGCTGCTATCGTTTCTCCTGCAGCTCCGAGCTGTGCGCGCGCGTGCATAGAAACGGGAACCGCTCAGCGCTTTTTTTGGAGATACTTCTTCTGCGCCTCCGCTCCTGCCTGCGCGACGCGCTGTGCGGGAATACGCACCCGCATACCGTGCACCCACCAGAGGCCCCACGCCAGATCGATGCCCGCGAGGAGCAGTACCCAAAATCGAGCCCCAAAAACGGGAACGCCTTCCGACCGGAAGAAGAGGAGCGCCATCAGTACCACGCCATTCGCTCCGGCAAACCATCCGAATTGGGTCCATGCGCGCTGATATCCACGCCATTGCACCTTCGGCAACACCACCCGAAACACGAGGAGCGCCACCACCACACTCGCCGCACCCATCATTCCCCAGAGCGCCTCCCGTGCGCCGGAAAGCGGGGGCGGTGTAAGCGAAAACCAATATTGGAACAGTGCCATAACGACCTTCTTTACCCCTTCCGAAAGAGAAATCCATCATGGTACGCGCCGGCAGTAAACATGGACTCCTCCACCAGCTGCGCCGATTGCGCTGCCACACGAATGCGATCGGTCGTGAGACGACGATGCACCGCAGGACCGACTGCGGTCGCATCCGGCTTCCACTCCACGATCACCACAATGCCATTCGGTTTCGTGAGGCGCGCCGCCTCCGCAATAGCGCGATCCGGATGCGTCGTGAGGTAGAGCGTATTGAGGAGCATGGCGCAGTCTAAGGATGCCGGAGGAATCGACGTTGCACCCACGCGCTCAATATCGGACCAGAGATACGTGATATTGGAAACTCCCGCCAACTTCGCTCGACCCGCAGTTCCCGCGAGCGCAGACTTCTGAATATCCACCGCGTACGCCATTCCCGACGCTCCAACGATGCGAGCGGCAGGGATAATGTAATGTCCGGTCGCACCGCAACCCAAATCCGCCACCTGCATACCCGGACCGAGCGCCACGCGCTCCAAGAGTTGGCGCGCATCGAGCAGCACCGTTCCTCCGCTGAGCGTCATAGACATTAGAGACCTCCCCCGCGACTCCCCGGAACAAAAATGAACATGAGCGCATCCCCTACCCATCCACTCATGTATAAAAATGCAAGCAGAATAAATGCCAATCCCACGAGCTTGTAGAAAAACCGCGTCCCCCCGTTCAAGTGCGCCTCCGCCCAGTCCACCCGTCCAAACATCTCCAACAACTTCTCCGTCTTCCAAATCACCACAAACCCCAATGCCACCGCCAAAAATCCCCAGACGTACCGCATAGAAGAACGAAGAGAGCCCGATGAGTACGAAAACATCGAATCATGACCGATCCGTTCTCTCAATAGAGCGCAACCGATGTTTGTCCATGATATCTTTGCGCACGCCTGGATTCGAACCAGGGGCCATTCGCGTGTAAGGCGAATGCTCTACCGCTGAGCTACGTGCGCCCACGATCATTGCTACTTGTAGCATAGTACGACTCTCCGTAGCCACCAATCCCTCCGCATACCCCACACAAAAGAAACATCCTCCGCACACGTGGTGCGAAGGATGCCGCAATCAGATCACCGGTCCTCTGGAATGGACTGCACCGACAATCGCCGCAGTTCCTGCACGATTCTCAGCTTCCCGCGAAGCGGATCGTCGCAATCCCTGGAGACGATAGCGACGCATGGATCCTGCACCGGACGCACCTCATGATGCCAGAGATACTGAATCACGAGCTTTCCCCGGCTGCGGTGCCGGTGCACGCGATCCGGAGTATCGGTCACGATGACCCGCGCCGTATCGACGCAGTGCACGTGATGGAGATCGAAACGATCACACAGGACCGCGAGCACTCGGGTATTCATGTGTGACGCAAGATCGAACGCAACGGGCATGCAAACTCCTTCTCCACTTACGCTGGCCACGCACGCGGTCGCGCACGCCATTACGGATGTCCGAGAGTCGCGACACGCGTAATGCGAGAACCGTATCACCTAGACCGACGTGCGTCAATGCCCATTATCAGACAGAGGATTCCGCAGCACGCGTCCGCACTCGGAGTCGATCGATCGCTGCAGTACGGACCGCTTCGGCATTCGACCGATGCGCCACGTCCAGGAGGAGCTCGACCTGCGAGAGCGCCTGAACGGCAGCAACGGAGAGCTCCTCGTTGCCCTCATTGGCATCTTCGTCGTACTCACATGCGAGCGCGAGCAATCGTTGAGGATCCTGCACGCGCGCCAACGCATCATTCATGAATGCGCGGTGATCCGTCGTGCGCGCAAGGCCGATACGCAGCTTATCGCTGGTTACCGCATCCCACCCCATCTCTCGCACGAGTTCTTCGCAGCGCTCCCGCGCCGCATCACGACCATCGTCCGAATCGTTATCATCTCCCGCGAGCCCCACGAGGAGCTCGAGGTCTCGGAGTTGCGCGATCACCGCGCAAGCCACCGCATCAGCATCATCGCACGCAGCGAGCACCTGACGAAGCCGCCCCTGATCCTGCATTCGCGCCACTGCCACGCAGCCAATATCCTCATCGGCATCGACCGCAATTTGCGCGAGCACTCCTTCGTCGCTCACCCATTGCACCAACTGCCGCCGCACTTCGTCATCGAGATCCACGTCAAGGACACAGTCCCGGAGATCTGTCACAGCCAATTCCGTGCTGGCAGGAGCGTCCGCGAGGAGCTGCACGAGTCGCCACGCGGCTTCTTTCCGCAGCGTCGAGCAGTCCTCTGCAGTTGCCGCACATGCGAGTACCGCTGCCGGATCTTGCACCCCCGCAAGCGCCGCCCGCTGCAGGTTCGCGTCGTCGCACTCCTCCGCCACTTCGATACGACGATCGGGATTACGCAGACGCTGCACCGCCGCCACGGAAGTCTTGAGGGAGGACTCCCCGTCCTTGATGATGTCCATGAGGAACTCATCATTGGCAATCCGATCGAGCATCGCATCGCGCACCGCATCGGGAATCTCATGCCACGCACGCAGGTAGCCAGTCAATTCCTCCGGAGTGCAGGTCGCATCCACGCCATGCGCGGCCACGAGCGCATCGAATCGGTCGGCTGCGGCTGACTGCACGTCACCCGCAACCGATTCCGCATCGTTGTCCCTCGCCAACGACAGGAGCGCCCTCTGACTCTCACAGCGAGCGACTGCGGCAATGCCCACCTTTGCCGCTTCCGCCTCCCGAGCGATACGCACGAACGGTGTATCTTCCGGAAGGCGCCGCACCACTTCCACGCCCACGTCCGCATCTCGCGTGGCGAGCACAAATGCGAGCAACGCGTCCGGCTGCGTGAGCTGTGCCACGATCGCGCGCCGCTCCTGTGCATTCGCACACCGCACCGCGACCGTCGCTCGCACCATCTCGTCCGTCACCTGCGCGAGCGCCGCATGACGCACCGCAGCATCGGTTGTATAGAGCGCTACCGCCGCCAATGCCGGCGGTGCACACCGCGCAAATCCATCCACCCGTATGAGCTCCACCAGCCGCTCCACAAATGCCGTGCGCACCTCATGGTCCATATCCTTCACTTCTCCCAAGAGTCGCGCAAGGAGCATGGGATCGCGCACATGAGCAACGGCTTTCGGACAATGCTCACGCATGGCGATCCATGCTGCCAACCCATCCATGCCCACGAAATCCGCCACCATGCGCACCGAACGGTGCTCCAGCGGCAGCACGACGCGTTCCGGATGGAACTTCAGCCAACGAACAAACGGCCAGAATGGCCGACGCAGCTCTTCGAGTGCGATGGTCCCTCGCTGTGGCGCGTATTCCAAGAGCACGCCGCGGCGCACGTTGTTCCGCACATCGGTCACCTCAACGACGACACCGGGAACGAACAGCGCACCCGACATGCCGAGCGTCTCCAGTGCCCATGTCGCGAGCTGCGCGACCGCGGTCCGTACGGCATCCGCATCCGGAGCCGCGATCTTACCATCGACGCGCCGCACCACTTGGAGCGCGATGCCCACCTCACCCGGACGGAGGCTGGATTCGGATTGGAAATCCGTACCCGTGCACACCCCAGAAGGCGCTACCACCACTTTCGCCGTTCCCCCATTTCGTTCCGGTCGTTTCCAAAGCTCACTCATCTCGTACCTCCAATACATGCTCGATGCCACACATCGACGAGCTGATCCTTCTACCCCCAGAACGGCGTTGCCCGTACCGGTCGATCGGAGCCTTCCACCAGATACTCCGGAAACGCCTCCAGGAGACGCTGCTTCAACGCCGGTGGAATCACGTAATGCACCGCACCAATCATGGGTAGCTTTTCCTCGAACTCTACGATCGCCCGTAACCCTTCCCTGCGAAGCCACGCATCAATTCGCTCCGCAATGATATCTGCCCGCCGCAGATGCTGCTGCGCCACGGAAAGCCCCGCATGCTCCAAACGATGCTCCGGAATCACCGTCGCGGACTCGCGGATGCCCACCATCACCGCAATCAACGTAGGCTTCCCCCGCCGACGCCGCGACGGCCGATCACCAGGTTGCCGAGCACGTGTCATGCACACCTCCATGAGAATGAACAAAGCACAGCCGCAATGTATCATGGGCGCCCATTCCGTACAATCATCCCACAATTGCTCATGCGATCAATCATACAAAAATGAGCACCTAACGCAAGATACGGAACACAAACCAAGCCCCGCCGAGGCGGAGCTTGGTTCTGCGAATACGCAGACTCGATGCTGTCTCTGCAAATGCGGACGGAGGGAGTTGAACCCTCATACCCTTGCGGGTGCTACCACCTCAAGGTAGTGCGTCTGCCAGTTTCGCCACGTCCGCAGAAGAAGCGAGGAGGCGTCACCATGAACGATACGGCCACCTCACGTTCTGAACGTATCGTTCAGCACAAACTGCGTCAAGCATTCCGTCCCACCAGCATGCGCCGTACCGAAGCAATCAGTGCATCTCGCGCCACCACCTCCTGCTGCCGTGTCCGCAGATCCCGAATCGTCACCGTCCCCGCCGCACGTTCGTCTGAACCCGCAATCACCGCAATCGGAATGCCGCGATCGGATGCGTACGCAAGCTGTTCTTTGAATCCCATACGTGTCCCCAGCCAGAGCACGGTGCGAATATCTGCACGGCGGAGCGCTGCCGTCATTGCCAGATACTCCGGGAGCGCTTCTGGATCCATGATCGTCACGAGCACCTCCGCAGTCGTGGCCACTCCCGCGATGTAATTGAGCGTCGTGAGTGCCGCAAACAAACGATCCACGCCGAACGAGAAACCCACCGCAGGAACGGACACATCCGAAAAACGCGCCACCAAATCATCGTATCGTCCTCCCGAACAGACACTCCCCATGGACGGCAACTCGCCGAGGAACGTCTCAAAAACAGTACCCGTGTAGTAGGAGAGGCCGCGAGCAATCGACGGATCAAGCACCACCACCTCCTCCGGCACCTCCATGGCTCGCAGTGCCGCAATGACCGATCGAAGTTCCGCCACGCCTTCGGTGGCCACGACGGATTCCGAAAAGAATGCAGCCATCTGATCGAGCAACGTATCGGTGGTTCCAGCCAACGCAAGGAACACCCCGATACGCTCCACCGCACTCGCCGAAAGTCCGCAGCCGCTATCGGATTCGGATGCATCATCTCCCTCCGCGACGTTCGCACCGCGTTTCGGTTTGCCCAACTCGCGGAGCACCGCCTCGCGTCCCACCTTCGGCAATTTATCAATCACCCGAAGGACGTCCGCAGCTTGCGCAATGTCAAACCCCACGGCCTCCGCAAGACCATTCAAAATTTTCCGATTGTTGATGCGAATGGCGAATTGCGTGATCCCCAACGCGCGCATCGCGTCCGCAATACAGGCGATCGCCTCCGCATCCGCGAGCGGCGATGCGGTCCCCACAATATCGGCATCGCACTGCAAGAACTCGCGAAATCGTCCTGCCTGCGGACGTTCCCCGCGCCAGACGTTCCCCGTCTGGTACCGCTTGAATGGCAATGGCAGCGATCGATTGGCGGCAACGACGCGCGCAAGCGGCACGGTGAGATCGTACCGCAACGCGGTATCAATTGGTTCTGCTGCGCGACGCTGTGCGGTGGTCTGCGCCTCGTAGATGATCATGCGAAACCGCGGATCGTTCCCCGTGAGGACGTCCGTACGTTCGACCGCAGGCGTTTCGAGGGGGTCAAACCCGTACCGCTCGAACACCGTGCGTATCGTGGCGATCATGCGCCCGCGCGCAATCGCTTCTGCGGGGAGATAATCCCGGAATCCACTCGGGAGTACCGGGGAGATATTCGTGAGTGCCATACAAATACTGCCGCTCCATTCGCGGGTCATCGTACCATGTTTTCTAAAACCTGCACGCATCTCCAGATCATAATAAAGGAAGCCGCTCGTTGCGCCCGAATGTAAATGGAGTCCGTGAAGCACTTGACCATCGCAGGGGCAATGGATACGATCACCTCCAGCTCCTTCAGGATCAACCGCGGAGGGCCGTACATTGCTGACACCCTGCATTGCGTTCGGCGCTCGAATCCTTCGACGTCGCTGGCTCGTGTATACGACGTGGACGCCCATTCCCTTCCTGCTCATCAGCGTGTGCATTGCTCACGTCACCAGCTGGCATCCGCTCACGGTACTCACCGTGAGCAGCATCATCGCCGGCACACTCGGGCTGGGTACCGCGATCTTCTGCTATCGCATCGCGTACCGAATCGCGCGGCAATGGGCACCACCCCCGGACTCCCCACGATCGTGGCGGTGAAAACGGGCTCCCTACCAACGGGAGCCCGTTCTTTTATTTTGCTGATCGCGCGGTCATTCCGAGCGTCACCAGATGATCGGCGAGCACATCGAGCGAATCCACCACGGGATACCCGGAGTGTCGCAGCGTCGCCGCGTGCAAGGATAGCTCTGTGCATCCGAGCAACACCGCCGCCGCACCCGCATCGCAGAGCGCCTGAGCGACCGGAACAAGTGCACCTCCATCTGCCTCCGATCGCCGCTTCGTCGCATAGATCACCTCCATTACCGCACGCTGACCCTCGGGATCCGGAAGCATCCACTCCACGCCCGACGTGGCCGCGCAATTCGGGAAGAGCCCCACCCCACGCGCACCATCCGTGGTGAGGAGCCCAATCCGCGCCGACGCCCCCGCACGTTCCCTCGCTGCTGCGATCGCAAGGCGCACCATATGCACCAGCGGCACGGCGGTGCATGCCTGCAGATCATCAAACCGTGCATGTGCCGTGCAGCATGGCATCGCCAGCACATCTGCTGCCCCCTCGAGCATCGCAATGGACGATCGTACCGCGGCAACATACGCATCACCACCATCCTCACGCAACGAGTTCGTGCGATCCGGAATGCGTGGATTCGTATGCACGAACACCTCGAGATGCTCCTGATCGCACGTTGCCGGCGTGCGCTCGATGATGCGCCGCTGCAACTCGACTCCCGCGAGCGGTCCCATGCCGCCGATAATGCCGATGCAAAAGGACGAGGAATCCTTCCGTTGCGTCATCATGCCCTCACCTCCATACAACCCATCACCGCACGAATCCAAGGAACCACCCGATCCACCGGGAGCGCCTCCAGCACCTGCCCATCCCGCCCCCGCACCGTGGTCGCGGCAAAGAGCGCGTCATACACGCTCTCCTCGATCGCATCCACGGTCCCCAAAAAGAACGGCGTCAACTCCTCATCGCGCAAACAGGATCCCACCGCTCCCGACCCCTCCAATCCCATACGGCTCGTCGTGAACGCCACCGCATAATCCCCACTCGGATGACGCATGATCGATCCCGTTCGTGCGATACCCAAAAACGCACGCGACGCGATCCGCCGAAGCTGCCGATGGGTCACGGGCGCGTCCGTGGCGATGATGATCATACAAGATCCGTCATGCGCGGGCGGGAGAAATCCGGCGTAGTCCGTTTTGCCGAGACGCTCGCCCACGGGAACGCCGAGCACCGTGAGCGCGCCGCCATAATTCGTTTGCACGAGCACACCCACCGTATAGGTTTGATCATCCACCGAAATGCGACGAGATGCCGTGCCGATTCCCCCCTTCCAAGAGAATGCGCGCGTCCCGGTTCCCGCACCGACATTCCCCACAGCGAAGTCCGCCGATCGCGATGCGTATGCCGCATGGACCTCTGCCGAGGTCACCACGTTGCGGTGGATCGCGCTCAAAATGCCATCATTGCATTCGCCTACCACTGCGTTGATCGTATCGAATGGTCCCATCTGCGGTTGCTGCGCGAGCACGAGATCAATCACGCCGCGCGTCACCGGCCCCACGGCTAGCGTATTCGTGAGCGCAATCGGCGCTTCGATCGTTCCGAACTCCTCGACCTGCGTGAAACCCGCTACCTTGCCCGCGCCATTTCCCACCGCGACCGCAGCGGGGAGCTTGCCCGTATAGAGATCCGCAACGCCCGGGTCGATGATCGTCACTCCAGTCCGGATGTCTGCATCGCGGACTATGGTTTCATGTCCGACGCGCACACCGGCAACATCCGTGATTGCACACCGATCCCCCGCCGGGAGTCGCCCGACGGAAAATCCAAAATCACGAAATCGCGACTTTCCATTGGTAGGAATAATTGCCGACATACGTATCATCATGAAACCGATGAGTAATCTCCGGGCACAGGCGCACCCGCGCCCGGAGATGGCACACTACACTTTCTTCGCAATCCGACCCGCTACAGGCGGAGCGCCAACGGCAGCGCATCCGCGCCGCCGGTCGTCACCGCACGCGGCAACCGCGTCACCGACGCTCCGTCTCCCTGCGTGAACCGAATCGGGAGCACGGCCATATCCACCCGCCCATGCACCCGCGACGTATTCGACGGCACCGCGCATCCATGCGCCGAAACGAGCTCGCCGCCGACCACCCACGGACGGAGCAGGATGCGGCAGTCGAACGCCTCCGCGCAACCTCGCTTCGTATTCTGGACGGGCAGCCGCGCCACCCCCGTCATGAGACGCTGCTGGATGAGGAACGGCTGCTGCTGCTCGATGCGCTGATCGATCCACTGCTGCCACGTGTGCAGCGAGAGCCCCTGCCCCATGAGCACCCCGTACGAACGCGCTGCGAGCGTGTTCGCGCCACACACCTTGAGCACGAGCTGATCGCGATCCTGCTCCGGGAGTTCCCGAAGCGCCGCGAGCGATCGCATCACCAGGCCATTCACCAAGCACGGGAATGCATCAGGATCGCCCGCCCGCACGAGATGCGAGTCCGGGAGAATCTCATCGAGCAGATCGAACGATGCCGGCATCAGGAGATTCCGGAAACGCGCGTGGTGCTTGCGGAACATCGCGAACCAGGTCTTGTTCCCCCAGTGCGCGAACTCCGGCACCATGCGCACCAACCCCCGTCGCGCTGCCGCCACGAGATCCACCAGCTTCCCGGTCGTCTCGAAGATGGGGAACTGCCGCCAGATCGTCCCGATGGCCTCCGCTCCGCACATGACGCCATCCGCAGTGACCGCCACATCGTGGAGCGCGCTCGTCGTTCGCAGGAGCGCACGGCAACCGAGCACGTTCAGCTGCTCGACGAGCCACGCGGTCTCCATGATGTAGCATTTGCTCCATTGATCCGAAACGAGGAACAGGATCGTTCCCTTCGCCGCGAGCCAGTCGAAGCAGCGCGCCCAGCGATCCTGGTTCACATCGTATGCACGATCGAGATGCATGAGATCCGGAAATCCACCCGGCATCTCGTCCACCTCCGACGCGAACACACCCGTCCCCGTCCAATGGAGATCCGGCCGGTCCACGGAAAATCGCGCTGCCGGCGGATGCAGGTACAACTCACGCACCCGCGGATCACCATGTATGGTCACCCCCGCGAGCACGTCCTCGGCGACTTCCGAGTGCGCGCGCAACAACGACCCGCACGCTACCTCGAAATCCTGGAGCGCACGCACTGCGCGATCGAGCACCCGCTCATCGCAGGTCACCGGTTCGGGAACCACACGGATCCAGCTGATCCGCGATCCTGCCGGCAGCTCGAGCGCGAACTCATGATGGGCGATCGCCGCCCGGAGGTCCGGACCGCTGTTCAAGCGCTCGATCGTCTGCGTGATCGTCGTCGGGAGCGTCACGATCGCCGGACCGGACTCTCCCTTCCGCGGCTTTCCCCAGGGGAAGTGCTCCTGCGTGAGCTCTGCCTTGAATCGACGATAGAAGGTCGCGAGCACGAGATAGGCCACCGCACGAATCCGTCCGCTCCCCGCATCAGGCCGCAGATGCACCCCAATCGCCCACTGCGCGCCGCGCGTCCATGCCGGGATCGCACCGTGATCCTTCGCGCGAGACTGCGTCCGCATCGTACAGACACCACTGCCGCGCTCATCGAAGAGCACGACGACCGATGCCGGGGACACGCCACCCTCGAGGTACCGCCCAAACGCATCCCCATCATCGAACACGTGGTACTCCTGCTCGCTGTCCGATGCACGCTTCTTCGCCAACTCCGTGTCCTGGATCGTCTGCTCGGGGGATTGGATGGCCGCGAGCACCCGTTCGCTTGCGGGATTTCCTCGCACCGTGCAGATGACCCGCGGGAGATCGAAGATACCGCTCGTCGCCTGAATCGTGAGCATCGTAACCACCTCTCCTGTCCTGGAAAGAACTCGATGAGAATAGTTGCTGCGTTTCTGAGGTGGCGCTATTCTCACCCACCACCCCAGAAACCAGAAACCATTGCCATTATTTGTGTGACGAAGCGCCCCTCCATGGATGTGGAGGGGCGCCGGTTGCTTCGTGACGAGAGTCCTTGGAATCCTTATGGACGTTCTCGCACAGCACCATGCCCCTCCTCACGAATGACGAGGAAGTTGTGCTTCATGCACGTCCAGTACGATTGTGGCA
>JACPHY010000007.1 GCA_016188355.1 Candidatus Uhrbacteria bacterium
TCCTCAGGATCACATGCCGCTTGCCGTGGCATCCCCGAAAGGGATGCGCACGCTCTTCATCTTGATGATGTATTCGAAGTAACCTTCACCTACACCACCGAGCGCGTTTCCGAACTTGAAGGAACAATGAGGATTTCTCCTCGCTTCTGGCACCAACCCGTTTCCATGGGTTCGCTCCAGGAGTGAGGACCCCGCGACGGCGCGGGGCCCGAGAAGAGAGATTTAGAACAGGTAGGACATCGATCCTGTTCTCGGACGCGAGTTGCGCCCGTTGGTTGGTGTGATGCTTGCCGGCCTCGAGTCCGGCGTCAGTCCCGACCTGCGTTCCCAAACGCGGTCCATCACACTTTCACCCTCATCTATTCCGTGCAGCCGCACGGTTCGTCGATAGATGATCGACTTGCCCAAACGTTGTACATGCAACGCCGGGCTCCACATACCCAGGTACTCATCGTGATGCTTGCCATCGCCGCTCGTTGGGGAGCGTGCAGCAAAGACATCCGACGGGAGACGAGTTGGATTTCGTCTCCAGGCGCTTCCCTGAATATGTGGCGATCGTTCATGCATATGAACCCGGTAGCAAGCCGTGTCCACATAGCACTCGGAGGGGCTCCGATCTTCGGGTAGTGCTGGCGGTGCGCCAGAATCACTCCCTTCCCCTCTTCCGGTCCGCACCAACTGCGGCCGGATCACTCCGTGAGCTTCCCGCTTGCGAACGGTGACCCACGGCCTGCATTCCCACTGAGGAGGTCGACGTCGGAAAACAGCTCTTTGCTGCCCAACGGATCCCTCGGCGCTCAGTGATGCAGGTGGCTATGCATGGGGTTGACCTCTACGGCTTCCCCATCCCACGAACGGCTCCTACGCGGAGTCGCAAGTGGTTTCCCTCGTTTTTCCCGTCGCTCTCGACCTCCACCCCACCGAGGGCAGTAGGTCGACAAGCACTGCGGGATCCGAGGTTATCTTCCCCTCCCGTACCTCTGACGCTCCCATCGCAGGAACGCCAGTCGTACGAGCGGGGCCGCACTGCCAATGTGCGGTGAATTCCGGCGGGCATGCACCCGTTCTACCGGAATTTTGAGCGGACAGAGAAGCGTTGGGGGAAGAACCGGTGACGGTCCTTGCCGCGGGGCCGTGTACCCCGTGACCAGATGCGTCCCCTTTCGAGTTCGCACCTGCCTGGAGCTTGCGCTCCGCGCTCGGTATCGGCTGTCCCGATTCCCGAACGTCGCAGACTGTTGTCCCGAAGGACCCCACACGAGGGCAGTCTGCAGTGCGGGTGCTCCAGAGCTTCTTCAGGATCGCAACGCGCGGCACCGTGCCGCAACGTCGACCCCTCCACTCCGGAATCACCTCATCCTCATTGGTTGATGTGGTATCGAAGTAACCGATCACCTACACCACCCAACGCTTCTCACGTATTCATACCTGCCGCGGGAAGCGGCGTAGACAGGCACCGGGCCGAGGCCCGAGTCGACGATCAGTGGTTCATAGACGAAGTATCCGTCCACTACACCACGCGATCAGGTACGAAATCTTCGATTGGAAGGCGCTGCAATGCCTGCGCGCCGAGGACTCAGCCGAGCCACAAACCACCAGCAGAGCTGAGTTCTCGGCGCGAGGCGCCAGAGGGACCGCACGAGATCGGAGCGATTCAGTGCACGACGCATGTATGATTTTATCGTCGCCGCGTCCTCGCTCGTTCACCGTACGCTTGTCATATAAGCACACTTTCAAAAGTTTGTCAAGTGTGTGGATTACTTTTGCTACTCTTTTGCCTTATTTAAGTAAAAATATGAATAAATTACCATTCATAAATCATATAAAAATACCGTGACAAAAATACAAGCAAAAATTCAGTAGCCACAATTATGAAAAGAGGCGATTGACAAAAGTGAAATTTTGTGGCATGCTGTGTTCGTGGCGCGGTGATGGTCGGCTCAGTAAACCGGCTACTCCCGTAACCCACGCGCCGTTCGGACAGGAGTCCGACGGAATTCTGCACCTTGAAGGAGAAGAAGCCATGCACGGCTAGCCCAAAGATGAGGAGCAAGAGCAAAAAGCTCAAGCAACATCGTCAAACACGGCAGTCGGATATGGCAGCACTTCCTCGGTCATGCGCGAGGAGTACGACGGAGGCACCATGAGCTCTCGAGAGATGTCGATCAACGAAGCACAGCCGCCGTCGAACGATGTATGCGGCAACGCGCGATCTCAGAAGCCCGGCCGCCACTGGCGACCGGGCTTCCCCTTGTCAAAAAATCATCGCCCTCTATGCTTCCGGTTCCTGAAACTCCGCTGCGCGTTGCCACGCAAGCTCAAACAGCACACGGAAGGTAGCGGCGAGCTCTTCGCTTTCCACCAATACGGAGTGCATCTTCCCGGCAAACGTCACCAACGCAACCGAGTTGTCGCTCGTGGAGATGTGTCCACGAAAACCGGAAAACTCCTGCGGCAGCACACGCTTCTGCGCGTGCGCGGAACGCTTGATGCTGCTGCCCGCGTATAACCCGCGCACTTTTGTCCCGACGCGCTGAATTTCGGAAACGATCGGCTTCCGTTCTTCATCGAGAATCACCGCCTGCATCGCGTCCACATTCGTAATTTCATCAATCTGCTTCGGCCGCGATGCGCTGATACTCTCAATGATCGCGAGCACCCCCTCTTTCCCTTCGTACACCTTCACGACTGGCTTTGCGCCACCAATCCGGAGCGCCAATTCCGGTACTGCACGCGTGAGCTCGCTCACCCGCTCCTGCAGCTCCAGCTCACGGCGTTTCGCATACTGGAGCAAACGATCCGGATGCTCCCCCGCGAAGAGCCGCTTCTTCCCGCTCTGCAGCGTGGTTACGAGTCCCCGCTTCGTGAGCGATTCGATGGCCGCATACGTCGCGGGACGTGAGAGGCGCGTCTCGCTCGCCAGATCGATCACTGTGGATGGACCCAATTCCAATGCCGCGAGATACACTTTTACTTCACTATCGAGTAGGCCGAGTGACCGGAGGATTGGCGCAACATCTTTCATATCGCATGCATACGGTTATCCGCTCACCCGATAGCGTAGCATCCGCAATAATGAAACGCGACCCCGTCCGGTGGACGGGGTCGCTCGATGGAGCCACGGTTTCATTCAATCGCGGAAGATGTCCTCCGTGGTTCTCCGGAAGATGCCGCTCACCGAACCGTGGAGATGGATCTCCGCGATGGCGCCGGCGAGCAGTGACGCTGAGGATACGACCCGAACCTTGTCACGGAAGGCAGGGTGGGCCGCGAGCTGTTCCTCGTCCAGCGGGATGGTGTCCGTGAGGTACAGGTGGTCGATGGGCGCTTCGCCAAGCACCTGCATCGCTGCAATCCCCGTCTTCCGATCTCGGGAAAGCACCGGATGAACACAGAGCGCCAGCACGCGACGCGCGCCCGCATCCTTGAGCTTGCCCGCTGCCTTCGCGAGCGTGCCGCCAGTGTCGACGAGGTCATCGATGAGGAGGCAGTCTCTCCCCTCCACCAACTCCGGATCCACGATGCGCATCTTTTTGATGGTCGCATCTTCCCTACTGCGCGACTTGTGCGCAAAGGTGACCCGCGAACAGCCAACCAGCTTCCCGGTCTCGTCGCACCGAACGACGCCACCCTTGTCCGGAGACACGAACGCCACATCCGCGAAGCTGATCTGAAGTTCGCGCCGCGCGGCACGCAGGAGGAGCGGGAGCGCCTCGAGATTCGGAAACGCGCGCCGGAACATGCCTTCCACCTGCCCGGAGTGGAGGTCGGTGGTGAGGATGCGGTCAACACCCATCGCCTCGATCGCCATGCAGATCGCTTGGGCAGTGATCGGCGTCCGCGGCCGCACTTTGCGATCCTGCCGCGCGTAACCGAAGTACGGCATGACCGCGGTGATCTTGCCCGCATCCGCAAGCCGCGCCGCATTCGCCATCGCCATGAGCTGGACCAGATACTTCCCCCCGGGGTAATTCGTGGACTGAATGAGGAAGACGTCGGCATCGCGCACGTTGCTGGTGAGCTGCACATCCGGCTCGTCGTCATGGAAGTCCCGCACGACACAATCGACTTGCCCATCGAACGTCGTGAACTTCGCGAGCTCGGCACCGATCGCCTTGGCGAGCGGCACGTTCGATTGGCCACAGAAGAGCTTCCCGGTGAACGGTTTTCGCTCGTCGGTCATTCGCGCACCTCCCTTGGTTGCGTGCACCACGGCGCACGGTTACCGAACACGCTTCGCGCGCCGGTTGTATTTAGCGGTAAAATGAACGATGGGGTATCACCGTAGCAGCATGTTCTGTTTTCGTCAACTGTTTGACCAAATTCCCGGGATAAACGAAAGGCATGTATACTGAGCGATTGCGTATGAACGAATCCCCCCCACCGCCACTCACCGCCTTCACGGAGCGCCTCCGCGCGCGTCCGGAATTTCGATTCCTCACGGAGCTCGCCACCGAATTTCCCGGGAGCGATGCATATCTCGTGGGCGGCGTGGTCCGTGATGTCCTCCTCGGTCGAGATGCGAAGGACATCGATCTCATCATTCGCAACGTCCCCGCAAAGGCGCTGCACGACTTCCTTGCGGCACGCGGCACCGTGAATCTCGTGGGCCGCAATTTCGGTGTGCTCAAATTCCGTCCACAGGGATGGCCGGAAGATGCGGAAGATCTCGATATTGCCCTCCCGCGTACGGAACATGCGGATGGGACAGGCGGCTACCGTGATTTCGAGGTACAAGCGGATCCCCTGCTCCCCGTCGAAGAGGACCTCGCACGACGCGATTTCACCATGAATGCCATGGCATGGGACCTCCACCGCAATACACTCATCGATCCCTACGGTGGGCAGCAGGATCTTCGCGCACGCATCATCCGAGCCGTCCGTGATCCCCAGGAACGTTTCGCGGAGGACCGTTCCCGCATCCTCCGTGGATTGCGGTTCGCCGCACAGCTCGAATCCACCATCGAACCCGCCACCATGGCCGCCATGCGTGCAGGCATGATCCATATCAATGACGTGCGCCCCGCAAAAGAACTCAAAACACCCCGACCCGCACGCCGCGGGCATGCGTACACCTCTCCCCTCCCCGAACTCGAAGGCATGGAATATGTGACGCCACGGGAGACCATTGCAAAGGAGCTCATCAAGTCCTTCGTCGCCGATCCCGTGCAGGCGCTCGATCTCTGGGACGCCAGTGGCGCTATCCGGGAGCTTCTTCCGGAACTGGAAGGCATGAAGGGATGCGAGCAACCGGAAGCATTTCATAGCGAGGGGGACGTCTGGATGCACACCCGGCGGGCGCTCGCAGTGCTTCGCTCTCCGGAGTTCCGAAAAGAATTTGGTGATGGTCCACTCACCGCACTCGTGGTACTCGGCGTACTCTTCCACGACATCGGCAAGCCCCCCACCCAGAAGACACCCGCGTCCGATGGCACCAACCGAATTCGGTTTGATGGACACGATACAGTGGGCGGCAACATGGCGCGCGCCATCGCGCGACGCCTCACCCTCGCCTCTCCGTTCTCCAAGGACGATCCCCGTCACGTCGACCCCGAGGACCTCGGCTGGATCATTGATCATCATCTCCTCCTGCTCAGCGATCCCATGGTCATGCGCAATGCCACGCTCGAACGTTATTTTTTCCATCCCCATCGACCTGGGGACGCGCTGCAACGCGTAACCTTCTGTGATGGTTCTGCCAGTATTCCGCAGGGACAACCCACCGCCGACCTCGCCCACTTCCGCGCACTCCATACGCAGATCGCAAGATTGCGTGCATTGATTGCCGATCGCGATCGACTACCGAAGGCCGTGCTCAATGGCGACGACATCATGCAGCACTTTCACCTGAAGCCTGGCCCACACATCAAGACACTCCTCGAGGAACTCCGTGAACAGCAGCTCCACATCCTCACCCAGGAGCAGCGCGATATGACCGAGGCGGAAGCAATCGAATTCCTGCAACCCAAAATAACCAAACCAACTCCATAGCGCTCCTGACCCATCCAAAAGGAACAGCACCCCGACGCTGGATCGGGGTGCTGGCATATTGGTTCAGCGTGATGCGTGCGGCGATGCATCGCGCGGCGCGATCGCACAGACACGAAGCGCGTCCGAAAGCTCGGCGACCGCGCTCGCCGGCATGGGCGCATCTCCGTATTCCGGGCCCGTCGACTTTCGAAGGAGCGCAAACGGCATCTGTACCAGGAACGTGACGCCGGCAACAATCAATCCTTGGATGACATTCTGGCCAACGAATCCCGCGGTCGTACCACCGATACCCGCAACCACTCCCGCATCGCGTACATCGCGCCAGATACTCTCCTCCGACGCAATGCGTTCGTATTCCTCTTCCCCAAGCGCCGTATTTGCTGCGCGCACCATCGCAAAACGCAAGCGATGCTCGTACCACGCACGGAGCCGCTCATCATTCGGATCCTGTGACCGCGAAACCACCGGGATCACCTGCAGAGGCATGGCGTACTTCCACGCAGCGGACGATGCACACGGCAGCATCGTTCCACCCGCACCGAAACACCGATCTCCGTCATGTGCCACCAGCACACCATCGGCGTCACGATAGCGCTCCGGATTTCCCGGGAGCACCGCAAGGAGCAGGCCCGCCGTTGCGGTGCACGTTGCTCGGAGATCGAGCAGATGATATTGCACGGCAACCACATGTTCCACCGTCGCATCCGATCGACGAATGAGCAGCTTCCACGCGTTGCCTCGTTCGCTCGCACGCAGCACGTACGGCTGCGGCACCAGCACCACCGCGTACTGCTCCGCCACCGCAAATTCTTCTTGCGGCAAGGGAAGCGCTTGATAACTCTCCAATCGACCGAAACGCAGTGTGCCGCAACCCTCGCTCAGGAACAGCAGCAATACCCACGCACCCATACGTGCGCACCGATCCATGTCACACCCCCTTTCTCGGGACGGACTAGGCAATGAGCAACGCGATATCGTAGGCTACAAAGTAACCAGTGTCAAGCGGCACCGGTCATTACGCTCTTCCGCTCTGCCGTCGCGATCCGCGTATGCGCATTACGATTTCTGGGACTCCGGGATCTGGCAAATCAACGACGGCACGCCTGCTCACGGAAGCGCTGGGATACCCCTACCTCAATGCCGGTCAGGTGTTTCGTGATGCAGCGACGGCGCGCCGCATGTCCCTCACCGAATTCGGTGCGTACGTCAATACGCACCTGCGCGTCGATCGCACACTCGATCGGATGCTCCTCGCTCGCGCCCGGCAGCACGAGGACCTCATTCTCGAAGGACGACTCGCGGGATGGATTACCGCTCGCGCCAAACTCCCCGCCCTCCGGGTGTGGATTACCGCCTCCGAACGCACCCGCGTTGCCCGCCTGCGCCGGCGAGACGGCGGCACCCTCACCGCTACGCGCATCCGACTCCGGGAACGTGCGGCAGGAGAGGCGGGACGATACCGAAACAACTACGGCATTGACATTGCCAATCTCACCCCGTACGATCTCGTCATTAGGACTGATCGCTGCACACCGAAGCAGATCGTCCGCCGAATTCTCGACGCACTCCATCAACAGAGCGCCCCATATGGACGAATCCACAAAAACCCCAGTCGTATCGCCCGCCTGGAACCCGCAACCCGGCGATATCGTACGCGTACATCAGCGCGTCAAGGAAACCACCGCAAAGGGAGAGGAAAAAGAACGGCTGCAAATCTTTGAGGGTACCGTCATTGCGCGCCGTCATCGCAAGGAGGCAGGCGCCACGTTCACGGTGCGCAAGATTGCGCACGGCGTAGGCGTCGAGCGCATCTTCCCGATCCACGCACCCACCGTGGCAAAGGTGGAGGTCATGAAGCAGTTCAAGGTCCGTCGCGCGAAGCTCCATCACCTCCGTGGGAGGTACCAGAAGAAATTGAAAGAAACCACCACAGCTCCTGCCGCGTAACCCGCACCCAATACACTGCCGCACCGTCCCTCTCCGGACGGTGCGGCAGTGTTCGGTCGTCGCTTGACCACGCACCCCTCTTTGCTACAGTGCCCGCAGTTCATTCCCATGGAGGACACTATGCCAACGGAATCACCGTCCGCAACGTTGCCCATGCGTCTGGATCGTTTCCTCATCGCACTTGCGGTGCTCCGATTTCTCGAACATGTGCATCCCGGCGATGACGACGCGCATACGATCAGCGAACGGAATCCGCTCGGATGCTCACTCACGCGAATCCGATCCACGCTCCGCGCGCATCTGGGTGCCGATGCGGCACGACGCTTCGAGGAATACGTCGCGTTCCACTGCAGCGTCCGCGACGATACCTGCGCATCATTACTGCGGACACAGCTCGACGCGCTCGTCTACTGCACCGTCGATTGCGCGCCATTCCTCATGGATCTCCAGAAAAACCGGGAGCTACTCCCCTCCGATTTCGTGCTCCTCCGAAAATTCCTCACGCTAGTCGCTAGCAGCACCATCACCATCGATCACCTCCAACGCACACCGACGCGTGCTGCTCATTGACGGAGTCGTCCATCCATGCCATGCTCATGACGTTCATTGTGGGAGGTAGTATGACGCAGGGATTGCAACCGCTCCCCATTCGTGGAGACCGACTCCTGATGGCGCTCGAGGCGCTGGAGCAATGGCAAAAGCACACGATCGGGCGATCCGAAGATCCGATCCGTACGCGCATCGCTGCGATCATTGCACAATGCACCGGCGATCGGGTCACGGTGCTACATAACTCGTATTCGTTTCACCTGCACGTCGGTCACCAGCTCCGGTGGCTCGCTCCGACATTACGGAGCATCACGCGTATCGACGCAATTGAAATGAACGTCGCCGAGCTCAATCATTTCATCCGATCGCACTCGGGATGGGACCTCACCACATTCTTCCGACGAATCGCCTGCGGCGAAATCACCCGTACCGATCTCTTCGGCCCTTCCCTGGAGCAGTCGCCATGATCGCATTCTGCATCGGCGTCGCCCTCATCTGGCTCCTCGGCATCAGCATCGCGCTCATCGTGATCACGCGATCCCGACGACGCCCGCGATCGCAGGTGTCCCCCGCGCCCGCTACTCGCCCCATGGCACGACCGACAAAACCGCCGATCATCCCGGCCGAACGGTGGCTCGAGGACATCTTCGACCACGCCGAGGCGAAGCTTCGAAAATCGCACGGCACGACGCGTGGCGGTTCCACGGATGAACCGAAAAAGAAGTAGCTCGCCCCGAGGCCACACGCCTCGGGGTTTCCCATGGACGGCCATTCTCGCTCCCGTGCCGGCATGAGCACCAGGGAGGCACTTGACACGAGCCACTCCCGACCGTAATGTACGCACTGATCTTTCCCATCCCATATCAACAATAAGGAGACGACGTGCAACGACGCCTCATGATGATGCGTTTCGGCGTGCTCGCGGGCATGATTGCCGTCCACGAACTAGGGCATTTTGTCGCGGCGCG
>JACPHY010000008.1 GCA_016188355.1 Candidatus Uhrbacteria bacterium
GTATGGGCAGCCACCTGGCGCGCCCCGATGCTGCTCCAGACCGTCGATCCCTCGCAACCGGTCCTCCGCGCGTTGACCGGAGACGATGCGCATTTTTATAAAGAAGAACTCGAAGAGCGCGCGGCACTGCAATATCCGCCCTCCGTGCGTCTCCTACGTTGCGATGCAGCGCAGCCCGCCGCAATGGAATCGTTTGACCGCGTCCGACGCTTGCTCGAGGAGCGACACCATGGTACGATCACGTCTATTGACGGCCCATACGAATTTGGCGTCGTTCGTGGAAAGCGGGTGCTGAGCATCATCGTACGATTTCCCGAGTTGATTGCCATCGATCGTATCACTGCGGTCGTTGCCGATCTTCCGAAGGAGTGGCGGACGTACCTTGACCCGTTGACCCTCCGCATGTAGTGCTCCTATGGCTCGTGTGCTTCCGGTCCTCACGAATCCTGATCGTCGACTGCGTGCGCGGTCGACGGAAGTGGATGCCACAACCCTCGCACGTCTCCGTGCGGATGGCGTCTTTGACGATCTCATCGCGACCATGCGCGCAGAGGACGGCGTGGGCATTGCCGCCCCGCAGGTAGGTATCGGATCGCGGGTTATCATCGTCCTCGATGGCAAAACGCCACGCGTGTTCGTGAATCCCGAGATTACTAGCCGATCCTTACGTACCGCGGTGGATACGGAGGGCTGCCTTTCCGTACCAGGAGTCGTCGGCCTTGTCTCCCGATCCCGGGCGGTGACGCTCCGCGCGCAAGATGCGCAGGGACGTCCAGTGGAGCGCAAATGCCGCGATCTGGTGGCCCGTATTGTGCAGCATGAAATTGATCACCTGGATGGCATCCTCTTCATCGACCGGGCTATTCGCACTGCGGAGCTTCCTCCGCTGGAGGAAAATGAACGCAATGCCGCTGCATCGAAGGCGCGAAAGAGCGAAGACGTGGTGCTGTAGTGGCTGCTGTTCAAACGCTAAAATTTGCCTGTGGCAATCACCTGCATTTTACTGGCGACTCCGGAATTCGCGATTCCGACCGCTCAAGCGCTCCTCCAATCCCCGGCAGTGACATTGATTGGCGTACTCACGCGGCCCGATGAACCGGTTGGACGGAAACAAGTGCGCACTCCCCCGCCGATGGCCGTATGGGCAACGGAGCATCAGCTCTCCCTTCGGCAGCCGCAAGCGAAAGGAGAGCTCGCCGCAGTCATGCGCGAGTTGCAGCCAGACGTTGCGGTGGTTGTTGCGTATGGCAAATTGATTCCTCCCGATGCGCTTGCGGTCCCCCGTTTCGGCTATGTTAATGTGCATCCGTCCCTCCTCCCAAAGTATCGAGGACCGTCACCCATGCACGCGGCAATTGCCAATGGGGACACGGAGACCGGAATCTCCATTATGTGTCTGGATGCGGAGATGGACCACGGGCCGATTCTCGCGCAACAGGTCGTTCCGCTGACGGATACCATGACGCGCTTGCAGCTTGAGCGTCTCCTGGCGACGTGCGGCGCTGAACTGCTCCTGCGCACGCTCCCTGCATATGTCAATGGTCAGTGCACGCCGATGTCGCAAGATGATGCCCGAGCAACGTATTGTAAGCTCCTCACGCGAGCGGACGGCCAACTGGATTGGCGAGTACCCGCTACGTCCATCGAGCGAAAGGTGCGCGCATATGAAGGATGGCCAGGAACGTGGTGCTTGGCGCCGAACGGGAAGCGCCTCAAGATCCTCCGTCTCCGTATGGGAACCGCCACACGGGAAGCGCCCGGTACGCTGGTGATGGATGACGCGTCGATCGCGGTCGCCGCAGGAGATGGACGGTCACTTTGGTTGGACCTCGTACAGCCAGAAGGTGGTGTCGTTATGGAGGGCGTCGCATTTGCTCGCGGACTTCATCGAACGGATGTGTTGCGGCTGATGTAGGGCGTCGGTTTTGTGTGGGAAGTACCATTGCGCGCGATCGTAGGTTGCTTACGCTAGTTCCAGAAGCATGTCGGGAGGATGACGATGCACATTCCCATTCAGAAGTTGTTTTCGGACGCAAAGATCCCCGTACGCGCGAGTGCGGGTGCAGTGGGATACGACGTTTATGCGTATCACGTGATCGATAAGCAAACCCGTGCTTCGGCGGGCGCGCTGCCGGTGACCATTCCGCCGCATGGGAGCGTGCTCCTGGGCATAGGCGTGGCATTCGTGGTACCACCGGAATACGACTGCCAGGTGCGTCCCCGTTCCGGGCTCGCGTCGAAGCACGATATCGAGCTCTCCAATTCCCCGGGGACGGTGGACCCGGACTACCGCGGCGAGGCGAGCGTGCTCCTCCGGAACCGCGGCGACCAACCGTTTGTCGTGGAAAAAGGCATGCGCGTGGCGCAGCTCGTGTTCACGAAGGTGGAACTGCCCGCGTTCACGGAAACGGACACCCTGCCGCCGACCGTCCGCGATACGGGCGGATTTGGATCGACAGGACTCTTTGAGGTGTCCGTATCGGAAATGCATCAGCTGAAGCGGTTTCGGTGGTGGAACAGCCCAGCCCTGGTGGCGAGTTTTGTGTTTCTGGCTTGGATTTCTATTGAATATGCACGCGAACACCCCGAGCATTTTCCGTTTGCGATGGGGCTCGCGCTTGCGGCGACCATTCCGGCCGTGATCCTTATCCTGGCTATGATTCGTCTCTCAAGAACCCGATAGAACACCGACAGCCGCCCCGGCTGTCGGTGTTTTCTCCGTAGAAGCTACCATTGCGGTTGCAAGGAGGATCGCGCCGATACCGAGCGGGTGGTTGAAATATGGACTCACCATGTGGACGATCGCGATTCCCGCGATTCCGTAACCAAATGCGGCGGTGTCAGCCCGGGCGCGCCGCGTTGCCTCGATCATCATCACGAGGAACCAAAGCTCAATGAGCACGCCAATGATTCCGCGTTCCAGTGCGTCATCGAGATATCCCCACTCCACAACGGACGTGGTGTATTTTCCATCGGGAAATGCAGCGAGCGTTCGGGGATCCTTGGAGTCGTAGGTCACGGTTGCCCCAAAACCGTTCCCGAATATCGCGTGCTGAGCGATGGCGGCCCGAAGCGGAACGATTTCCTGCCAGCGATTGGCAATAGCGGGTTCCTGAGAGGTGAGCAATCGCGCGGTGAGCGTTGCGGAGAGCCCAGACGAAGTGATGCGCTGGGGGTATGGCAACCAGATGAGCATCGCAGCGAAGGCGATGCCACCGCAAGCCATTCCTCCGATGAGGGCGATGCGCGCCGAGCAGCGTGGAGCGGCATGCGTGCGGAGCCACTGGAAGGCGTAGTATCCGCATCCGGTGACACCGAGTCCGAGCAGGGCGAGCCAGAAGCTCCGGGAGAGGCTCACAATGAGCACGGCAATGCTCGCACCCGCCAGCATCGCTGGTGCCATGGCGTATCGAATCGACGCCACCCGCATGGCGCGGTATCCGGCCAGCAGGAGAACCGGAAACAAGAGCACCATGCTCGGAAAAAAGATTCGGGGAAATCCGCCCGAAAAAAATGTAATCTCCCCGAGGCGCGTATCACGGATCCATCGGTAGAGCGGCAGCCATGCACCGCCGAGGTCGTGGGTAAAGACAAATATCAGCGCGTAGGTGCGCAGGAGGAGATACCCTGCGCCCATCAGGAGCGTTTGCAGGACCATTGACCGATCCCGTGCATTGATGGTGCCAAGCACTATTGCTGGCATGAGGAGGAAAAATGCCCATGCGTTTGCATCACGGTACACCTCGTTCCACGGGTGGCGGATCATGCCCAGAATTCCTGCAAGCAGCAACGAGAGGAACAGCGCGCCTGCCGGGTATCGCAGTGGATGGGTCCGATATGTTTCCCAAAGTAAGGCGCGTATTGGTGTTTTCCGGAGATGCCAGAGCATCGCGCCGCATACCGCGAGGAAGATGCCCATGCGGAGCGAGATCGAGTATCCGAAGAGCTCGATTGGTACTGCATGGCCGTGGCTGCCCCAGAGCAATTCCAGCACCACTGCCATAACGCCAAATCGCATCGTCTGCGCGGCAAGGACCGCAACCGCGCAGACGATGGCGATGCCGAGCGCCGTGCCCAATGGCGGGTTCCCCCACCCAATGATTGAGGCGAGGTCGAAGGCGATGCCGGTCACGAGGATAGCGAGGGCGAAATGCATGGAATGGAAGGGGTTCGATTATCGTACCAAATGCGGGGATGGGAGACGAATGCGAAGCGCCGCACCCTCAGGGTGCGGCGCTTCGGTTATTTCTCTTCCACGAGAGGCACATTGCATTTCGGGCAATTCCCCGACGTGCCGACGTACCCACATTTTGGACACTTCATATGGGAGCTTCCGACGGGTAGTCCGTTCGTGAATGAAATACTGAGGCGCTGCGTGCGACCTTTGTGGTTGCCAGTATGCGGACGATTCGTGTATTCGTCAATATCGAAAACGTCAATATTGAGACATGTATCATGTCGGCAGCCGGTGCTTCGCGACGATGCGCTTCCGTGCCTCTGCGTATGCGCGCGCATGTGTCCCCTGCCAGGGCAATCGATATACAAATGAAGGGAGCCAGCGGCTCATGGTTCCTCGTGTATGGGTGACGCGGAAGAGGGTGTCCGGGATGTAAATTCCTCCATGATGCTGTTCGAGCATGGTCAGCCAGAGGTCCCAATCCTGGAATCGAGGCAATGCAGGATCAAACCCCGGAAAGTGCGCGCGACGGATGAGCGCGGTGGTATGAATGTACGGCATGTTCCGGAGGCGATCGGGATCGAATGGGTAGCTGGAGAAGTACTTCCAGCCAAAACGGAACGCCGTGTACGCATAGGACGCGTCCGGATGAGTCCGGAGTGCTTCCTCCATGCGCGCGAGCGCCGTGGGAGCGAGCACGACATCCGCATCGCAGAACAAGAGGAACTCCGAGTCGGTGTTCGCGGCGCCGAAATTCCGTGCCGTCGGTGCTCCCGCGTGGGGCTGTCGAATGCAACGGATGGGAATGGGAGTGGCAACCGCGGGCAGTACCGTGGGAGGAGTATTGCCGTCATCCACCACCACCACCTCGATGTCGCGATACGTTTGCCGCGCAATGCTGGTGAGGCATCGGGGGAGCGATGTTGATGATCCGTAGATGGGAACGACCACGGCAATGCGTGCCATATTACGAGAGGAGCTCGCGTACGTCTCCGCGAAATCGCGCTAACGTAAAATGCTCTCGGACACGCGTTCGTCCTGCGCGACCGAGGGCGTCCCCGCGTTCAGGATGCTGTGCGATATCGAATAGCGCTTGTGCGGCAGCGAATGGGTCATCAGGCGCAACGAGTATGCCGGTCACTCCATCCAGCACTGCATCCGGCACTCCCCCGCTCCGTGCGCCAATGACGGGCTTTCCAAATGCGCCCGCTTCAAGATACACAATACCGAATCCCTCTACATCCCCATCCGGAAGTTCCCGCGGCAGCATCGCGAATACGTCGCATGCTGCATACCACGCGGCAATGGTGGCATCGGATGCATGGGGAATCCATCGGACGTCCACCTGCAGTTGCTCCGCCTGCAGCGTGAGCGCTTCCCGTTCTGGGCCATCGCCGAGAATGGCGAGCGTCGGTTTTCGGTCGAGCGCGTGCAACCGGGAGAGCTCCGCAATTGCCTGGATGAGTACATCGAACCCCTTTCGGCGTACGAGACGGCCTACCGTACAGACGAGAAATCGTTCCTGGAGCTGGTGGGTATCGCGCACCTGCGCTCCGCGATCGGATGGATACGCTTCCGGAGTAATGCCTACGGGGGGATGGATGATGCGGATTTGTGTGGCGTCTGCCCCTGCCCGGACCGCACGTTCCGCGGTGTGCGCACTATTCACGACGACGTGCGCCGCCCCACGGAGCACGCGGCGGAGTACGATTCGTTTTCGGAAGTACTGTTGTGCGCGTCCCAGATCCAGCCCATGGCAAATAACCGTGTACGGGATGCCAGTCCAATAGCGGTGGAGCATCGCCACGGTGCCGATGGGAAGCGGCTCACTCGTCCAGACGCGCTGCACGCCATTGCGCGCGTGTCGACGCAGTGCGGGGAGAAGGCGCAGCCAATGCATGCAACGATCCGCAACGAATACCGTACACTCGGGAGCAAGTGCATCGACGAGTGCGTGGTGGTAGCGAGCGATCCCGCCATGTTGCGGCGGAAAGTCGTAGGTGCAGAGGAGATTCATGTGGGCACGGATGCGGAGGTCGTGGGAAGTGCGCCTGGGTGTCGTTGAAAGGCGTTGCGCAAGGTGCGGAGATCGGTCATGCGAACGCCGCGGGTCACGAAGAGGCCCGCACTGTAGACGAGCGCTCCGATCACGATACGTACGGGGAGCGTGCCAATCGGCAACAGGAGAATAGCCGCGATCATGCAGGTTGCTGCAGCACCAATGCGGATCGCTGCATCCACAATGGTGGCAATTCGATAGTGCACGGCGCGGCGAAGGACCACGAGATTCATGATGAACAACACTACACTGGATCCGGTTGCCGCGATCGCCGCCCCTGTCGCGCCGAACGATGGAATGAGGAGCAGGTTTGCCGCGACATTCAACACCGTGGCTGCGGCGATGAGGCCCGTGTTCCAGGATTGCCGATCACAGGCGTTGAGGAGGTATCCTGCAGGAAAATTCGCGAAGATGCACGGCAACGCGGCAATGAGCACGATCAGCGGAACGACCGACGGGAGAAATGCGGGTCCGTACACAAAAAGAACGATTTCCTCCGCGAGTACCCCAATGCCCGCGGCAATGGGAATCGCGATGAGGAGAAGGACGCGCACCGATTGTTCGAATAAAACACCTACCTGCGCACGATCGCGTACCGCAACCGCACTCATGGCCGGGTAGAGCGCTCCGATAAGCGCGAGGGGGATGAATTGGAATGCGAACGCGATTTTAAAGGGGGTGCCATAATACCCAATCACCTCCTCGCTCTGGAGGAGCGAGAGGAGAAAGGTGTCGCTGTAGGTATAGAGACGCGCGAGTCCTGCGGTGATCGCAAAGGGTGTCGCCATCCGAAGCAGGAGCAGGAGCTGTGCTTTCGTGCACGAGAGCCGCGGCGCGGGAATGCGCTCTCGCATCCACCCGACGATGCCCGCGAGAATATTGGTGAGGCTCGTGAGGATGTACGGTACGAGGAGTAAGACCGGATGCACCTCGCGCCGCGCGGCGAGCCGGATGGGTGCCCATGAGATCACCTGGACGTCCCCGACAACCCAAATCATGATGACGCCGCTCACCGTGAGCATGATTTGACCAAGGACCACTCCGACGGCTTCGTAATGTACCCGTTGGAGCCCGCGTAATGCCGCGTAGAGGCCCTGGTGCACGGAATCGAACACCATCGCCGCAATCGCCACAAAGATCATCTGTTGCGTGGAGATGGGATATCCTGCCGCCGCCGCAATTACCGTGGCCATCGTCGCAGCGATTCCTGCGCCAATGCACTTGATGGCCGTGGCGGCAGCGAGCAGCGACGTTCCCGCTTCACGGCTCTTTGCGAATTCACGGGTGATCGTGGGCGCAATCCCCCAGTCCGCAATGATCGCAAAGAGTGTCGTGAAGGTGAGCGCAAAAAAGTACTTCCCCGTTCCGCTGACGCCAAACACCATGGCAATGATCGTAAAATACACAAACGAGATCAGCTTCTGGAGAAGTGATCCCGCAGTAAACCATGCCGTATTCCGCGCGACGCGCTGGGTGAGTGGGGTGCTCATGTGGATACCGTACTCCGTTTGCACGGTACCCGGATAGCGGTGTCTTCGCAACCTATCGTGCTAGTCGTCCCCTACTCGACTTTGAATATACGAAAGCGCAATGAAGGAGATCGGTAGTACGATCATCCAGGGATGCACAATAATACTGAAATCGAACTCCGGCATAGATACTTGCAGGGATGTTGCGGATGCACCGCACGTGCGAGAACGCACAGAATATGAACGATATCACGCATCGCGTGAGCGTCAACGATGTGGATATCATGCAACAAGGATCCTCCCAAGCAGTTGGGAGGATCCTTGTGCGAGCTGCCCCGTTCTACCGCTTTGCCCACTGCGGTGCGCGACGGGCGCGCTTGAGACCGGGCTTCTTCCGCTCCTTGACGCGCGGGTCACGGGTGAGGAAACCGACCTTACGAAGTGCACGGCGGAACGTGGGGTTGAGGAGGCAGAGGGCGCGAGCCGTACCGAGGCGGAGGGCTTCCGCCTGTGCGTTATTGCCGCCACCTCTCACCAGTGCCTCGATATCGATCTTGTCGGCCTGGCCAACCGCATCGAGCGCTGCATGACATGCCGTCCGTGCGGCCACAGTGGTAAAATATGCATCCACGGGTTTTGCGTTCACGGTAATTTTTCCGGAACCGTTTTTGTGTAAACGAATGCGCGCGATCGCGGACTTCCGTCGTCCGACCGCCTGGAGGTACATTGCTTCGGTTGTCGCGGTGGTCGTCGCCATACCTAGAAATCCACACGGAGTCGTTTGATGATTTGTGCCCGGAGGCGATTCACCGGAAGCATGTTGTAGACCGCGTCACGGAGTACGTCATCCGGATGTCGTTCCCAGCGCTCTCGGAGTGTCTGCGTCTTGAGGTTACCGGGATACGAGGAGGAGCGATAGTATTTTTTATCGGTCATTTTTTTGCCAGTCCATCGGACCGCACGAAGGTTGACGACGTGCACAAAATCGCCGGCATCAATATGCGGAGTGAACGTGGGCTTCTGTTTCCCGCGGAGCAGCAGAACAATCGAAGTCGCGAGTCGTCCGAATGTCTTTCCATCTGCATCGATGGTGTGTTGTTGTCGTTCCGGTGCCTGCATACGCTTACGGGACGAGTTCGAGGAGTACTTCTGGCGCAGCGTCGCCCGCCCGATGGCCAAGCTTCACCACGCGGGTGTATCCGCCCGATCGTGTTTGATATCGAGGACCAATAACTTCGAGGAGTTTTGCCGTTGCCCGAGGATCCGCGAGCGTGGCGAGCAGCTGGCGGCGCGTCGTGAGCGTGTTCGTCTTCCCCAAGGTGATGCAGCGCTCTACGAGCGGCTGGACCGCCTTCGCTTTAGCGGCGGTGGTACGGATGTGTTCGCGCAGCACCATGTTCACCACCAGCGTGCGGAGCAGCTGGCGGCGCACTCCTGAGGTTCGATCCAGTTTTACCGATTTTTTACGATGCCGCATATCTCAGGAATTTGTTCCCGTATCTTCCGTGGGGTCCGCTCCGTGCTCCGGGAGTGCAGCGGAGGATGCGGCTGCATCATTCCCCGCCCCCGATTCCTCTGTGGGTGGATGCACGATGAGCGAGAAGTGATCGATGAGCATTTGCCCTGCCTGCTGCACCGCGTATTCCGGAGTCAGTGTGCCATCGGTCTCTACGGTGAGGAGGAGTCGATCGTAGTTCGTGATCTCACCGACACGCATGTTCTCCACACGAAAACCAACGTTTCGAATTGGTGCGAAAATTGCATCGATTGCCATCGTTCCCAGCTCCTGCTTCTCCTTTGGTCGCGAATCTGTCGATGAGTAACCTCGTCCGCGGCGGGCAAAAATCTCCATTCGGAATTCCGCGTCATCGCTCGTCAACGATGCGAGGTGGAGCTCAGGATTCACGATCTCGACCTGTGCATCCCGCGCGATATCTGCCGCGGTAACCTCTCGCTTCCCGCGCGCCTGCACGACCAGTCGCACCGGTTCATCCGAAAAAACCTTTAATCGGAGTTGCTTCACGTTCAGAAGGATTTCGATTGCATCCTCACGGACACCGGGAACCGCGGAAAACTCGTGAGGAACGCCGTCAATTTTGACCGCAGTTGCTGCCGCTCCGGTGAGCGAGGAAAGCAATACCCGTCGGAGCGCGTTACCAAGCGTTGTTCCGTAACCGAAATAGCATGGTTCGATAACGACCAGCTTTTCGTTCGGCTTGGTTCCGTCCTTCCATGCAAACGTGGTGGGGAGGATGAACTGTTCCATAGGGGCAGGCGAACTCCGGTACAACCGGAGGCGCAAAGGCCGCTAGCGGGAGTAGAATTCGACGATACTTTGGGTGCGGAACGGCTGCTGTACATCTTCGGCGGTCGGCAGACGGATCAAGCGTCCCTGGAATTTCTCCGGTTCCACCGCCAACCAGGCCGGTATGGTGCGGGTACCAATTAGTCGCGGGAGATCCGTGAAGAGCGGTGAACCTCGACGACGCTCCTCTACCGCAATCACATCACCCGATCGCACATGGAAGGATGGGATGGAGACGCGTTTTCCGTTTACCGTGATGTGTCGGTGACCAACCATCTGCCGCGCCGCTGCTCGCGATTTCGCGAATCCGAGGCGGAACACGATGTTATCGAGTCGCGTCTCCAGGAGTTCAGTGAGGATTTGCCCCGTGTTTCCTGGTCGTCGAATCGCCTCATCGTAGTAACGACGCAGTTGTCGTTCGAGGATGCCATACACTGCACGCGCTTTTTGCTTCTCCAGGAGCTGCGTTCCGTACTCCGTGAGCTTGCGGTGCATTTTTGGTCCGTGGATACCCGGGCCGTAGTTTCGCCGCACGGTGGGACAACGGTCGAGATCGCAGAGTTTCTCGCCGATGCGCCGACACATGTGGTGCTTGGGTTGAAGATTCCGTGCCATAACCTAGATACGACGTGGCTTTGGCGGCCGACAGCCGTTGTGGGGAATTGGGGTCACGTCCTTGATGCTCGCGACGTGCAGGCCATTCGCATGCAATGCGCGAACCGCGGATTCGCGACCGGATCCCACGCCACGCACAAATACACTCACTTCCTTCAAACCGACACCCTCTAACTTCCGAAGCACCTCCCGTACCACGATGCTCGCCGCGTACGGGGTTGCCTTCTTCGGGCCACGGAATCCACAGCTTCCTGCGCTCGACCATGCAAGCACGTCACCCTTCGGATCCGTGATGGTGACAATCGTATTATTATACGTGGCACTCACACATGCCCGACCGCGGGGAACTTGTGGGCGAGGTTTTCCTGCCCGCGCGCGGGCAGCGGGTTTCGCGGCGGTGGCTGTTGCACCATCCTCCGGGGTTGCCTCCGATGGAATTGTCTGGACGTCGTCCGCCATACCAAAAACGTTCGTATCAACACGAATTAGGTCTTTTCAAGCTTTCGTCGCCCCGAACCCATCGTTCGTCGTACATTGCCCCGAACGGTACGAGAGTTCGTCTTCGTGCGCTGCCCACGAGCCGGAAGACGCTTCGCGTGGCGCGATCCCCGGTAGCATCCGATGTCCTTGAGTCGCTTGATGTTGGCGAGGGTCTCACGACGAAGATCGCCTTCCACTCGAAGCTGCTTCTCGATTGCCACCCGGAGCTGCTGCACCTCCTCCTCGGAGAGATCCTTCGTTTTGACCGTCGGCGCAATTTTTGTTTGGGCGAGCACGCGCTGCGCAAGCGATCGACCGATACCAAAGATCGCCGTGAGCGCGACCACGACGTGCTTTTCGTTGGGCAGCGTAATCCCAGCAATACGAGCCATACATTCGAAGCATCTTCCTTGGTTCACGCATCGGCATGCAGCCGATGTGTGAAGATAAGGAAATCAGCCCTGACGTTGCTTATGACGTTTTGTCGCGCAAATAACGTGGAGGCGTCCCCGCCGTCGGACCAAACGACAGTTTTTGCATCGCACGCGTACGGATGGTCGGACCTTCATACCGAAATCAGACACGAATCAGACGAACAAATGCTCCCAGTGAAACAAAAAAATACTCTGCACGGGGCTCATTCCGGATCTCGTGCGGTTAGTACCGGTACACGATTCGGCCTCGCCGGAGATCGTACGGGGTGAGCTCCACACGAACACGGTCACCCGGGAGAATACGGATGCGATGCATGCGCATGCGACCCGCAAGGTACCCAAGTACGTCGTGTCCATTTTCAAGTTCGATCCGGAATGTGGTTGAGGGAAGCAGTTCCCGAACTACCCCATCCACGGTGACGAAATCCTTACTCGCGCTCTCGGTGGGTGCCTCTTCCGAATGCCGTCGTTTCGCCATAGCTATGCCGATCATCGACCCACCAAACCCGCCACATGAATACACAATTCCGATCGCGGTTGCGACGGTTACCCACATGGTACGTGAGGAGGCATTGCCCTGTCAACACCGTGGATTCGTTGCGGTGCCTCCCCTTCCTGCTCCGCTTAGCTGCGCGGCGCAAGTGCGGCAACAGCCATGGGATCGGGCGGTGGCGCGATCACGGCCTTTATGCGACGCACCCCCTGGCTACTCGCCTCCTCTTTGGTGATGCGGAATTTCCCGATTAGCCTGGTGTGCGCAACGTGCGGCCCACCACAAATTTCCGTCGAGGCGAATCCCTGGGCCAATGAACCAATGAAGTACACCTTCACCTGTTCGCCAAGTGCTGCGTACGCGTCCTCGAACAAACCGCTCCTGCACCGAGAGGAGTTCGTAGTGGACAGGGAAATCCGCATCAATGTACTGCTGGACCAAAGCCTCCACGCGCTGTATCTCATCAGCGGTGAGTTTCTGTGGGTGGCTGAAATCAAACCGAAGTCGTTCCGGGGTGATATTCGAACCCCGCTGCACTACATGATCTCCGAGGACCGCGCGCAACGCCTGGTGGAGGAGGTGGGTCGCCGTGTGATATCGAATCGATTGATCGGAATGATCGGCGAGGCCTCCCGCAAACCGCTGCCCGGTTGCTGCGCGGGATTGCTCCTGATGCGTTCGCATGGCCGCATCGAATCCTGATCGATCCACCGCCCTCCCCTCCTCGCGTGCGAGATCCTCCGTGATTTCTCGAGGGAATCCGTACGTTTCGTAGAGGACGAACGCCGCATCCCCCGGAATCGGTTCTTTCGGAGGAAGTGACTGGACGAGCGCGGCGTAGTGCCGCATCCCCCGATCAAGCGCCCCGTGGAACCGCTCTTCTTCCTCCTGGAGCTCAAAACAGATGCGGCTGCGATTCTGTTCAAGCTCTGGATAGGCGGCGCGGTAGTGCTCGATAACCGTTTCTGCAATGAGCGCAGTCCATGATCTCCCGCCAAGCCCGATGCTGCGTCCTCCGCGAATAGCGCGGCGGATGAGCTTTCGGAGTACGTACCCTTGATCCACGTTGGACGGCGAAATCCCGAAGGGATCTCCGAGGATAAACGTTGCTGCGCGGAGATGGTCCGCAATCATCCGCCGCGCCTGTTCCTGTGGTCCATGGGGGGATGTGCCCGCAAGCGCATCAATGCGCGCGAGGAGGGGGGTAAAAAGATCGGTTTCGTAGACATGCTGTTTTCCCGTGAGGACGGTGAGCATGCGCTCTAGGCCCATGCCAGTATCCACGTTGCGTTGCGAGAGCGGCTCGTACGTACCTTCTGGCGTGCGCTGGAACTGCATGAAAACGTCGTTCCACACCTCCACCCATCGTGGATCAAGGGGGTCGAACTGCTCCGGCGCAGGAGACGGAGCAATCCAGTAGAACATTTCCGTATCGGGGCCCTGTGGTCCGGGGTGCTTTCCGCCCGCCGGCCACCAGTTGTCGTCCTTCCCAAGAAAAGCGATGCGCGCGTCAGCAACCCCACACTGCCGCCAGGTGCGTGCGGAGTCCTCATCCCGGGGAGCGTCAGCATCTCCAGCGAACACGCTCACGGCGAGTCGCTGGGGGTCCAGACCGAACCATGTCGCGCTCGTCAGGAGTTCCCAGCTCCACTGAATTGCTTCCTCCTTGAAGTAGTCTCCGAGCGACCAGTTACCGAGCATTTCAAAAAAGGTGAGATGCCGATTATCCCCCACCTCGTCAATGTCCCCCGTTCGAATACACTTCTGTACATTGGCTAATCGTTTTCCCGACGGATGCTCCTGTCCCATGAGGTATGGCACCAGCGGGTGCATGCCTGCGGTGGTGAAGAGGACGGAAGGATCGTTCTCCGGTATTACGGATGCCGATGGGATAATCGCGTGCCCATGTTGCCGGAAAAATTCCAGGTAGCGCTCGCGGAGGAGTTGTGCGGTCCAGTTCGTCATATGCCGTGCTCTCACAAATTTCAGACCCGAGATATTCCCACGGTACCGTAGAGCGGTGCCACGCATCTAGCCCGGGATATCAGTGTCGCAGTGTTCAATAACCGCGCCGCCGAAAACACGCTCTCCATCGTCCATGACCGCTGCCTGTCCAGGAGCGACGCCAACGATGGGCACATCGCAGTCGATTCGAAGGCCATCCCCATGCAGCGCAATCGTACCGCGGATTGATTCCTGGCGGTGCCGCACCCGCACCATGGCACGGAGCGGCATGGTGGGAGCAGCGCCAATCCAATGGGGTTGCTGCGCATGGAATATCTGCGTCGCGCGCTGCGCATCATTCGGAAATGCACTCACGATGAGTTCCTGCGTAGCAAGCCGCTGCGCAACGACGTATCGCGCAGTTGGCTGTCCTCCCAGGGAGAGTCGCTGCCCAATGGTATATGCCAGTGCATTCGGGACGCTGCCAATCTCTTCCCCTGTAGTAGTCACCACACGCGCTGGGCGCGGCGGAAGTCGCTCCTGGAGGAATGTGGCAAGGTGGATCGCTCCGAGAAAACAGACCCCACTCGTTGAGGAACGATCCCAGTTCGGAAGTCCGCGCCGGTGTGCCTCCGCGCGAACGTCTATCTTCAGTCTGCCGCCAAGCGGAAATTCCGTCTGCGCCGCCTGTTCCTGCGTGAGCATCCAAAGGAAGTATGATTGATCCTTTTTGGGGTCAGTTCCACGGAGGAGCTCGATGCTCCCTCCCGCACTCAACCGCAACCGCGCATAGTGTCCGGTTGCGATCCGGGGAGCGCCAACCTCCCGTGCCACCGATCGTAACGCATCAAATTTAACCCATCGGTTGCAGGTAGTATCCGGGTTCGGTGTTTCCCCCACTGCGTACGCAGAGAGCATGGGCTCCAGCACATCCCGCTCATACGCCGCGCTCACGTCTCGAACAATGAGCGGGATGTTGAGTGCGGCAGCCACCCGATGCGCCATAGGGAGATCATCCGCCCACGGGCAGGGTGCGCCGGGGATGGCCACTTTGAGGTAGCATCCCGCCACCTCGCAGCCGCGCTCCTGCAGGAGCGCGGCTGCGACCGCAGAATCGACGCCACCAGACATTCCCACTACGATACGCATAAGCACCGTACGCCTCGAACATAACCGCCAAGTCACCCGAGTCGCGCACTCAGTGTATGGGGACGATGCATTTTGCTCAAGAGGGCGGCCGTACCGATCGCATTTTTACGGTCACCATCACACATGTGGACGCAAAGGGAAGAGGGATTGCGACCACCCCGAAAGGGCCGGTCGCGATTCCATTTGTGATTCCCGGGGATACGGTGCGGATCGCGCTCCGTGGACGCCGGCAGGGCGTCTGGCGCGGCAAGCTGCTCGAACGTACCGCCGACGGACCCCACCGAATTACGCCGCGATGCCCCTTTGTCGGGCAGTGCGGCGGGTGTCCCTGGCAGATGGTGGACTACGCAGCGCAGCTCCGTTCAAAGCGAGCAATGGTAGCCGACGCCGTCCACTCGCTGCCGATTCCGGAAATTCCGGAAGTTCTCCCTGCACCGGAGATCTTTTATTACCGTAATCGGATGGATTACGTCGTGGGCGCCGATGGCGCGCTTGGCCTCAAGGGGCCCGAGCAGTGGTGGAATGTACTCGACCTCACCTCCTGCTTCTTGCTCTCCCCGGAGGCAGTTGCACTCATGTCGCGTTTTCGTGCTTGGATGCGCACCCATCAGGTAGTTCCCTGGAACCACCGTACGCATCAGGGATTTGCGCGGTACCTCGTCATCCGTGAGGGAAAGCGCACCGGGGAGCGCCTCGCTATGGTGGTGACCGCACCAGGAGCTCTCCCGGGACGCGACGATCTCATCGAATCCTTTCGTGAGCATACGACGAGCCTCCTCTGGGGCGTGAATCCACGCATCACGGACCTTTCGATTGCAGAAAAAATCGAGACACTCCATGGGAATGATGTGCTCCGCGAACGCATCGGCGATCAGGTATTCACCATTCCACCGAATGCGTTCTTTCAAACGAATTCCGCCATGGCGGAACAGCTCGTGGCGACGGTGCGGTCCTTCGCCGCACTTCGAGGTACAGAGTACCTTGTCGATTGCTACTGTGGTGTCGGTATGTTCGGAATCGCGCTCGCGCGCGATGCGGCTCGAGTGCTTGGCGTCGAATCGGAGCCGTCCGCAATTCCGGTGGCGCAGGAGAATGCTGTCGCGAATGGTGTTACGAATGCCACGTTCCAGCTTGGTACTGTCGAACGGTGGCCATTCCCCCTCGATCCAATTGATTGCTGCATCATTGATCCTCCGCGATCCGGGCTCCACCCACGCGTGATCGATAAACTGCTCGCCCTCACGCCAGCGCGGATCATCTACGTTTCCTGCAACCCCCACGCGCTCGCCCGTGACCTGAAGCCGCTCCTCACGAAATACTCTTGCGACGCGATCCAATGCCTCGACCTCTTCCCGCATACGCCACACGTGGAGACCGTGGTACGTCTGAACCGCATCACGCATCGTGGTTCCGGGTCATAGAGTGAAGCGGCTCTCGGAGAGCCGCTTCAAGGTACCTGGTGATGCCGCAGGACCGCACTTACCCCGCAGGGGGTGCAGACCATTCCGGCTCCGACTCAACCGACTGGCGCTCCTGTAGGGTGAGTCCGAGTCGGTCGAGCGCGATCCCCGCGCGACCAACGAAGCGCCGCAGGATACGTACCGTCCGACGATCCCAGGCGGCGGCGCTCCGCGCGGTAGCGATCACCTCATGCGCCCGTACCTGCCAGTACTGACGCTGCAGGAGCACTACCTCCGTCGCGATGCGGCTCGCATCTTCGCGGGAAAGGACCCCTTGCCTCGCGAGGCGCAGAATCCGTCTGGCTTCACGCGGCGACATCCCCCGCTCGGATTGCTGCGCCTCCCGCAGCGCGTGTTCGATCCGGCGAACCTTATTCCACTTCTTTTTTGGCATGAACCCCCTCGACTGGTGGACAAAAGAGCGTCGCACCCCAGAACGGACGCAGTATACCGAACGCCCGGGGAGTTGCCAATCCATGAAAGTTCCCGTACCGTTCCAGTACCGCCGCGGCATTGACCGCATGACTACCTCAATATGAAAAGTGGCCTCGTGGTGCTCGTTGGACGCTCTAATGTGGGAAAGTCGACGCTCCTCAATACACTCGTGGGGACCAAAGTTGCGATTACCTCGCCTAAACCACAGACCACCCGTGATATCATCCGTGGCATTTTGAATGATCCCCGAGGTCAAATTGTTTTTGTGGATACGCCGGGGGTTTTTGAGCATGCGCGTGATCCGCTTACCCGTCAGATCAATGCTACTGCACGAAAGGCGCTGGCCGGCGTCGATGTGGTCGTATACGTCGTCGACCCCACTCGAGCAATTGGTACCGAGGAACACCGTGTGCACGCTCTCCTCCGCAACTCCGACCGGCCGAAAATTTTGGCAATAAACAAGGCCGATCTTCATGAGCGGGCGCGCCCACATCGCGATGCATATCATGACCTCGTCTTCGGAGAGCAGGATCCCCTGTTCACCGCGGAATTCGATGTCTCCGCATTGCGCCGCCAGAACCTGAATTTACTGATCGACCAAATCTTCACACTCCTCCCGGATGGCGAACCTATGTATCCGGAGGGACAAGTGACCGACGTGCCCCGCGAGTTTTGGCTCGCCGAATTGATTCGTGAAAAAGTGTTCCTTCAGATGCACCAAGAAATTCCTTACTCCACGAACGTGGAGGTGGATGAAGCCGCGTCGCGTGCCGACGGCACGCTTTATGTGCGTGCCCGCATTCTCACGACGGATGATCGATATCGAAAAATGCTCATCGGCAGCGGCGGCCGGCGTATTAAGGAGATGGGGTCCATGGCACGAAAGGAGCTAGAGACCGCCATGGCACGGAAGGTGTATCTCGATCTGAAGGTGGAGACCGATCCGCGGTGGATTCGGTAGAGGGTTTGCGGCTGAAAATACAAAATACTCTACAGACCACTGTAGAGTATTTTGTATTTGGGGTATTATTATTCGCTTATTCGTACGAATATGAGATTTGTCTCAACACCAGTAATCTCATCTACTCATGCAAACACGCAAAGCTACCCCTTCCGCTCTTCCGCAATTTCTGAGAGAAGCACATTCTCCACGATGATGCCGCGCGGCAAGAAAATACGAACCAATTCATCGCGAATATCTAGCTCGACTGCATCGCGCCGAGCGGAGGCGAAGTCTGAAAATTCGTACTTTGATGCAATCATCCGAAATCGGCTCTGAATCGTTGGACGGATGATCTTCTCCACGAAATCCTCGCCCACCGACTGCCAAATAGTGGGAATCTGCTGCTGGTCGAGCCGAAGGAGAATGGTTCCCTCGATACCCACTTCCGTTTCGTCGGCCGTGACCGCATGGATCGGCTGATCGCCCATGGCGGACGGGTGATCAAGAGAAAACTTTTTCGAGATTGTGTACTCGAGGGTTTGGGTATTGAAGAGCTTCGCACGTTGCCAGAACGGAATTTTAAAATGCAGACCCGGAGTAAGCACCTTCTTCAGGACACCGCGACCGAGGTCATAGACGCATGCAACGTACCCTGGTGGAACGTTAATGAAAAACCCCTTCAGTACATCCTCCACCACGAACGTATACATCAGCTTATCGATCGCGTCAGCCATATTCGATGGAACAAAAACGTTGGTCTATTTTGCAAACGCGCGCCGCGCACCGAAGAGCAGTCCGGAGAACGCCATCGAGGTCATCACGAAAAGCGACTTCACCATTGGCAGTTGTGCGAGAATAACGGTAACGGCCAACGGGAAGATGTATCGATACGCAACCTCACGAGCCACAACCCGATGTCGCTCACCACGCTGCATAAAGAGAATCTCCACAAAGAGTCCCACCCCCACAGCAATGCTCCATCCGAGATGCCGCTTTGCGATATTGAATCCAGCGAACATCGTATTCACGAAATCAGGACGTCGCACACTCGCGTACAAATCCACTAATTTTTCGGACTGCAACCCACCAATGAAGACCTGGTAGATGAGGACGAACACGAGCACTTGTACTCCAAGTACCACAAACTTCGCCCACGGACTCACACGATGTCGCTTGAGCAGCTTCCTGGTTTCTGCTCGTTTTCGGACGGGATCGTTCTTGAAGTGGCGATCGACATCCGTAATTTGAGAGGAGAGCGCCTCCAGCGCCCCTCGTTTTCGCTCGGAGAGAACGCTGAAGGGTAACAGCGCAATGCGCATGAGTACCGTCAGCTCTATGATTGCCACGCCCAGGTTTTCTCCTGCGGTCCGATCGTAGAGAATGAACAGGACGTTGAGGAGCGGCTGGTACAGGTACTCGTGCCAAAAAGTGGCTAGCATAGCGCGTTGCGCGCGAACTATTCCTTAGCGTACGCCCCTCACGCCCGGTATGCAACAAAACGGGGCATCAAAGAGCTCCTAACGTACTCCACCAGACAGAATCTGTCGATGCCCGCAACGCGAACAGCCTCGATGCGACGACGAGGCTGTTCGCTCCATGAGCTACTCTTTTGGTGGGCTACCCGCCGCGTCACCGGTGTCCTCCGCTTCTTCCTCTGGAGCACTGGACGCCCCGTGCTGGGCTGCATCTGCCTGGGCGGCACGTAGCACTTCTCCGAGCGATATTTCTTTATCTCCGGGTGCACGCTCCACGGACTGTAGGCGGTCCATAGATGGGACAGGAGACGCTCCCCGCCTCGGCGGCGCACCGCCCCCGCGAGGATTCGTTGTTCCCGGCGTTCCATGCCGCGCTCCCCCCATTCCGCGGCGGTCGCCATCGCGCACCGGCCGCTGCGACGACGGCGACCCGGTTGCTCGACGATTCGGATCGCCCGCTGCCGGTCCTCTCTGCTGTCCCTCCCCCATCGATCGTCGATCGACCTTCGGTTTTTCGTAGACGGCAATCTTGGCACGCTCCTTCTCCGCGCGCATGCAATTTTCACACAAAATACGTTGTCCGGGTCGGGGACGGAAGTAGACGGTCGCCATAGTGCCGCATTTCGCGCACTCCGCTTGGCGAGGCTCTGGCGGTGGTCGATCCGGTCGCTGCGCATCACGAATCGTGCGCTGTACATCTGGGGTCTGGTCTTCCGCACGAACGCCCGTCGTCATCGCGCCGTGCATAGACTCCCGGAGCCATCCCCCACCGCTCGCCGCTGCCGCTGGGCGATCATCGCGCCGCGCACCACCACTCCGTGGCGGCATTGGTTGCCGTTCCGATCGCGGTGGCGGACCCGACATGCCATCCGTCAAATTCCGTGCGGCGGTACGCGCCTGCTGCCAGTCCCCCTCCGGAAGCTCAGGCGCTGCATCATCCCCTTCTTCCGCACCCAGCATCCCCGTCCACCGTGCGATCTTGTTCTCGATCTCCTCCCGGGGTCGCGCGTACCGCTCTCGAGAAACCCGCTCCACTTTTTCCGTGCTCCCCATGCGCTGATGGAGCACCGTAATGGGTGGAAGCGTATGGGCAGAAAATGGATCCGACGCAACTCCGTTGATCATGAGCTTCAGATACACTTCCCACTTGGGCAGATTCACCAGATCCTCCTGTGTGAAGATCGGCATGAATTCTGGTTCGAGGAACTCCGCATCCGTTGCGCCGACTCGGAAGGTTACAATCGTTCCGACGTTTCCGTAGACCGCATCGCGCACACGCGTTGAGGTGTCCGTCATGAGCTGTCCGATATACTGGTGCGCAATAATCAAATTCAGGCGATACTTGCGCGCTTCGGACAGAATATCCGCAAACGAATCGGTCGCAAAATTTTGGAACTCATCGACGTACAGATAGAAGTCCTTTCGCTCCTCCTCCGGCACCCGTACTCGCGCCATTGCCCCCAAGTAGAGCTTCGTCACCATCATGGCACCGAGCAACGCGGAGTTGTCTTCACCAACGCCACCCTTCGCGAGATTCATGATGAGAATCTTCTCCCCATCCATGATCTGTTGAATATCGATCGTCGACTTCACCTGCCCCACAATATTCCGCACGAGCGGCGAGGAGAGAAACTGTCCCACCTTATTTTGAATGGGCGCGATTGCTTCCGTCTGAAATTTGTCGGGATACCGCGCGTATTCGTCGACCCAGAATGCCTTCACCACCGGATCCTGTACCTTGGCGATCACCTTTCGCCGATACTCCTTGTCCACGAGAATACGCATGATGCCAAGCAGCGTGGTTCCCGGATAGTCCATGAGCGCCAGGATGGCGTTTCGGAGCACGTATTCCAGCCGAGGGCCCCACGAATCTGCCCAGATCTTCTTGAAGATGCCAATAAGGCCCGATGCCACGAGGTGCTGCTGATCTCGATCCACATGCTCCAGCACGTTGAAGGCGACCGGCCACGAGAGGTCGGCGGGGTTAAAATAGATAACATCGTTCACGCGGTAGCTCGGGATGAAATCGAGAATTTTTTGCGCGGTATCGCCGTGCGGATCGAGATACGCCACTCCATGTCCCATCTTAATGTCATGGAGAATGAGCTGTTCGAGCATGGAAGTTTTCCCCATGCCCGTTTTCCCAATCAAATACATATGCCGACGACGGTCGTCGGTCTTGATACCGAACTGCTGCGTTTTGCCGCGGAAGTTCGTCTGCGCGAATGGGTTGACTTCGTTTTCGTGATCGTGCGGTATTCCTGCCATACAACAACATCAAGACACTACCGGCAATTGTGGAGGCGGTCCGCCGGATTTCTGATCGGGTATCGGCAAGCTCGAGGGAGCGGATGACGAGGTGGTGGGCAACGAAGAAGGGGCCTGCGCCCGTCGTGCATCCGTACGCATGATGAGCGGCGCATGCACCGCCTGCGTGGGGAAATGCCAGAGCGAAGCCAGTTCCTCCGTATTCAGCACATACGCCGGCATACCCACATGCATACTCCGCTTCTGGTATGCACGGACTAGCTTTGTTTTCCGCCAGCTATTGCGGCGATCCTTGAACAGCCAAAGCGAGCTCGGGCCAACGGACTTGAACTCCGGCTTCAGCGCATTCGCATCATTGGTATTGTACTGCTTGATCGCACCCACAATCGCCTGCGCACCATGCGCCTTTTTGAATGCTTCCTTTCGCGCCGCGTAGATGACACGGATTTTCGTTTGGAATCCAATTTTCGATGCCTTTTTTTCCACCAGCTCCACTACGGCACGCTCTCCGGGAGACATGAACAAAACCTTACTGAGCGGCTCATCTTTCTTTTTCTCGGTGGTAGCTCCGAATTCCACACCCGCCACCTCGTTCAGGATGGGATTCGCGATCGCACCGACGGTTCCCATGACGGAATCGAGTGCAGATTTCTGTTCTGGCACCTTCGCCCCGATCAACTTTTTTACGAGGAGCACTGCCTTCTTCTGCCACGATTGATCAATCGGTTTAATGAGAATCTGAATCCAAATCTGCTCGCCGGGACCAATGCGCGCCAAGTTTTCCAGCATCGCCGCGAGCGGATCCTTAAATGGCTCATCTTTAATTCCCTTGTGCTCGAACTGTTCCCAGGTACGGATGGGATACCCCTGGTCCTTCACGAGAATCAACTCGGTCCCCCAGGCGTCCCATTCGGTGTCAGGGTATTGCTTTGGAATTGCCTTCGCGTAATCCTCTACCTCGGTAATTTGCGCATCGGGATATTGCGCATAGATCGCGGTTTCCACAAGATCGCGGTACTTATCCCAGGTCCACACCAAAAACTGCACGTACCCATCAATGGATACCATCTCGAGACTAAACCACTCCTGCAGGTTCCCATGGAAATACTTTTCCCGACGGTTATGGGATCCATGCGCACCGGCGAGATGCGCAAAGATATTCTCCACCGCCTTAGGTGTTTGGAGGGAGAGTTTTGGTACGTCGATGGCGAGGAGGACCGGCCGCAGTTTCTCTGCGAGGAAGTTATTTTGGATGTGGTTCATCCAAAGTGCTTTGCCCATCCACCAGAGAAAGTACACGAAGATCACCCACGCTCCGCGCGTGAGGAGAAATTCCGCGGCGGACAATGGATCACCCGCCACGCTGAGAATAGGATCCAGATCAATGACAATCGACGGCATACGAGGCGTCGAGTCCCGGACAAATGTTCCACAGGCACTTCTCTAGTGTACACCAGCGCACCTTGCATCGCCTATAAACAAGATACCGAGCAGCTAGCTGCTCGGTATCTTTGCGGCGCCCCATCCGCGCGGTCCTCACCAGCCCCTCAACGGACATTCGGCCGCGATCCGCGTTGCTGCCATGTCACCAGCAATGGAGCCGCGATGAAGATAGACGAATACGCACCCACGCCGATCCCGATCGCCAGTGCGAGCGCAAAATAACGTACCCCCGCACTCCCGAACATAATCACTGCAAGCAGCGCAAGAATCGTCGTGATGGTGGTGTACATGGACCGTGCGAATGACTGATGCACGCTCCGCTCCACTACGGTCGCAAAGTCTCCCCCTCGAGCATTGCCGACATTCTCACGGATGCGATCCAGCACGATAATCGTATCGCTAATCGAATACCCCAAAATCGTCAGCACCGCCGCGATGAACGGTGCGCCGATCTCCACGCCGACGAAGCGGCCGAGCACCGCAAATACGCCCGTCGGGATGATTACGTCATGCACCATGACCACGAGCGCGACGAATCCGTACGCCCATGAGGAGACCTGCACGCCTGCCTTCCGGAACATCCATGCGACGTAACAGAGAATGAGCAGCAGGGCCAGCACCACTCCAATTGCTGTTTTCCGGGCAAGCTCCTGACCGATCGATGGCCCGATCGTCTCGAAACGCAGCTCCGATGCACGATCCTGGAGCGCGCGTACGATCGTCGCGTGGAGCTCTGGCGTGAGTGTTTCGGTACGAACAATCACCGCACGATCCCCTGCCGACTGCAGTTGAATACGATGCGCCCCGAGTGCAGCTATTTCCTGCGTGAGCACTGCAGGGGCTGGGGGCGCGCCCGTAAATTGAAACTCCATGAGGGACCCGCCCACAAAATCAATACCGAAATTCAACTTCCAGAACGCGATGGCAAGCACGCCCGCAATCACCAACGTCCCGGAGATGGTGTACCAGATTTTTCGATGTGCAACGACGGATAGCATAGAGATCGCCGTGAGCCGCGGAGGAGATTAACGGGAACGATCGGACGCATGCGCAGTCGCCGCAGCGGCCGGTATGGGCCGCACGCCGTACCACCCCATACCCTGTGCCCATCCCGCGACCAGCAGGAGGAGCGTACGAGTCACCGAAATCGCGGTAAACATGCTCACCAGCACGCCGATCCCCAGCGTTACCGCGAACCCCTTCACCACGCTAGAGGAAAACGTGATCAAAATGAGACAGGTAATCAGGGCGGACACATTTGAATCTCGGATGGATGTCCAGGCACGAAGGAATCCCTGTTCCAGGGCATCGAGGAGGGAGCGCCCATTCCGCAATTCCTCTCGGAACCGCTCAAAGATGAGCACGTTCGCGTCCACCGCCACCCCAATCGACATGACGAACCCCGCAATGCCCGCGAGCGTCAACGTTGCCCCCAGGAGCTTCATCACTGCCAATACCAGCGCGACGTACCCTACCAGGGCGATATCGGCAACGAGACCAGCCAGCCGATATCGGAACAGCATGAAGAATGCGACCAACACGTATCCCAAGAGCGCCGCACGGAGACTTGCCGCAACCGCAGTTTCTCCTAACGTGGCACCAATGGTGGTCTGTGCAAGCAGATGCACCGGAACCGGTAGCGCGCCCGCCTGGAGCCGTCGCGCGATCATCTTCGCGCGGTCCACCGTGAGATCCGTTCCCGTTACCCGCGCCTCACCCCCAGTAATCGCCCCCTGCACCACCGGTGCGTACAAATCAGCATCCGTGATCACGCCGTCCCCGTCCGTATCGACTGGGGACTTGCCATCCAGAAAAATCGCAATTGGCTTCCCGAGGTTCCGTTCGGTGATTGCCGCAAACAGCGCCTTACCTTCGTCATTGAATTGGAGGCCAATCTCGGCCGCATTCGTCGTCGGATCAAACTGCAGGAACGCGCGCTTCAGCTGCTTGCCGCCCAATCCGGTGTATTTCCACGGATCCTGCGGGCCAAGCACGTCCTGTTCCGTCTGCTTCCGAATGAGAATATGCGATGCCCGAACCTCGCGCAGCGACGCTCCGTCCGGTGTCGTTACTGTTGCATTGACTGGTGCTCCACTCTCCGTCACCGCATTCAGGGACACCTCACCCACTGCGCGCTCCTCTTCCTTGCGGATGATGTGCCATCCGAATGGGGACTCCACCAATCGAGGAATGACGCCGATGGTTTTCGCGCCAAACACCGCATCGTTGAACTCCTGCACCATGATCCCCGGTCGGAACCAACCCAAATCACCACCCTGCTCCTTGGATCCAGGGTCGTCCGACCATTCGCGAGCGAGCGCAGCGAAGTCTGCTTTGGGTTTTTGCGCGCGCGCGAATATTTCTTCTGCGCGCTTCTTTGCTTCGCGGTTCCGTCGATCGAGATCCTTGCGTTGCTCTGCGGTCAACGTACGAATTTCCGTATTCTGCTCCTTGAACTCGAGCACGGGCGTCGTGCCAATTGCCGCGATTGCTTCCTGCGTATCGTAAACCCCCGCCAGCTCGACAATAAGCCGCCAGGTTCCCTCGACACGCGTCAACTGCACCACGGGCTCCGCGACGCCGAGCGCGTTGATGCGACGCTCGATGACATCGCGCACGCCTTCCATCGAAACACGTTGGTCGCCATCCGGAATGGCGGACACGTCCGCCTGGTAGACGAGGTGCGTCCCTCCTTTGAGGTCGAGCCCGAGTCGGAAGGGACGTTCCGGAATCGCAGCCCAGGCCATCGGTCCGCGCGCGATCCGATTCCACCATTGCGGCGCATCATACATCGTCGCAGCGAACAGGAGCACGAAAAGAAGCACCGCACCCATCCACAAGCGTCGTCGAGGTCGAGGTACAGCCATATCAGTTACTCACCACAGAACGAAAAAGAGGATTCGGTTATGAATCCCGGATCCCCCATCGTATCGCAATACCGAAGACACGCAAGCGGTCACTGCAGGTGATGCAGTTTTTTCATCGTTGCGGACGTGAGGCCACCTCAACTATCGAAGTACACCCTCCCCGTGCGTATCGCCTCGAAATAAGAGGGCTCCGTGGCGAGCAGCGGTTCGGGCAGGTGGTCGAAATCGTACCAGTCCCATCCCGCACACTTTCCCGGCTCCATCACACGCGGCTCACCGCTCACCCAATCCGCACGAAGGCCGATATCCACATAGTGCTTCGGCGGGTAGGCCGTCAGGTTCATGATCCGCACGAATTGCACGTTCGCGATCTCGATGCCCGCCTCTTCCCGCACCTCGCGCCGTGCACACTCCTCAAAGGACTCCATCCACTCGAGGTGTCCACCCGGCCACGCATACTCCTCGGCGCCATGTGAGCCGAGGCGCTTCCCCAGGAGTACCTTTCCATCGCGAGTCACCATGACCCCAACACCGACGCGCGGTCGCCGCGCTGCCGGATCCGATGCTGCTTCCATTGCGCCTTCGCCTGATCCTTGCACCTGTGGTTCCATACGAAAATACTAGGCAGACGAGCGTAAAGAGGCAAACACAGGACCATGGTCACTGGCATGCTTTACGTTGATGCATATCATTCACATTCCATACCGTTCATCGCCAATCGCTGCTTCGCAAACCCGAAATGCGCCTCATCGATGAGTTCGATGTGTTCCGGAATGAGCACGTACCAGGAATCTCCTTGCAACACATCATCCGTTTCGACTGGAGCAGGATGTCGACGTTTGAGAAAATGCCGCACTGCAAGATCGTGTCGCGCCCCATTGATACGCTCTGCGCGCCCGGAAACCTGCAGGCCAAAATTCGGCGCGCCGATCGCGTGCACCGTGATGGTCGCCGCAACCTGCGGATGCGATGCGATGGCACGGGAGTGCCGAGTATCTGGATCAGACATCCAATATATCCGCAGCGCATCGTCATGGACGTAAATCACCTCCGCCACCCACACACCGCCATCGTCCACGGTTCCGAGACTCATGAGATACCCAGCGCCAAGCGCCTCCCCAACACGGCCGCGGAGCCATGGTGTGTCCATACACGCGCAATATTCTTGACAAAATCAATCCTTTCCGCTAGTGTACGGCTAGAACCTGGAGGTGGAAATGCTCAAGTTCCTTCTGCGCCCAAAGGTGCTCATCGCCGGATTCGCAGCGTTCTTCATTGGAGGACTACTCCTCACATTCACAACCGGCCTCGGGAGCTACCTCTTCGACCGATCCGCGGCCGAGCGTGGCATGCACCGCCACATCGAGAGCGTCTTCACGGACCACAAGTTCCTCGGGGGTGCGTGCATGAACGTCGACTCAGACGGAGACGGTTACGTCTCCTGCACCGCGCGAACCGCGAACAAGCAGGGCATCGAGCAGACGCACGCCCTCGAGTGCGCCGGAGCCATGACCCTGCAAAACGGCTGCCGCAGCCAGCGCGCCCAGGTCATCGGACGACAACCGTAACCCGAACAGCCCCACACAAGTGTGGGGCTGTTCTCCATTTTACCGCCCCACCCATCTCCTAATACAATCGCCCCCCATTCGGCACCGCATGGGTCGGTGCAATCAACACCGCATTGCCGTCCCCGTCCGCAACTCCGAGGGTCAGCACCTCGGAACGGAATGGACCGATTTGCTTCGATGGCATATTCACCACCGCCATCACCTGCTTCCCAATGATCTCCTCCTTCCGATATCGCCTCGTCAGCTGCGCCGATGAGCGCTTTCGTCCAATTGCTGTCCCAAAATCAATGACGAGCACATACGCCGGTTTCCGTGCCTCCGGAAAATCCTCCACGTCCACTACCGTTCCCACGCGAATATCAACCTTTAAAAAATCATCGAATGTAGCCATCTGCTGCATACGTAATCCCTTTGTTGTGGGTGTGATTATTTTATTCGTTTATTCGTACGAATATGAGATTGAACCCCCCACGAGCAGCCACTAACTCGCTTCTCACAATGACCTCAAAGGGGGGCACCGACCGTGCTTTTCTTGATCATAGGAAATGCTTCCCCCGTATGACGCCTCGACATACGGCGTGGCTACAATGACACACAAATGGAGACTCCAAATACGCGATGCGGTCGTAATCCACGGTCAATTCCTCACCAGCAACGATGTCGCGCAGCGCGTACCCGCTCCGTTCGCGTTCATGCATGCGCTCATCAATATTCGGAGCACAGGAGTGATTCACGGAGCATCCGGGGGGCTCGATGATTTCGAACGTATCCTTCCCAACGCAGTCGAGGTGATCGCGTTCTCGCGCGGAAAGCAACGGGTATCTCTTTGCCGTGGATCACCCGCCCTGGCGGCAACACATAAACCCGCTCGCCCGCGCGGAACGCGCGGGCTGCAAATAGCCCCACCCCATGCACCATGCTCGGCTGCACTGCAGCATCCATACGCTTGCCACTCATTGCATCGACCGCAGCGCATCAATACGGTCGGGAAGATGATCGATCCCTTGAAATTCTTTTATCACTACGGATCGCACCCGCTGCTGTATGTGGGGTTCCAAAAAAGTCGTCGCCATCTCTTTTGCGCCGCCGATACTCTCGCAGTCATCTTCAATAACGACATCCGGAATGACCTCCTCCACAATATCCCGATAGGACTGCCAGCGTTCCCGGTATCGTATCGGTCCATCAGGGAAATGGAACCTCCGCAGCACGACGCGATCCTTCTCCATATCCGCTTCCGATTCGTGGGAACTCAGATACATGATTTCCGCTCCCTGTTGCTCCCAACTCGTTAACTTCTCCGCCGCATGATCAATGGGTATGTACGACTCGTATGCAAGAACGGATGGATCCCGCTCCGCACTTTGCCGCACCCGCACTTCTCTCGTTTTTCCTGCCCCTGCGCTCTGCATGATCGTGGTGCCATGGAGAAAGACGAGTATCCGCATACGCAGCCTATGCACCATGACACTTCTTATACTTCTTGCCACTTCCACAAGGACAGGGGTCGTTGCGGCCGACGTGGGGACCGGACGCCGTGTCGCTCGCATCGGACGTGGTCACCGCCGCAGGAGCGGCAACGCCAATGGACTCCCCTTCCCTCTTGGTCATCTCCTTCGCGGGCGCGGAGAATTGCATCGGCATGTCGGCGAATACCGACTGCACTTGCGCCATGGTTGGTGCGGCATGCGCAATGGCGCGCACCACATCTTCCTGGATCAATGCGAGGAGACTCGTAAAGAGCCGATAGGCTTCGCGCTTGTACTCAACCAACGGATCGCGCTGACCGTACCCGCGCAATCCAATGCCATGGCGCAGGTGCTCAATCGCGTCGAGGTGTTCAATCCACAACTCATCCATCGCGCGCAGCACGACCGCGCGAATGAGACCCCGGAATGCCTCATCATTCGCCACCCGCAACCGCAGCTGATCGATCGATCGTTGGGTCGCATCCGTGAGCGTGCGTACCAGTGCGGTTCGCACTTCCGCAGCGCCAAGCTTTCCATCCCCATGCTCGAGGGGAATCTGTAATGCGGCGATCGCTGCTTCGTCGAGGGGAATCATGGCGCCGGCAGCGCGCTGCAGCGCATCCAATTCCCACAAATCCATTCGCTCCCCGGGCGTATGTGCCGCGACGATGCGCTCACTGACCTGCTCGAGCATATCCGTCACCACGGCGACCGGATCGAGCGCCGTGAGCACGTCGCGCCGCTTGCGATAAATGACCTCGCGATGCTTATTGAGGACGTCATCGTATTCGAGGAGGTGTTTTCGGGTATCAAAATGATGATGCTCCACCTTCCGCTGCGCACCCTCAATCTGCTTCGTGACAATACGATTCTCAATCGGCACCTCATCCGGTACGCCCAGTCGCTCCATCATCCGTTGCAGGCGCTCGCCGGCAAAAATACGCATGAGATCATCGGAGAGCGCAATGAAGAACTGGGAGGATCCCGCATCACCCTGTCGACCGGCGCGACCACGGAGCTGGTTATCGATCCGCCGCGATTCGTGCCGCTCCGTACCGATCACATGCAACCCGCCGCTCGCGCGCACCGCCTCCTGCTCTGACGCCTCCGGTGGATTTCCCCCGAGAATGATGTCCACCCCGCGCCCCGCCATATTCGTGGCGAGCGTCACCGCGCCCCGTCGTCCCGCTTGCGCAATAATCTCTCCCTCGCGCTCATGGTTCTTCGCATTGAGCATCGCATGCGGCACCCCCTCACGCTCGAGGAGCGCGTGGAGCTGTTCGTTCTTTTCAATGGAGATCGTTCCGAGGAGGATGGGCTGTCCCTGCGCATGCCGCTCCTTCACCTCGGCCACTACCGCGCGCCACTTCGCGGCTTCGGTGCGGTAGATACGATCCGCGAGATCGCGCCGCACCATCGGCCGATGGGTCGGGATCGTCACCACGTCGAGGCGATAGATCTTCGCGAACTCCTCCGCTTCCGTTGCCGCAGTACCCGTCATGCCCGCAAGCTTCTCGTAGAGGCGGAAATAATTTTGAAACGTGATCGTCGCCAGCGTGAGCGATTCCCGCTGAATGGCCACTCCCTCCTTCGCCTCGATGGCCTGGTGGAGTCCCTCCGAATACCGACGCCCGTGCATGAGCCGACCAGTAAACTCATCGACAATGATCACCTCGCCATCGCGCACCACGTACTCACGGTCATGTTGGTACAGTGCGTGCGCGCGGAGCGCTTGCTCGAGTTGATGTACGATCCGCACGCCTTCGGCGTAGAGGTTCTGTACCCCCAGCAACGATTCCATGTGCGTAATCCCCTCCTCCGTGAGCGTGACCGCACGCAGCTTCTCATCGACCACGTAGTCCTTCGTGGGCTCTAACTTGCGCACCAATGCAGCAAACTGTCGATACTGATCCGTCGCACCCTCTGCAGAGGCAGAAATAATGAGCGGCGTGCGCGCTTCATCAATGAGGATCGAATCTACTTCGTCCACGATGGCGTAATAGTGCCCACGCTGCACCATATCCTCCGCGCGGGAAACCATGTTGTCCCGAAGGTAGTCGAACCCAAACTCATTATTCGTACCGTAGGTAATGTCGGCGAGGTACGCGTCCCGCCGATGCACGGGGCGCAAAAACTCGTGCACCACCTTATACGCACCCGTCGTATCTGCGGTGACCTCCGCCTCGTCCGCGGGCGGCGGCTCCGCGGTGGCAACGTGCCCAGGATCATACACGTAGGCGGTCTCATGATTGAGACAGCCGACACGCATGCCGAGCGCTGCGTAGACTTTCCCCATCCACGCCGCATCACGGCGGGCGAGGTAGTCATTCACTGTGACGACATGCACCCCCTTCCCGGCCAGCGCATTGAGGTACACAGCAGCAGTCGCGGTGAGCGTCTTTCCCTCTCCGGTCCGCATTTCTGCGATCTGCCCGCGATGGAGCACCATGCTGCCTACCAGCTGCACGTCATAGTGCCGCTGCCCGAGCACCCGACGCGCTGATTCCCGAACGGCAGCAAACGCCTCGGGCAATATCTGCTCAATCGTGGCACCACCCGCCAAACGCTCACGGAATGCAACCGTCTGGTGCGCGAGCGTCGCATCATCCAGCGCCTGGAATTCGGATTCCAGGGCGTTCACGCGATCCAGGAGCGGTCGGAGGGAACGAACGACCCGAGCGTTCGGGTCGCCGAAAAGGAGTTTGAGGATCATAACCAGGAGACCTCTGAAAAATCGCTTTCGTGCCAGGGACGTGATGTTCGAGCGAGCTGCGCGACGCAGACCCGAGTCAAAATCGACCTTTAGCGTATCGCGGTTCCGCTGCACCCGCAACGCGGGGTTGTGGTACCCATTTGACCGCGCATCCGAATGCGCCATACTGCTCCACGTCGTTCATTCACCATCCGGACACCCACATCTCCATGCACCATGGAGGGAGATCTCATGCAGCGCTTCCGTCTCCTTGCGATCCTCATTGCCGTACTCACCACCGGGACGTGGCTTTGGTCCAAATTCGGTCGTACCTCGGTCGAGGGAATTGCCATTCCCTACTCCGAATTCCGCAATCGCGTCGTGAAAGGCGAAATGGAGCAGATCACCATCACCAAGGAAAACGTTCGCGGCAAGCGGAAGGATACCGCTGGAGAATGGACCGCAAACATCCCCGAGCACGCGAATGAAGAACTGGTGGCGTTCTTGGATGAACACCATGCCGTCTTTCGCGTCGAGCACGATACCATCAACCGCGACTGGGTGATGACTGGCCTCTCGGCCCTTTCCCTGTTCGGACTCATGTTCGTCACCTTTCGCCTCGATCGCCGCATGGGCGGACCAAAGTCATTCCGGAAAGCAGCAACTTCACACACCACCTTCGCGGACGTTGCTGGATGTGACGAAGCAAAGCTGGAACTCCAGGAAACGGTCACCTACCTCAAAGGCCCCGAACGCGCCGCGCGTCTCGGCGCACAAAATCCGCGCGGCATTCTGCTCTGCGGGCCGCCGGGAACCGGAAAAACACTCCTCGCCCGCGCCGTCGCTGGCGAGGCCGGCGTACCGTTCTACTCCGTAAGTGGGTCCGAATTCGTCGAGCTCTTCGTCGGCGCAGGCGCCGCGCGCGTGCGAAAACTCTTCCACACGGCAAAACGCCATGCGCCCGCCATCATCTTCATTGACGAAATCGATGCGGTCGGAGGTCATCGCGGCAAACGAAACGATCATTCCGAACGCGAACAGACCCTCAACCAAATCCTCGTGGAGATGGACGGCTTCGAACGAACCGCTGGCCTCATCGTGATGGCAGCGACGAACCGCGCGGACGATCTTGATGCCGCGCTGGTTCGGAAGGGCAGGTTCGATCGCCGCATCATGGTCGACCACCCCGATGTCCATGCGCGCCACGCGATTCTCGCGCTGCACGCGAAAACACGAACAATGGATACGGCGGTTGACCTCCATGCACTCGCGCAGCAGCTCTCCGGCTTCTCCGGCGCCGACCTCGCGAACGTGATCAATGAGGGCGCACTCATCGCCACGCGCAGTACCGCGCCCGCGATCACGCAAATACACCTCCAGGAGGCCATTGAACGCGTCCTCACCGGAGCAGAACGGAAAACTCGGCGCCTCCGACCGGAGGAACGCACCCGCGTCGCCTTGCACGAGGCAGGACATGCCATCGTTCGGTCGATCACGAGCGGACCGGATTCCGTTCAGAAGATCTCGATCGTGCCGCGTGGAGACGCGCTCGGCGTCACTATCCAAATTCCTCCGGAAGATCGATACATCATGACCGACCAAGAGATCCTCGACGGCATCGCAGGGCTGCTCGGCGGACGCGCGGCAGAGGCCACCGCACTGGAGGGCAGTATCTCGACCGGCGCATCGGATGACCTCATGCAAGCGAATGCTGCGGCCAGGAAATTCGTCACGATCTACGGCATGAGCGCACACTTGCGCCATCGCGCGTTTGAGCAGGTGGATGCAGCAGGAACCTTCGAGCGCCGTACGAGCATCTCTGAGGATCTGATCGCAAAAGTGGACGTCGCGATTCAGGAGATCATCACAGATGCGTATGCCCGCGCCGTGGACATCCAGGTAACCAACACCGAGCTCCTCCAAGAAATCGCGCAGCACCTCCTTGCGCAGGAACACCTGAGCGGCGCTGCGCTCCACGAGCTCCTTGCCCGCGCGAAAGCTCCCCCAATGTCCACGAGCAACCTGAAACGGAACGGCGGTCATCCCGTCAGTCCCGCTGCATCATTGGCACACGCGACCGCATGAACACCACCGCACCGCTGCGTACGCAGCGGTGCGGATTCTTGTGCGCGCCATGCATTACGAATGCAGGAAGAGTGTTTCCGCAAGCCCCGAAAACACCCAAGGACGCTCCGCTGGGGCGAACACCTGCTCGACCAGCGCGACGTACGGATCAAACTCATGGAGACCGGTATGCATGCCCGCGTAATCCGTGCCAAACATCATTTTCTGCCGCACATCGGGGAAATAGGCAAACGCCCGATCGAGATCTCGTGCGTACTGTTGCACGAGCGGACGAATCCGATCTGCTCCTCCCACGGAATCGATGGTTCCTGAACAATCGGTATAGACGTTTGCATTCTTGCTCACCACATTCGCCGTCTCGAGCAGGTACGGAAATCCAAAATGCGCGATCACCATGGGACATGCAGGTACGCGCATGGCGAGGACATCCACATGGATCGGATGGCTGTAGAGCAGCATCGCCTGCTGTTCGATATCGTATACATCCCCGCAGTGAAAAATGAGCGGTTTACGGAATTCCGCACACAACTGCGCAAGCGGCACGAGTCGCTCATCGGACGGGTACACGTGCTGATATCCGGGATAACACTTCACTCCGACAACGGCGCGGTCGGCAAAAAGTACGTGGAGTCGCTCCAACTGCGGCTCCGCCGCTGCGTTCATATCAAATGCGGGGATCAGGCGCATGTCCGGATGCGACCGCACGAATGCGTGCACACGATCGAAATCCACGGGGAGCACCTGATCCGCAGCATCATGCGTGGACCAATGGTAGATGGTAAAAATCATCCGAACGCGATCCCCCGCCTGCGCTCGATACTGTGCATACGTCGCCTCTTCATAGAGGTGCGTGTGGATGTCAATGATCATATGGAGCATTTTTCCTGTAGCTTTTCCTTTCGCTTATTCGTACGAATATGAGATTGGGCGCCAACAAGCTGCAAGCTCAAGCTGCAAGCTCAAGCTGCAAGCTCAAGCTGCAAGCTCAAGCTGCAACAGTAAGAATAGCGCACGGTGATGTAGTGCGTGCAGCACGAGCTGCCGATACTCACGCTGCGCATGGATAACGAAATACACCGCCGAACCAACGTTCGGGGTGTATTTCGCGGGCATCCAGGACACTGTCGGGCCGGCCGGGCTTGAACCGGCGACCTCACGGTCCCGAACCGTGCGTTCTACCAACTGAACTACGGCCCGACACTGCACTGCATGCCACCCGGTACCAACGTACACGGCTCCCATGACACCTGCAACTCTGCGGAAGCGACAAGCCCATCTCCGCGCATCTGGAAGCACGAAACGCATATTGACGCAGCAGTGACCCCATGAGAGCATCCTCCCTGAGGAGGAAAGCGCATGCCAAAACCGAAACGCTATCAATTCGACGAGAGTAGCGAGGCGTGCATCGAGGAAATTGCCGGATTCTTCCGCTGCACCAACGCCGATGCAATCCGAAATGCGCTCAGTCTCACCGCGGTCATCGTGCGCGCATTCGAACGCAACCGAAACATCGAACTCTACCTCGGTCGCAACAACGTGCCAGCGACCAAACTCGACATCCGCGACATGATCCAGCGAGAGCGGGATACCCCTCCCCCAAAGGGGCGGCCACGGGAACCAAAATTTCGTCTGATCCTGGATCTCATCCATGGGAGAAGCGCAGACGACCCCACAAAGCCCTGACCCACGGAAAAGCACCACAAGCCACTGCTTGTGGTGCAGTCATGTCATTCAGCAGGCGGCACATCCGGCGCACTCCGCTGTCGCAGTTGCCGACGCGGGGAAATATCCGCGTCATAGGTGCCCAGCGCCAACCGCAACCGCTGCACGGCACTCAGAATGACGCCGCCATCCGCGGTCGATTCGGGGCTTTCCCCATGCGCTTGGGAGAGACCGGCCGTACACTTCGACTCCAATGCTCGCGTCAACGCATCCTCCGTGACTATCACGGGTGCGGTGAGATCGATTCCATGCTCCGTACGTATCTCACGCATCCACTGGAACGCGCGACGGGTAGCATCGCGCTCCTTGATTCGCGTAGGAAGCTCGAGGAGATGATCTAATTTCGCTGCGCGCCATTGCGTGGCGAAATCTTCCCGCAACATCTCCAGCTTCGCCTTGCGCTCGGGTTCCCGACGATCCCAATCTTCCATTTTGGCCTCCGCCGCTGCCTGCTCCCGGACGAGATCTTGGTACTGCGGATCATCCCCCACACACAATCTGATCATCACGCCCATAAACTGCACGAACCCCGGCATGGTGTATTGAATCCAAATTTTTCCATCGCGTCGCTCATGCGTCGCATTCAACGTGGAGAGCATGGTGAGCGTCCGAAGCAGCTGCCTCGCATCATCTACGGATCCAATGCTTTCACGAGAGAGAGGCGATCGATCTGTCTGTAGTGCACCTTCCTTACCCAGAGACTCCGCAAAAACAAAGCCGCTCAACTCAAGATCGGCAACAATGGACTGTTTAAACTGCCACCACCCGAGGTCCTCTTGTTGGAACTCCCACCACCCGGCATCATCTCCTTGGAACCGCTGCCGCTCCTGCTCCTCCGTTGCCTCCCAGCGGTGAACCATGGCATCGCGCGCTTCCGGACTAAACAACTCCCGCGTCGCAATGGCCTGAAGCATCCGAGTTGCGCGTCGCACCTGTTGCTCCATCTGGTTCTCCTCGGCACGCATCTCCTTCTGGTAGTCATCCTCTCGTTGCACTGCTGCTTCCACCGCATCCAATGCCGCCGCGTCGGGCAGCTCTCCCACGAGCGTTGACGGAAGTGCGGCGAGTGTCGCACGTACATCGCGCGCATGATTCACGTGATTCAAGGAAGGGATCTTTGGTTGATCCCAACGTGCGCTAATGACGAGTTCTTGCAGTCGCGGGTCTTGATATTGATCCGCATGTCCCAGCTCGTGGAGCAGCGTCGCAATATCGACCGGCGTCTCGAGCGGCGGGACGACAACCTCCTTCCCCAAGAGGTCATACCAATAATTTCCCAAACGTTCGGTTACCTGATACACGGGAACCTTGTGGGGATTCGCCATGGCGAGAAGATCCACGCGCTCCGACGTACCCGGGCGCACGAGCACGAGCGACCGTACGCGCTGCGCACGTCCCCAAGCGATCTGCTCTGACTTCGTGTTGTCACCGGTCTTCCGTTCCACCATTTCCGCAACTGGGCGATCTTTCCGCTCGTACTCCAATTCCGCGGTGCACTGCAACGTACCGTGCGCATCACGATATTCCACCGTGCGGCGGATGATCTCCGATTCGGACTCCGGGTGGAGAGATGCGGATTCGAACGCAGACGGCATGTTGTGTTCCATAGATACCCACATGCACAAACGATCCCCAACTGTAGGAAAAGTATACCATCGCGCAACCACGGTTGCGGGAATAAAAGAACGCCCTGAGCAAGACTGCTCAGGGCGTAATTGCTACGTCGCCGGGATCATATGGGACCGTGCTGCGATCCACATGTACTCCGCGATCTGCGGGCGCGCAACTCCTCGTGCGCGAACGAAGCGCTCATGCACGATCCGGAATGCATCGATCGCCTGTTCGACCACCATCGGAATGCCATCAAGCACCGGAAGCCCGAGGGTCCGCGCCTGCTGCAGCATGATCGTCTCCTCGTGTGCGAGCACGATATCTGCAATCACGGTGTTGGGTCGACATCGCGCCAATACCTGGAGAGCGTATGCATGATTTTCTGCGATGCCCGTCGGCGATGGCGGGAGCGTCACCGGCCCGAGCGCCGAGTATGCAATCATCTCCCCATTGCCCTTGCTCGTCGTGTTCACCACGGCATCGGCATCGGCAACCAACTCGTGGAGCGCGGTTTCCGATGCAGCGATCACGGCCGCATCATCGTATTCGGGATGCGTACCCCGCACGAACGAGGTGATGCGGCGAGCCAATTCCTCCGCACGCACAACCGTCCGATTGCAAATCCGGAGCTGCGCACCGCGCGCGGCGAGGGCGAAGGCAATCGCATCTCCAGCTCCTCCGGCACCCAGGACCACCACCGTGGCACCCCGAATGGAGCGCCCCGTCACGCGTAGCGCCTGCTCCAGGGATACGGCGAATCCCTCACCGTCCGTGTTGTACCCCTCCAATGCACCCGATAAGGTCCGCCGAATAACATTCACCGCACCCATGGCTGCCGCGAGCGGATCCACCGTGTCGAGATGCGATAGCACCGCCTGCTTGAATCCTACGCCCGCACCGCCGCCGAGATACCACGGGTCATTCCGAAATGCATCCAGCACTTCGGGTATGCGTGCAGGATCTCCGGTGACCATGACGCTCACGTAGGGAAGACCGAAGCCACGATATGCCGCATTCCAGAGGAGCGGCGTATATGCCGGATACTCGTGCGCAATGAGCGGCACCGTTCCTCCCGCAGTGCTCATGGCGCGCAAGGCATCCTGCGCCGTTCCCGACACCACCTGCGGCTGTCCATACGGTTGCCGCGCGATGCGCAGGATACCCGCATCGATACAATCCACCAGCGTTCGGTGCGGCATGCGCATATCTTCCTCGTACGTAAATTCCACGATCGTCACCACATCGTCGGGAACGATGCATCGGTCGTAGTAACGGGCAAGCACCTGCTGCAGCGCATCGGGATCATCCTCAAACTTCGGACTCCCCCGCAGATCCGCCACACGTACCTCGCTCATGCTCGTGACGGCGACGCGCTGAATCCGTACCCAGCACGTGTAGAGATCCTCTCCATCCTCCGTCCGACACCGCACGCGCGCACGCTCCTTCGGCGCATATCCGCGGACATGCTCCGCATCGCGCATCCCCAATCGTACGGTCCGCGTGATCTGTCGATTCGTGAGCTCCACGAGACAGTGCGGACGAAACCAAATTTCTGGTGGACTATGCCGCAATTCCTGCACGGGTCACCTCCACTACGAGAAAAGAACAAGGCTCCATCCGCACGCGAACGTGCTTGGCTGGACCTCTGTGCACACGGTACCGAGCAGCAGGCGCTCGGTCAACGCATCCGCGCTCCTGCCGGAATATCCGATCAATGCAACACCCTCCGCAGACGATCACAGGGCATTGCACTGATCAATATTGCTCCATTGGGGGGCAAGGATTCGAACCTTGATTCACGGCTCCAAAGGCCGCTGTCTTACCATTGGACGACCCCCCAATCGTTCGATCATCAGACGCGCAGGTACCGGCGCAACGCCAGCGCCGAAATGAACACCGTGAGCAGGGAGAGACTCAAAATCTCCGCGCCCACGATCACTCCTGCATGGTCGCGGAAGAATAGCACCATGTCAACGCCACGCGGACCAAGAAGCTCGCGCAATGTGGGTGCAATCACCCGCAACACCAGGGTCGTAATCCCATAGGCAAGGCCCGTCGCCAGCGCACTTGCCAGCACCCCCATAATGAGAAACGGGGTACGCACAAACCAATTGGTCGCCCCCACGAGCTTCATGATACCCACCTCCTCGCGGCGCGCGTACGTAGCAATGCGCATGGCATTGATGATGATGAGGAGCGTCACGGCAAAGGAAAGTGCACTCATCACCATGCCCACCAACCGCACACGATCGGTGACCACCGTGAGGCGCTCCACGAGCACCCGTCCATCCGACGCACTCGTGGCCGCAACACGACCAGCGAATGCGGGCTCCTCAAACAATCGTGCGAGCGCGGGAAAATCCTCCGGCCTCCGGAGCTGCATGCGCAATTCTGGACCAAACGGATTCTCGCCCAGCTCGTCGAGCGCCGCGAGTACGTCCGCATTTCCCCGGTGCAACTCCCTGAATTCCGCGAGCACCTGCGCCCGCGATCGATGCTCCACGCTCGCAACTTCCTCGCGCTGCTCGAGATCGATCCGCGTCGCATCCACCTCAGACTCCGCAATGCTCGAACGAAATTGCACGCGGAGGTCCACACGCGATTCCAGTGCATGCAAGGCGATTTGCCCCGCCACATTCACCGCAAGCAACACATGCACGCTCAGCAGCGTCAACGTCAAAATCACGACCGTCGTCGTGGTCAACCAAATATTCCGACCGAAATCCTGCAGCGCGAATTTGAGCAGACGCAAGGGAGTAGTGAGCATGCGGTTGACGCATTACAATCGATACTTCCCGTGTGGCTGATCGCTCACCACACGGCCGCCGTCCAACGCAATAACTCTCCGGCGTACCATATTCACGATATCGCGATTGTGCGTCACCAAGAGCACCGTCGTGCCAAAGCTATTAATTTTTTCGAGGAGATCCGCAATCTCCCGCGTGTGGAGCGAATCAAGGTTACCGGTCGGCTCATCCGCGACGAGAATCTTTGGACGATGCACCAACGCCCGAGCAATCGCGACCCGCTGCTGTTCCCCACCGGAGAGCTGATTTGGGAATCGATCCGATTTCGCGTGGAGATCCACCATCCGGAGCACATTCGGTACCACCTCACGGATACGACTCCGCGGTGCTCCGCACACCTCCAATGCAAACGCCACGTTTTCTGCGACGGTTTTTCGATGGAGGAGCTTAAAGTCCTGAAACACTGTCCCAATCTGCCGACGGAGCGTCGAGATATCGCGCGTCCGAATCCGGCTGATATTCCACCCCCCAATCGTCATCGTTCCGGACGTCGGCTGCTCCTCGGCGATGAGTAATTTCACGAGCGTTGTTTTTCCGGTCCCGCTCTGTCCCACCAAGGACACAAACTCCCCAGGCTCGATGGTGAAACTCACCGTATCGAGCGCACGGACATTCGGCGGATACTCCTTGGTGACGCCGTCAAAGGTAATCAGATGGTATGGGTACGCTTACGAGCGACCGCAATACAGCCATTGCCCCAGGAGCTTCGCCACCGTCCATCGAGCACCACGAGCACCCAGAGCACTGGGTATGCCACGAGCACGAGCGGACGCGCAATGCGCTGCAGTATTTGGAAGAGCTCCCACGCAAGGGCCCCTGGCGGACCGAACGTCCTCCGAAGGACCATCACCTGGAACCCGGACGCCCGGAGCAACGCGGTGAGCGTGTCCGGAGCAAACCCTTCGCGTACATGGTCCTCCTGTGCATAGGACGCAAATCGATGGAACCAGCGGCGCTGGGGTATCGCAGGGACATGCACGATGCACCACCCTCCTGGCTCCAGTACCGCAGCGAATTGCGTCAGTGCCTGTCCAGGATCCCGCACGTGCTCAAGGACGTCTACCGTATACACGATACCATACTGCGCACGCGTCGTGAGCGCGGTCACATCCCCCACCTCCACACGAACTGCACCCGTCAAATCCGTCTCCCGCAAACGACCGCGCAATCGTTCGACGACCTTGGGATCAATATCAAGAGCATCCACCCGAATGGCGGGCCACCGCCGCACCGCCCATCGCGCATTCTCCCCGCGACCGCAGCCCGCATCGAGGAGTCGCGTGCCCGGCCGCGCAAGCTCTCGCATTGCTCGACGCACCGCACGATTGCGGATCTGTTCGCCCACATGACACTTCCCCCACCAGTCGAGCAATTGTTTACGAATATCCATACCCCGGTATGGTACCCACGGTACACGAAAAACCGTACCCATCGAAGACGGGTACGGTGAGCATCCGCGGGTCATGAACGTGAAACTACAACGCCCAGCTCCGATCCTTGACCACGAATTGCGCGAGCACCTTTTGGCTCTCCACGCGACGATGCTCGTCTCCCCAATGGGGCACGTCTTGTTTCTCCAGCAGGGCGAGAGCGGCAAATTTGCCATCAATCCTGGCCTTCGCCTCGACGTACCACGCGGTGCGCTCGTAGTGGGGTTCCGGCTCTTGCGGGTTCGGTCGAGCAAATCGACCGAACACCAGAACGCGCCGCTGTCGTTCGTACTCCCGCTGCCGACGCGCATTACGCTCACGCACGGGCCGTCGAACCTCATCCACTCGCGCCTGTAGCGCGCGCAGCTCCTGCATGAGCTGCAGCGAGAGCTCCATCATGCGCCGGCAGGTGACACAGTCGACGCGCTCCATGATGGCATCCAGGTTGTCCGGCGGGAACCCGAACAGACAACCGGGCGCCAAGGCGAGTATGAGCTGCGCACGCTCCGGCAGGCCCGACTGCGATAACTGTTCCGTTAGTGGCTTTGGTTCCATTACTCCATCCTCCGTGGCGACCAACCGGTACCATTCGCTGGTCAGGCGCACCGTATCCGAACATGACCACTCTGTCAATCACCCCACCGCCACATGGCGAACCGCATCATTCTGCATCCTCAGCCGATGGTGGGATTTGAACCCACGACCCATCGCTTACGAAGCGATTGCTCTACCACTGAGCTACATCGGCTCAAGACGAACAATGATCACCCACGCACCAGCAAATACCCCACATACCCCACATAGCAGCCAAGGAGCAGCGCGCCCTGCCAGCGTTCGAGCGTGTGGCGCTTCCCGACGAACATCGTAGCGAACAACGCCGCACTCGCAAATACCGTCACAAGGATATCGAAATTCTGCCCCGCCGCAAACGGCAGCGGATGGAGGAGCGCACTTACTCCAAGAATGAAGAAAATATTAAAGATGTTTGATCCCACCACATTCCCCACCGCAATATCCATGCTCCCCCGCCGCGCCGCAAGCACCGAGGTGGCAAGTTCCGGAAGAGAGGTGCCTACCGCCACGATAGTCAACCCGATGAGCGACTCGCTCACCCCAAGCATCCGCGCTCCTGCCACGGCACCCAGTACCACCCAGCGCCCACCCCAAATCAATGCCCCAAGCCCGGCCACCACCGCCACCACCGCTCGTCCCATGCTCCACGGGTGCGCAGTTTCCGGCGCTGCCGCCCCCGTCTCCTGGCGAGCGATACTCAACACATACGCCAAAAAGATACTGAAGAATCCCAGAAAAAGCAATCCGTCGGTCCGGCTCACCACCGCCACCACCGCACCGTCTATGATGCCATCGTTCGCGGCAATACCGACCGCGACCGCGGCGAGCAGACTCAAGGGGATTTCTTTCCAGGTGGTCCCCCGATGCACCCGCAATGGGATGAGTATTGCGGCAATACCGAGAATCGCAAAAATGTTGAATGTATTGCTCCCCAGAACATTCCCAATGGCGAGATCCGTTCGTCCTTCCGCACTGGCGAACAGATTCACCACCAATTCCGGCAGTGACGTTCCAAAGGCAACCAAGGTCAATCCAATTACCAACTCCGAAATACGAAACCGCCGCGCCAACGCCGCCGATCCCTGAACAAAAAAATCAGCCCCTTTGATGAGGAGGAGAAACCCAACAACAAACAGAATCAACGTCAGAGCCACAAATTCGATCGGTAATTTGATCTTTCAAACAAGCGGATCCTCGATTGGTCTCTTATGCCATTGCGGGATACGAGAATCGAACTCGTGTCTCCTGCTTGGGAAGCAGACGTACTACCATTGTACGAATCCCGCGTTTGCACTTTCCATGATGGGGAGCGTACCGCAAACAGACGCACTTCTGCAAGCGCATCATGGATCCGATCTCCTCACCTCCTCACCGAAAAATATGATGCCACCATTTCTCGACATTGGACTCCGGGACAGAAACTCCTGGGGATGCGGTATTGGACGCCGGCGTGTTGGGCGTATCAGGAATGATGAGCACGGTCTCTCCCGGACGCTGCAGCCCCATACGAAGCCTCGCCTCGCGCTCAATGAATTCCGGATGTGCACTCTGCTCGAGGAGATCAGAGAGACGATTCCGTTGCTGCTCCAGGCGGGCCACCTCCTGCTCAATCGTGCGAATTTCCCGCCGCACGCTGTTCCGGCGTTCCATTTCCTGCACAATTCCAGCCACCACGCCCGCAAGTGCGAGCGAACTCACTGCGAACACCAACGTTGTTCGCCAAGCAGAGCGAGGCCGTCGTTCCTTCATATCTCCGATGGCGCGTTGCGCACCCGAAGGAGCTCCCGGAGCACGACGCGATCATCCCACGGCAACTTCTGCCCCCGGGGACCCACGATCGCCTGTTCACAGCCCTTCCCCGTCACGAGCACTCGATCTCCCGGCTGTGCCTCCGACAGGACCACATGAAATGCGTCCCGTCGGTCGGCAATAATACGCACGCGCTCGGTGGGTAGTATAGCGCTCGGATGCGCCGTACACCACGCACGCGCACCCGCAGCAACCTCCTCCATGATGACCCCGGGATCATCATCGTATGGATCTTCATTCGTCACCACCACCACATCCGCATGCGCCGCAGCGCGCTCCCCCATTGCGGGCCGCTTCCATCGATCACGACCACCCCCCACCCCCCCAAGCACATGAAAGGTCCGTCCCGGAATCTCGGGCAACGCTCGATAGACCGCGTCGATGGCATGGGGAGTGTGCGCATAGTCCACGAGCACGGTGAACGCTTGGCCCAAGTCGATCGATTCCAAACGTCCCGGCAATCCGGTTACGGTCCGCAACGCACCATACACATCGACGCGGGAAAAACCGAGCACCTCCCCCACCGCCACCACCGCCGCAGCGTTTTCGGGAAATGCACGCAATACCGGCGCAAGTACCATATCGGACACTTCTCCCGCGGAGAACGTGCGCACCACACGGAATGGATATGCAGTGTACTCCTCCGGATGTTCCAGCTCCCGCGGAACCACCGCAATGCGCTGCTTGGTCATCGTGCGCGCCGTCTGCGCAAAGAGACGCGCCTTTGCCGCACGATAGCGCGCAAATCCCCCATGGGACTCAATGTGCTCGGACGCGAGATTCAGGAGCACCGCCACGTCGTATGCTATCGCCGAGCTCCGATACTGCACGATGCCTTCCGACGACGTCTCCACGATGGCATGCGTGCATCCCGCATCCACCATGTGTCGCAACATCCGCTGCAGCGCGAAACGTCCCGGCATGGTCATTTTGGACACATTCAACTGCTCTCCGTCGCCCAGCGAAAGCGTCGCCGTGGACGTCCAACCCACGCGTACCCCCATCTGCCGGAGCACGTGTCCCAGTGCCATGACGACGGAGGATTTCCCGTGCGTTCCCGTCACGCCAATCACAACCAGACGGCGACTCGGGAAGCGGTACCACCACGCTGCGGCAAATGCCAGCGCATAATGATACGCGCGCAGGAGTGGCTTCGGAATACAGGTGCGGAGGAGATGGATCATGACGGGATGGATGATCGCTGTGCGCGCACCGCGCGGATAAACTGGTCGCCGCGATCAAACTCGTGGAGAAAACACCCAAAGGAGGCGGCGCCCGGCGAAAGCAGCACCAGGTCGCCTGGCTGCACAACCCGGCGTACCTGTGCGAATGCCGCGCGCATCGTTCGCACCACAACCACCCGATGCGTGCGCAAAAACTCGGGATACCGCGCAAGTTCCGTCTGCATCAAATCCGTCGCCGTCCCCGCGAAGAGCACCAGCATCGCCACATGCCGCACCGCTGCTTCGGCCCACCGATCAAACGTCAACCCCTTGTTCGTGCCGCCGCCTAGGAGAATGATGCGTCCAGACGGGGTTTGATGGCGCAATTCCTCTACCGCCGCCAACGCACTGATGGTGCCGTCCGGAGAGGTCGCGCAAGTGTCGTTGATGTACGTAACGCCGCGAATGACCGCGATGCGCTCCAGGCGACCCGGAAGACCAGTGAATTGGGCGAGTGCACGGTCCACGGCACTAGTGGAGCATCCCATGGCACGCGCCGTTGCAGCGGCAATCGCAATGTTCATGGTGTTATGCACACCGAGCAGCGGGGATCGGCTGCGATGCGCGATGACGGCTGCGCCGGTACCGTGCGTACGAATCTGATTCCCCGTGATCGTCACCCCAGACCAACGCGTACGCGGCGGCTTCATCGCCACCGGAATCACGCGCCCCGGAGCATACTCCGCGAGCACCCGCGTGATCGATTGATCCACGTTCACCACCGCGGTACTTTCGGGGGACTGAAAACGGAACAGACGTGCCTTTGCCAATGCGTACGATCGCATGGAGGGATAGCGATTGAGGTGATCGGGGTAGAGATTCGTGAGCACGGCAATATCCGGACCTCCGGTCGCGCGAGAGAGGTGCTCACAATGCCAGCTCGAAAGCTCCAGCACGACCGTCACCGGCCCTTTCCGCATGGCGCGTTCCGTACGATCCAGTACCGCGAACATTGGGATGCGAATATTGCCGGCGAGCACCGTCGTACGCCCTGCTGCTGCCGACATCGCCGCAATGAGCGCTGCGGTCGTCGATTTTCCTCGCGTACCCGTCACCGCCACAATCGTATGCGCGTACTGCACCGACCCCGGTCGCACGCTCATTGCCCGCACGCGCGCAAGAAAGAGCGATGCCTCATTCGCAATCGGGATACCCGCGCGCTGCGCGATGGCAAGATACGAAGAATCTCGTGGAACGCCTGGATTCTGCACCACGAGATCCGTATTCCGAAAATCGTCGGCCCGGTGCTCTCCGAGTACCAACACCAGCGATCCGCTCCCGCGCTCCCGCGCGGTGGCCTCCAAGAGCCGCACGGAGGGGAGCAGGACGGCGCGCGACCGCAGATCGGTCACCACGACGGATGCCCCACGGCGAAGCAACCACCGCGCCACCGCGCAGCCTCCCCCATGGAGCCCCAGCCCCATCACGAGGACCCGCTTCTCCCGAATATCCGACAACCAATCCGCAAGCCGCATATGGTGCATCATGCGCACATTCCTCGTCGCCATACACCTCGGCACGCTACGAGGCAGCGCCTCCGCGGAACACTGCACGTGCCGCATCCCAAAGCGATGCATCCTCCTGGGTGGTCTTCAGCCAGTACCAATACTCCGATCCCCAGAGATACACCTCAGGGAACCCGATCGCCCGCGCGAAATCGATATTCGCGAGCAGCTGGCCACGGTCCATGGACTTTCGTTGTTCCTCCAGGGGCAGCGCGAAAAAATCACCGCCCGCAATCCATGGCTCTGCCTGAAGCTCCGCGACGATCATCCGATCGGCGGGCTTTCCCGCCAACCATGCCTTCCATCGATACCATGCGGGCGGCAGGATGTGGTCATACGAGAGATAGCCGATCCATGGATTCCACACCGTGCGATAGAGCGTATGCCCGAGCCAATCTCCCGATGCGCCGCTCCGCATCCAAAAAGATAGCTCGCCGGAATCCGTGATGAGCACCGGATGCGCCGCATCGAGTGCGCGTACCTGCGCCACTTCCGCGGCGAGCAGCTTCCCATCCCCCGGCGGACATTCCCCGAACACCCCAAGAAAAGGCTCATTTTCGACCTGCCACATTCCCAGGGTCGGGTGAGACCGATACCGTTCCACCACGCGCTGCACATACGCCTGCAACGCCGTATGCTGTTCCGGCAGCGGCAATGCGCGTACCCAATCCGGCATGTGACACTCCGGCCATCGCGGTAAGCGTTGCCCCACCGCAAGGAGCACCCGCGCATTGCGCGCGTGCGCTTGGTCGAGCATCCAATCAAGATCATCAAACTGGAAGACTCCCTGCTGCGGCTCGATTTCGTTCCAATAGGCACCCAACCGCAGCCGGCGTACCCCAACATCATCCAAGAGCGCCGTATAGGATGCTCGCCAATCGAGCCGGAGATACGTCGCATGCGCTTTCGAGAAATGCACACCCCAAACCGGCGTTCCGCGCGATGGCGGAACCAAAAATAGCGCAAGGTATCCGATCAACATCGCTACCACGACGACCGCAAGCGCACCGAGTGCACGCCCCCAGGAGAATGCCATAGATGCAAGAGTTCACTCTCTACCATACGCGAGCGCGGAGCGATTGACGAGGCCTGGGTTCCATGCCAGCATGCAATGGTACGAATAGCTATCGCGAAAGGAGATGCACGTGAAATCACCTTCACAATTCATCCATCAATTCCTCGATTCGTGGCTCTGGTCGCTCCGGATGCCCTCCTGGGGCGGAGACGAACGACTCAACACGGAGCTTCGAGCGAATGGTGATCACATTCCTGTGCTCGGCACCCTGATGCAAGAAATGTGGTACTCCGACGGCGGATCGCACGACTGGAGCACGAAGCGCCGCGTACAGCTCACCGCCATTCCGTCCCACGGTCCGAACGTCAGCTTCGACGGTCTCCTAGACCCCGACGGTATCGGCACGTCCATGGCCGATCTCATTCCTGAACTGCGTGCACGGTGCCGAGCACTCGGCCTCGGGGAATGCGCCGTCACCCATGCGGACCGATCCGTGCGCAGCGAGCCGCGCGATGAAGGAGAAATCTACACCGACGCGCAATGGGCAGTGGCATACATTCCCGCTGCGCAATGGGAGCAGATTCCACTCGCACAGCGACCCACCATTTACGCCGACAGCGTCAAGGGCGATCTCCCGAATAATGTGGAACACGTGTCCCGAATCGTCTTCCCCCAGGAACGCCATGTACCCATGGATCGTCCTCCGGAGCCGCGCCCCATCGATTTCGACACCGCACGCGTGCTCTTCGAGAGCAGTGACCATGCTGCTCGGCAGCAGGTATTCCTCACCGGGGACGGCACGCGCCTCATCGACATCATGGCCCCGCACTGGACGGCGCTCTGGTATCGCGTGCACGAGGAAGTGTTTACGCGACAGTTTGGATGCGCACCGGAAACGCTCCCCGCGGGCCATATGGCGCATTGCATTGCCGATATCTGCAAAGGCATTTCCACAGAACGGTACAAGATGGACGGCCGAGCCAAACGGCGGATCATGAATGACGGCCTTGCTGCGCTCTTTGGGTCCTCCTTGTTCCCATCGCAAGAACTCCTCCGCAGCCGGCGTCGATGCCGCGCGGAATATCAATTCCGCTACGAGGACCTCGACATCCCCGATGTCCAGGAGTACGAACGCCATCTCCTCCCGGAAATTCTCCGCCACCCAAAATTCGCGTTCACCGAAAAGGATGTGCATCTCCCCGAAGCACACGAACGCGCTCGCCGCCTGCTCCCGGAGATCCTCCTCAATCCCGGGTGCGTCATACTGCGAGACGCCGAGTAATCAAAGCACCCGCGACACATCATGATGTGTTGCGGGTGTCTTTTTGATGCCGGTGTTTCGTATTCGCTTATTCGTCCCACTCCGCTTGCTCACGTCGCTACGCTCTACGGGACAGGCTGAAGCTTCGCGCATGCACACGAATGAGACAATGGCCCAACCCGCCAATCCAGCGCTGCCAGATGGCTGGCCTTCCCGGGAAACACTGCAACTCCGCAGCATTTGCTGCCCTTGTCTCTTGTTCGCTTATTCGTACGAATAAGACAATGGATCAAACGTCAAATCCGGTTTAGGCCTATACATGACCGGCCTTCCAAAAAAAGCTGCGTCTCCGCAAAAAAACGAGGACACCACCCGAACGCACGGATCTCCAGATGCACGAACCATGCACGCAAGAGATTCATCGCGCCAGGAGAGCGAGTCCCACCGCAATCACCATCAGCGCGGCTATCTTCTGGATCACTATCGGACGCGTGAGGCGCTCTCGAAATTGTGGGAATCGGCGACCGAAGAAAAAAACGAATGCGAAAAGGAATGCATACTGCACTCCCTGCAGTGCGTTCACGAGTGTCGGTGAGGCGAGATTGACCGCATACTGCAGTGCGAGGAATCCCACGGCACCAGCAACTTGACCGCCGATGAAAAGTCCGAGTGATTTTCGTGAGGACGGTCGCTCCGATCGACGAAAAATTGCACGACGCGTTGCCGGATGCAGGAGGAGCGCTGCCGCCGCGATGACTGCACCCGCTCGCGACCAAACGAATCCCGCGAGAAATGGCTGCGTCTCAAACACTGCCTTCATAAGTACCGTAGAGAGCGCGAATGCGATTGCCGCCAACGAGGCAATGGCATACGCTCCCCGCGCACGACGCCGCGTGCCGCCGGCCGGTTCCCGGGCGATCAATGCCGAACCGACGACCAGAATGCCGAATGCGAGGAGCTCGTTCGGTAGCAATCGCTCCCCAAGGCCCAAATACGCAAAAATGAGCGTCCACACGGGAATCGTACCGCCCACGTACGGCACAATGCGCGACGCCTCTCCGCGCTTGAGTGCCGTAAAAAAGAAGAGCAGTGCCGCAACAAAGGTGGCCCCCGCCGCAACATCCAATACCGCCTGGGCACCAGTAGGCAGGACGAACTGGAATGGGAGGGCGAGAAATGCAACCGCCCCAAGCATGCCCACCGAAAACGCATACACCGCAGGATTGGGCATTGCCTGCACCAGCAAAAATTTGTCCACGAGAAACGCAAACGCGTTGAGGAGATGCGCCGCAATGACTATGAAAATCCAGGAGGGCATGATGGACGTTTTCAGGTGTACGGGCAGTACGACTGGAGGATCTTAGGCTCTCAAAGCGCTCACACCACCAGCGGTAGGGTCTCCAACTCGGCTTCTGCGATGGGTTTTCCTCGAATGATGGACTCGATACGGTAGGTACCGTGCGTCGGTGCTTCAATGTACCCGCTCCATGCCATGCGCGCGAGCGCGCCGGACTGGATCCAATCCCAGAGCCACTCATCCGCATACCGCGGGTCGAGCTGATCAACCCCACCTCCCACCTGCCGCAACCACTCCCGATTGAAGTACTCCTGCGAGCCGATGGGCTCTGCCATGATGATCGGAATACCAAGACCGGTATAGAACGAAAGCTCCGACGGTTTCGTCCACAAGATGTCCGTTTCTCGCATTGCCCGCGAGAATGCCGAGAAATACTCGGGGCGATTCGCCGCAAAAAGAATCTGCACGCTTTTACCGATCGCATCTCCCAATCCGATCGCCCGTAACTGCTGCGTGAAGTACCGCAACACATCCCGCCGCGTCCCCGCGACCAGCTGGAGCCGCAGCTCATCCCGACGCAATCGTCCACGGATGCTCTTTGCGAGGTCCACGGCAAGACGTTTCTGTGCACCTGCACCCCCCACCGCAAAAGTGATCGTGGGTGGTCGCACCGCGCCGTCATGGAAATGACGTCCAAAATGCCTCCCGAACGTCGCATGATACCGACTTCGGAGATACTTGTTCGGATCGAGCACCGCGAGTCGCGTCCCGAGATCGTGCTTCACGATTTCTGCGCGCGGGCCGCCAATGAGCTCCTTCGGCAACGGAAATCCGGTGAGATAGATCTGCTCGCGCCGAACCCCGTAGAGACGAAGGCGCTCCAATACGCGCCCATTGGGGGCAAAATACTTAATGCGGCTCTTCTTGGGGTTGAGTGGCGCCCACACGCGAGCGACATCCGCATCACAGGCAACCACGTAGATATCGCCGGGGTAATCGTAATATTCCGCGGCGAACGCTGGAAGAAAAAACGTGGTGACGAAGGGTGGCGGGTTGTCCGAGTGCACCTTCCGCAGCTGTTCCACGAGATGCCGACCGATCCCCTGCTTCGTGACGGAATACCATATCTGCCGCAATTGGAGACTCGGCCTCGAAAGATCTCGCCGGGGATAGAAGGGATCAATTTCCTGGAATTGATCGACAAATGTTTCAAAAATCGCCTTCCCAATGACCGGCAGTGGCTGCATGCGCGAGATTGTTTCGTAGTACGTTCGTCCCTGCTGCCAGATAGTGCGGTCGTGCTCCGGGATGCCGTCGTAGTTATTCGCGATGGTGATCGCACCGCCACTCAAATCACGCAGCGCATACGCGGCGCGCTCATGACCATACCCCATATCCACCGCAACGAGATGCGACCGAGCATGCATTGCCATAGGTCAATTCTCCACAGACATGTGTCTTTACTGTAGCACGGGATGCGTACATGCTCATGCAAGAACCCGCCTCATAGGTGAGGCGGGTTCTTTCGTACACTGCTTCGTCTTCAACAGCCGTTCACGGGATGGAAAGGCGCATCCCCCATCATTGCCGACGATGCTCGCGCAATCTCATGCATCGTGGGAACCGATTCTTGGAGCACGGCGCGTGCCGCAATCAGCCAATCGGCCACCTCGGTCAGCACGGGGGCCCGCTCAATGAGCTCTGCACGAATTGCGGTGTCCGCCCAAGCGCGCTTGTACCAGCGCTGCGATGCAAGCGCGTCGAAGATATCCGCGAGGGCGAGTGTGAGGCGTTGTGGATCGTGGATCCCGAGATCCTGCCGACGATCCCGGTCACGACGCTCCTGCCGTGGTCGCCGAGGAATGGTGCGCCGCTCGTTCCGTCGTCGCTCGTCACTCCGGGGATACTTCCGACGGGACTGCTGCGGTGGATGCCAACCACAATCATGATGCGCAACAAGTATGCGGCCCGCCGCTTCGTCTACCATGCGCACCATTTCAAACCCGAACCGTGGATGCTGACGGATTTCCGCGAACTCCTCCTCCGTGAACCCGCCAGGCTTCGTGACGATCTTTCGATACACGAACAATTTCCCAACATCGTGGAGGAGCGCTGCGCGCGTGAGCGTCATCTGCTCCGATGTCGGCCATCCCACCTGCCGCGCCACATGAAGGACGCCACGCGCCACACGCCAACTGTGCCCGTATGTTTCTCCCCCGTCATACAATTCGAGACCGCGGAGCAGCACAAGCAACACCGGATCACTCCGCACGAGTGCACGAAGCACCGCATCCATGACGTCACCTCCCTGCATCACCATTGCCAAAGGAACGATTCCCGCGTACCATACGCCTCAGACCACTTCCCGTCAATCCTCCCATCACCAGGATGGTACTCATATGGCGATCTCGCAATCGCCGACGGTATTACCACCCTCACCCTCGGGATCCCTCCCGAGCACCATGGAGGAGCGGCATGGCTCTTTCACACGAAGAAATCATCCGCCGGGTCCGCCGCTGGCAAGATGCAGGCATCGTGCATCCGCTCACCTGCGGCAACGATGCGCAGCACCATCCGAACCTCGAACCCGAAATGCGCGATGGCCAGGTCGTCCTCGCCTGCCGCGCTCCGGGATGCACGTACGTCCAACACTGGATTCCGGAATGCATCCTCAGCGATGCCACCGAGGAGCAACTCGCCGCATCGCACGGCGTCATGGACCTTCCGCAAGCGCCCCAATGACCAGAACGTCCACATCACCTCCGCAATAGTCGGAGGTGTTTTCGTTACGGGAAATTTTGGCCAACCACTTGACTTTCTCTGTATTTCCTGCTATCTTCCCTGTAGTCGACTGCAGCAGCGGCCGACATTCGTTTTCCAGAACATTGCCAAAGGAGCCACACGATGTTGGACAGCTTGTCGAGTTCGGTTTGGGATCGCATCGGGTCGCGGACGCACGCGATGTCCAAACAGCAGTTCGCGCTGCTGGTGAGCTTTTGGACGGCCGTCGGGATCGGCGGGAGCGCCGTCGGCGCGTACGCGAGCCGTGACTGGCAGTTCGGGCTGGGGCTGCTCCTCATCCCGTTCGTCATGAGCATCGTCGGCACGATGATTGCCCTGAGGAGCAATGAGCCCATCATCTCGCTCCTCGGCTATGCCCTGGTCGCGATCCCGTTCGGCTTCATGCTCGGGCCGGTCGTCGCGATGTACACCGTGGCGAGCGTGCTCAAGGTGTTCGCCGTCACCACGATGATCACGATCGTCTTCGGCGTCGTCGGCGCGGTGATCCCGGACAGCCTCGAGGGATGGGGGTCCGCACTGTTCGGCTGCCTCCTCATCCTCATCATCGGCGGCTTCGCGGTGCCGATCGCGGGACTCTTCGGGCTCCCCATCACGACCGCGCTCTCCGTGCTCGACTGGTGCGGCGTCATTGTGTTCACCGGCCTCGTCATCTTCGACTGGAACCGAGCCATGCGTGTCGAACGCACACACGACAACGCGATCGACTGCGCGCTCGCGATCTATTTGGACTGGGTGAACCTGTTCATCCGGCTCCTCTCGATCATGGGCACGCGGACCAGCTCGAGCGACGACTGATCCACCAGACCCCCGACCGCACTGCGCGGCCGGGGGTCTTCTCTTGCGAACTACAAGGCCTGCGATAGCGTTCCCGCATCGTCGCGATGCGCTAGGTCACGCTCCGCAGCTGCTCGCACCAGCCCAATCATGCGCGCCAGCCGTCCGGATTTTTTTGGTATCGATGCACGACGATCCTGTATCCACGCTCGCAGCGTCACCTGGCCCAACCCAAGCGCATGTGCGACCCGCTCCATCCCGGATGGAAATACCGTAGTCGCGACACGGAGCAACTCACGAAAACCGTCGGCATCTCCCTCCCTCCATGCATCGC
>JACPHY010000009.1 GCA_016188355.1 Candidatus Uhrbacteria bacterium
ACGGCGTACGACGCAAGGAAGTACGGCCGAATCTCCGCGGGCAGCGGCTCGATCACCTCACGGGTGAAGTGCTCACGTTCCGCCGCCTCGAGGAGCGGCCCCACGAGCGGGTGATTCTTGATGTCCCAACGCACATCCCCCCCAATGCCCTCTCCATCATCGTGCGTACCCGCACAACGATAGAGCGCGACCTCGTCAAGCCCCTCCATGGCGCCGTGCAGGCGTTCGAGATCGCAGAGCACCATCATGAGATGCAGCGCCTGATTTTCGTGCGTACAGACATCCTCATCCTGTACGCGTCGGTCGCCGTAGTGCCCCCACCGCGTCACCCGACGCAATCGATTCGTGGTGGCGTCCAGGTATTGCTGGGGATTCTCGAGCATGTTCATTTCCGACCCCTTTCTGATCTGTGGAAAAGACCTACCCTCCAGCGTACAAACGGCCGCAGCGCTGGCAATGTGTCACGCGTCAATCACCCATGGTACCCTGTGGCCAGCGTGGTTCGCGAAATCCGTTCCCTATGTCCATCGAATCCCTCTCCCACGTCACCCGGAAACTCCCCAATGGCGGCACCGTACTCGTCCTCAATACGGGCGCCGTCATTACTCCAGAAGCGGAAGCCATGCTCCAGGCGCTCCATTCGCGGTCCGTGGGTGGCGTGACCGAACACCTCAAAAAACTCCAGGAGAAGGGATCCGACCGATTCATGTCGAGCTTCTACGTCGGGTACGGACATAAGTCCATTGGCGACTGCGGGAGCATCACGGTATTCATTGAGGGCGTTTCCATGCTCGCCGCCAAAGCGATCCAGGACTGGCCGCTCTACAGCGGACAGGAATCCTCCACACGATACATTGATTTTTCGACCCAACCATTCATCGATCCCGTGCGCAGTGTCCGCAGCACCGCAATCCTTGAAGCGTGGCGGCGATTCTATTGCAAAGGACTCCCCCCCACCCGTGCACGGCTGCAGCGGCTCCATCCCCGATCAGCGGACGAGCAAGAGGCGATGTACGACAAGGCAATCGATGCACGCGCATTCGATATCATGCGCGGCTTTCTCCCGGCTGGCGCCTCAACCAATCTCGCGTGGCATTCGAATCTCCGACAGATGGCCGACAAGCTCGCGCTGCTCCGTCATCACCCGCTCGGGGAAATACGTGATATTGCCACTGCACTGGAAAGCGCGCTCCTGGAGGCGCACCCCAGCTCTTTCGGCCATAAGCGGCACGAGGCAACCGAACAGTACCACGCCACATGGATGACGCAGGAGAATTACTTCTCCCATACGCCATACTCCAGCGTCGAACTCCTCCGGAATGATGTCGATCGTTTGCAGCTCGCGGCGCACCGCGATCTCCTCGCGCGCCGTCCCCAAAAAACGGAACTCCCAAAATTTCTTGGCGAGTGTGGCACCCTACAATTCGGATTTCTCCTCGATTTCGGTTCATTCCGCGATCTGCAGCGACATCGCGCCATCCATCAACGCATGCCGCTCGTCACCACGAAGCACGGATTCCATCCCTGGTATTTCCAGGAGTTACCCGAGGAGCTCCTCCCGGAGGCGCGTACGCTCCTCGCCGATCAGGAGCAGGCGATCGCCGCACTCGATCTTGCGCCGGAGGTAGCGCAGTACTACACCGCCATGGGATACCGCTTGCCGAATCGCATCACCGGAACCCTGCCCGCTCTCGTCTACCTCGTCGAACTTCGCGCAACACGATTCGTCCATCCCACGCTCGCGGCAATTGCGGGAGCAATGGCCAATATCCTCGCGAGCACCTTCGCCAACGAGGGACTCGTCCTGCATCTCGATCAGGAACCCGGACGCTTTGATGTCCGACGAGGAGCGCACGATATCCGGGAAACCGCCGCCAGTGACGCACGCGCGCGGTAACTGCACCCCATATGCCAAATGGCATGTTCGTGATCGTGGATGGAATCGATGGATCGGGGAAGGGCACCATCACCGACGCACTCGCAACACGGGAAGCCGCTCGCGGAGCACGCATACTCGACCTCCGTACCTTCGCCCAGCAGCAACATCGTCTCCCCGAACCCGAGGAATGCACGAATTACGATGTGCTCCTCTCCGCAGAACCTACCCATGCGTGGATTGGCCGCGCGATCCGCGACGAAATCGTTCGCGCCAACGATCGCGCGTACGGTGCACTCCGCACCGCAGAGCTCTTCGCACTCGATCGCCTCGTCCTCTACCGCCGCGTCCTGCTTCCCGCCCTTGCGCGCGGCACGCACGTCATCCAGGAGCGCAGCGTCACCTCGTCGCTCGTGTACCAACCCATCCAAGCGGAGCCGGTGCACATCGACGCACTCACCGCGCTCGAAGGAAATGCGTTTGCGCTCGCCCATCCCCCAACGCTCTGCATGATCGTCTCCACCGAACCCCCACGCGCACTCCAGCGCCTGCAGCTCCGCTCGGGAAAACAGGACAACGCCATTTTTGAGCGCCTCCCCATACTCCAGAATCTCCATGCACGCTATCACAGTTCCTGGTTCCAGGAGCTCCTGACGTCACATGGTTGGCGGGTGGCCCATCTCGATGCAAACGGCGCCGTGGAAGATGCGGTTGCCCATGCATGCGCCGCATGGGATGCTGCAACACAGAAAACACCAGCGCAGGCGCACGCTTCGGCCTAACGCCCTAAATGCCTCCCACTGCTCCGTTATGGCCGAACTCACCGTCATTGTGGGCTGCATGTTCTCCGGAAAAAGCGAGGAGCTCCTCCGCCTCCTCAAACGCGCAGCGATTGCGCGATTATCTACGGTCGTCATCCAGCCCACCACGGACACCCGAACCGTTGGTCGCGTCTGCTCGCGGGATGGCCGATGCGTGGACGCGGTCGTCGTGCGGGATGCACGCGCCATTCCCAGCACGGCCGGACTCTACGACGTGGTCGGCATTGATGAGGCGCAATTTTTCGACGAGCACCTCCTGAGCGCGATCCACGAACTCTACGCTGCCGGTAAGCGCCTCATCATCGCGGGACTCGACACCGACTATCGCGGCGAACGATTCGGCTACATGGATCAAATCATGGCCATTCCCGAGGCACGGATCGTGAAGCTCCGCGCCGTCTGCATGCGCTGTGGCGAGGAAGCAACGCGAACGTTCCGCAAGAGCGGCGCGGGTGCTCAGGTAGAAATAGGCGATGGCGACAAATACGAGGCGCTCTGCTACAGTTGCTATCGTCTCGCCTCAGAACGGGTAACCGCACCCAATCCCACAGCAGCCGCTGCGCAACGGGTACTCGCCTGAGCCCGTGGTAATTCGTTTTTTGTTGTATGGAGTTGGAGCCAATCATTGGCCTGGAGATTCATGTCCAGATGAAAACCCGCACAAAAATGTTCTGCGGGTGTATCAATCATGGCGAGCACGAGAATCCCAATACCGCCATCTGCCCCATTTGTACCGGACACCCCGGCACGCTTCCGGTCCTCAATATGGTTGCGGTGACCTACGGGGTCCGCACGGCACTCGCCCTCAACTGCCGCATCCTCGAGCACGTGAAGTTCGACCGGAAGAACTATTTCTACCCCGACCTCCCCAAGGGATACCAGATCTCCATGTACGATCTCCCCGTTGGCGTGGAGGGATACCTCGACATTCCTGCGACTTCCGGAGCCAAGGAATCTGATCATCGAACGCGCATCGGAATTACGCGACTCCACCTGGAAGAGGATGCCGCAAAACTCCTCCATTCCCCGGACGAGCAATGGAGTTTCGTGGACTACAATCGCGCAGGAACGCCGCTCATGGAAATCGTGACGCAGCCGGATTTTCGTGCCCCTACGGATGCGCGACGCTTTCTCCAGGAACTCCAGACGATCTGCCGATATCTCGGGGTTTCCGACGCCGACATGGAGAAGGGCCACATGCGCTGCGACGCGAACATCTCCCTCCGTCCTGCCGGCAGCACCGCGTTCTGGCCAAAAACAGAAATCAAAAACGTGAACTCCACCAAGGCGGTGGAACGGGCGCTCGAATTCGAAATTCGCCGGCAAACCAAGCTCTGGCAAACCAACACTCCGCCCAGTACGTCCACCACGCGCGGATGGGATGACGGCAAGCAGGCGACGGTAGATCAACGGGAGAAGGAAGGAGAGGGCGACTACCGGTATTTTCCCGAACCCGATCTTCCCCCGCTCCACTTCGGTCCGCTCCAACCCATTGACCCCGAAGTCGTTCGACGTACGCTCCCCGAACTTCCCGCAGCGAAGCGGCATCGCTTTGTGGAGGAGCTGGGCGTGAGCGCCACGGATGTCGGGACCATCACGAACGATCCCGCGCTCGCCGATTTCACCGAACAGGTCATCTCCGAGCTCCATGCATGGATACGGTCCACGCCAGATGCGTCCGATGATCTCCTCGCGAAAGCAGGACGCACCGCTGGAGGTTGGATTGCCTCCAAGCTGCTTGGCATCGGTAACGATCGCGGAACCTCCTTTGGAGAGTCCAAAGCAACTGCCGAAAATGTTGCGGAACTCCTGACGCTCTTCCTCACGCATCGCATTAACTCCACCATCGCACAACAACTCCTCGAGCAAATGGTGGTCACCGGAGCGGATCCGAGCCAACTCCTGGAAGAAATGCACGTGGAGCAGGTATCGGATACCGACACACTCACCACCGCAGTCGAGGCAGCCATCACCGCACACCCCGGACCCGTTGCCGATTACCGATCCGGAAAAAGCAACGCGGTCCAGTTCTTAGTCGGACAGGTGATGAAGGCAACGAAGGGAACAGCGAACCCCGGCGTGGTACGCACACTCCTCGAAGAGCGCCTCCGGTCCATCTGACGTCCAATCCACACCACAACACCCGCGAAGCACTACGCGGGTGTTGTATATCGTCGGCATCGTAGGATTTTATTTTTCTCTTTGTGTATTGAAAAAAATCACACAACATCCGGCGTGACACCTCGAATTGACATATTTCTGCTCAATTGCTATAGTGCATACTTCCCGTAGGAAAGTACTCCCGCGGGTTGAGGAGGGGAAATGCAGCACGCACGACCGAATGGACCGTGCCCTCAGTGCACCGGGACGCTGCACGTGCATGACGAAACCTGCTTTGTGCGGGAGCAGCAACGCCGGGCATCGAAGTTCTCGGCGGCGATCGACCGATTGGAAAATCCCGTGATCGGCGTGTGGGTCGCGGATGAGATCGAGCGACAATTCCGGGCAAGCGGCGGCACGATTCATTGTCCATCACGCGCCATGCCATCAATCGATGGATTCACGGCGACCATCCTGCCCGTTCGACCGCCATCCCGAGCAGGAACGCCCCGGGAGCGGAATCCGGACCAGCGGGCTCCGGACCAGATGACCCTCTAACGCGGCATCCCCCGCGTCACGCCCCGTCCCGACACACCGTCGGGACGGGGATCTTCGTCAACCCCGATCCGCAAGAAACAGCCGAACCATCCGAACCGCTTGTGGAGACGAATGCACCCAACGCACGGTTGGGTCTCGTCGAAACCACGCGAGCTGCTTCCGCGCGTATCGATAGGTCGCGCGCGCAATGCACTGCCCAAGCTCCCGACGCGGAGCTCGGAGTGCCGCATCCTGCTGCAGCCAGGCAATCACCTCACGATACCCCATTCCCCGTAATGGCTCGATCATGCCGTACTGATGCGCCAATGCCTCCGTTTCCGCAATGAGACCCTGCCGGAGCATCGCATGTGCGCGGGATACAATGCGGCGCTGGAGTACAGGCAATGAACGATCCACTCCAATCTGCAGAAAGGAGAACGGCATCGACCGCCGCTTCCGCAGCTCCGCATACGGACGACCCGTTGCTCGGGAAACTTCGATTGCCCGAATGAGGCGCCGCGGGTTCGCCTGATCAATGTGCGACCATCCGACGGGATCGAGGGCTGCGTATTGGGCGCTCAACGCTTCCACCGATTGTGCCGCGAGTGCAGCACGCAGCGCCGCATTCGGAGGCACGTCTGGAAGATCCAGTCCTCCGACCAACGCCTCCACGTACAGGCCAGTACCACCCACCACAATCGGCAATCGTCCCTGCCGTGCAATCCGACGAATGCAGCGCGCTGCATCGTGCACAAATGCTGCCGCCGAGTACGGTTGATCAGGATTCCGAATATCGATGCAATAATGCGGAATGCCGCGCACGAGGATGGGAGTATCTGTGGTGGAGCGTTTCGACGAACGCACCGCGGTGGGGGGTCTCTCGTCGCTGGCCGCTCCTCGGGACGATCGCGCATGCGCGGTGGGACATTGTGGCGATTGCACGTCCGTAGGGGGTCCCTCGTCGCTGGCCGCTCCTCGGGACGATCGCGCATGCAAGGAAGCATTTTTTTCTTCATGCGCGATCGCTTTTGCCGTTCCGATATCCATGCCCCGATAGACGGTGCGGCTATCCGCGGCAATCACGGCGCCGTGGAACCGCTGCGCGAGTAATATCCCGAGATCCGTTTTTCCGGATCCGGTTGGCCCGACGACTACCACCACGCTGGTCTTGCGATCATGGCGCATGTGTTTTACGGTAACAACGAGACACGGCAGCCCCGTGCTCAACACTCGTTCATTCTCCAACCGGGCACAGGAGGATTACGCTGATGCAGGAGATGTCCGCCGAAGATTGGGTCGAACTCGCGCGAGGCGTTGCGCAGATGTCCGTCGAGGTGTTCTCGCCCCCCTATCGACCGACCGCAGCTGCTCAACACATGTTCGCAAACGACCTACGCGCCGGCAAGGCGATCGCTGCGCTCCTCTTCCGCAACGAGCATGGTACCGGCATTGCGCTCAATGCGCATCGGGGAGCACCGCAACCCACATTCACGCTGGTTGCGCCGCCGGAACGACGCTGCATTGGTGCGGTATGGGAGCGCGTGCTGACCGCACGATTCCCGCAAGCAACATTCGAGTACATCCGCTCCGACCACCCCATCAGCCTCGGAAGCGCGCTCCGGGATACCGGAACGTACGCCAACGGCTCCGAGCACTCGCGCGCATCCTGTGGATGACCGCATGCACCCCCCGACAAGATGTCGGGGGGTGCCATTCGTCACCCGATCCTCATGACGGACGGCCTCGCCGCGCTATCCGACGCGCGGTCCCCGCATACCCGCGCTGTGCACGCATGCGCTGCTGCTGACCCGCCGCCGTGCCGCCCCGGGGCGCAAAGCGGGATTTTCGCGATTGTACCGCTCGCCGCGTCCCTCGCGTGCTCCGCATACATGCGGTCAGATTGATCGATCTCGAATTTCCTTCTGGATCCGTTCCACGAACGCCGCGCGAGCCATCGTGAGCAACTCCTCCTGGCCGCGCAGACGAATCGGCAACTCCGCACTCGCCATCTCTCGATCACCCCACACGATCGTATACGGCACTTTCATGTGCTGTTGCTGTCGAATGCGCTTCCCCACCGTTTCTGTCGCGTCGACGAATTCCACGCGAAGACCCGCATCGCTCAGCTCCTGAACGAGCGCACGCGCAGATTCGACGTGTCGCTCCCCCACCGGAAGCACCGCGACCTGTACGGGCGACAACCACACCGGAAACGCACCCGCATAATGCTCAATGAGCACCGAGAGGAACCGCTCGATAGATCCCATGATCGCCGCATGGATCATGACGATGCGCTCACGCTCACCCGATTCGTTCACGCACGTGAGATCAAACCGCTCCGGCATGTTCATGTCGATCTGGATGGTCGCCACCTGCCACTCCCGACCAATGGAATCCTTTGCAATGAAATCGAGCTTCGGCGCGTAAAATGCGGCCTCTCCCAAACCCTCCACATAGACAGCGGCGTTTTCATTCGCCACCTCCCGCAGCATGGTTTCCGCTTGATCCCAGTACCCCTGGTTTCCAAGGTACTTCTCCGGATGCTGGGGGTCGCGTAGGGAGAGCCGAAGACGCAGCGGCATGCCGAATGCACCGTAGAATGTGTGCACGATTTCCCAAATTTTCTGAATTTCTTCCTTCACCTGCGCAATGCGACAAAAAATGTGCGCGTCATCCTGCGTGATACTGAGTACGCGAGAGAGTCCCGCAAGTTCGCCGGATTGCTCGTCGCGATACACCATGGTCGTGTTCTCGTACCGCTGCGGGAGCTCCCGGTAGCTCCAGAGTTTCCGTGCGTATATTTGCGTATGATGCGGACAATTCATCGGCTTCATCGCGAACTCGTGCTGCTCACGCGTCGTAATCTTGAACAGATCATCCTTGTACTTCGCCCAGTGACCGGAGCGCTCATAGAGATCCTTCTTCGTGATGTGGGGAATTTCAACCCGCTGATACCCACGCGCCTTCCGAAGCTCCCACACGAACGATTCGAGCAGCGTACGGATCATTGCCCCCTTCGGCGTCCAGAGCGGCAGACCACTACCCACGAGTTCGGAAAACACGAACAAATCGAGCTGCGGGCCGAGTTTCTTGTGATCGCGCTTCTCCGCCTCCGCGAGCATCTGCTGGTGCGCGGCGAGTTCCTCTGGAGTCGCAAACGCGAGCCCGTAGATCCGCTGGAGCTGCGGATTCGTATCCTTCCCACGCCAGTACGCTCCCGCGATGGATGTCAACGCAAATGCACCGAGATCGCGCACCGTATCCACGTGCGGACCGCGACAGAGGTCCACGAACTGATCCCCCGTCCAATAGACGGAGACCACATCGGGTACCTCACTCAGTTCGCGCTGCTCCTCGGGACGCACGGCCGTCGTTCCCTTGGTGCGGAGATCGGTGAGCAGCTCCACCTTGAAATCTTGCCCTCGTTCTTGAAAAAAAGTAATCGCTTCCTCCATTGACATCTCCACCCGACGAAATGCGTCGCCACGTGCGATGAGGGATCGCATCGTCCCCTCGAGCTGCGCGAGATCCTCCGGAGCGAGTCGCACCGGTTGCCCCTCCGCGTCACGCACATCCATGTCGTAGTAAAATCCGTGCTCTACCACCGGTCCCACCCCCAGTCGCGTTTTTGGCCAAAGCTGTATCGCCGCGGCGGCGAGGAGATGGGCGGTCGAGTGGCGGATCGTCTCTACGGAGGCATTCGGCATAGACATTCAGCGTACCCATTGCTCCATTGACACGCAACTAGGTCTACCTGCACACCGCCAACCCATTGCGCACCTTGCATCCATGCCCTACCATGTGACCACGCTCATTCCACACTCCACCCTCCAGGAGCCGACCCATGGGTATCCGTTCCACCCCAACCCGAATCTGGCGCACCTGCATATTCCTCCTGCTGATCAACGGCGGCGCATACGCCTGTACGACGACCCATCGCATGGCGGTGGGGACGCAAATCACCTTCGCTGCTCGGGATTCCTTCACCCTCCGCCTCACGCTCCAGTGCTCTACCTGCACGTCGCTGGCGGATCTCAGTGCGTGGGGGCTCCAATGGGAGGCACACCGGCGCATGACGCGCTCGGTTACCGCCACGCTCGCCACCCGCGTGGGACGCATCGCGGAACAGTGTACGATCACGGAAATCGATGCAATCGCATGCCGAGCAATTCCCCCGCCACTCACCTGCTCCGCACGCGCACGGGTCATCTGTCCCGAATACACCACCTGCGTCAGAAATAACCAACGGAGTTGCCGATGATTCCGCTACTCCTCACGGTGGCAACCGCCACCTCGGCCCCTACTCCCTCCTCAGATGCACCACGCGCCATCCATGCCATCACACAGCTGGAATCTACGAACGGCGAAATGGACAGCGTCATCACGATGCGTCCGTGCAGTGCGCACCACGTCTGTAGCGCGTGGATCACGATCACTCCCACGCCGGCTCTCCTCGCGTGGTTCCAGCAATGGTATCCGCAAGCAGAGGGCCTGACGGATGCGTATGCGCTCACCTTCGAATCCACACTCCTGAACGCAATCGCGCGGCATCAACTCGAAATCCGCAGTCGCCAGGCATTGCCGTGCCACACGATCGCGAGCACCATCTTCCATGCGCCCATGCGCTGGCACACACCAAACGAGCTCCTCCTGCTGCTTCTCCCCACCCACGCAGAAGTGATCGCCACATGCCCTCCTGCGCCATAGCATGCGCCCGCCCGGGAATCCCGGACGGGCGCATTTCTTGTATTCCTTGTGGTTCATTCAGCGCCCGAGCTTACGGGCTGCACTTCCACCGTAACATTCGCCGAACGGAATGGGACGCGCTGCACCCAGAATGGCCAAAACGACACCTCGACGTCAGATACTCCAGGAATCGATCGTACGTACGTCTGCACTTCCGCCGCAGTAAATCCGGCAATACGGTTGGAAACAAATGACTGCGCGGAAGATTCCAGCAGCGCCGCTGCCTCGCCATGCACACGAACCAATGCACTTGCCGCATCATGACGAACGAGCTGCACCGTCATGGCGCGCATATCCACGTCCCCCAATGTACGATGCAACGCGCTCGCCCGCTGCTCGAGCGCAGCACGGACGCGAGCCTGCAGCTGCGCACGAGGCACCACAAAGGCAACGGCGGTGGTGACTGCATCTACTCGAATCGCGGGAACCGATGCCCCCACGTCAGCGCTCGATGTGGCCCGTGATTCCTCATCCAAGAGGATAATCTCCTCCCCATCTCCCGCATTCGCCTCTGATCGTTTTCGTGCATCGGCACGCGCATGCGCAATGGCCTGACGCCGTGCAGCTGCCAAAAGTTCCTCCGTGACGATCGCCCCGGACGCACCTCCTGGCGCGGTCGTATCCGCGCCCACTCCACCGGTCATTGGCTCTGCCGATTCTGCCCAAATGCGCTCCTGTAACCATGGGGAGAGTCCCGGAATCGTCCACTTCGCCGGCCCAACGTTCCCGCCAGTGCCCACGCGATCCGCGATCACCGGCACTCGTTCCACGCGTCCGCGCGCGGGGATCACCACGCTGCGCGTCAGCCGAAACAACGCACCATCCGGCGCAAGAAGCCGCGTGCGCGCCACGAGCGCCTGCGAGGTGGATTGCGTATTGATCAACGTCACGACGCCCTGCGCATGCGCAGGGGTCTTTGCGGCACCAGCCGGTACCGGCGTCCCCCCCAATTCCGTCGCAAGCTCCATGGACCCCGTCCCATCCACCCGCACCACACGGCCCACAATCGCCCCCGCATCCGCTGCGGTCGATGCGGTAACCAATGGTATTTCCACGTCCACACGAACCGGCTCCGGACGAACAACGAGCACGACCCGCACGCGAGCCAAGGAGGTGAGCACCATGCCCAATGCTGCGACTCCAACCATGACGAAAAATACTCCTGCGAGCCAATAGAATCGTCGGAAAGATACGCGCGGAGGAGATGCACGTGGCGACATAGAACAACGGCCTCAACAACGTAACCGTCAGTATACCATGAATCACCCCGTGGCCTGCGCCGGTGCTCCGGCGACCGACTCCTCGGTACAGCAATCCACACCCACCAACGCCGTTACCGCATCCCGAAAATCCCCCGTACATGCGACCGAGCATCCTGTGCTCACCACACTACCATTCGCTACCCGGAGACGGACGGACATCGATCCAGGAAACCGCAGCAGGAGATCGCGCAATGCGGGGAGCCGATCTTGAGAAAACGTTGCGGGCAACTGAATCAGCAGACGCCGCTGCTCTCTCGCGCCAGGAACTCCGGGCGCCGGGCGGACGCCGATCGCACCCAGCGCATCCCGTTCTCGTCCCGGCAGCACCTGCACCGCATGGTCCGCAAGAATTTTCGGCGTCCCGTCTTTTTCGGAACATTTTCCCCGCACCAACGCCAACGTTTCCGCCAGCCACACTTGCGGCGTTGCGGTGAGCACCCGCGGGAACACCACCACCTCAATTGCGCCCGTCGCGTCCTCCAATTCCGCAAACAACATTGCCTCCCCATTTTTCGTCACAATACGTTTCACGCGAGTCATTGCTCCCCCAATGACCACATCCGACCTCCCTCCCCGCTTCACTTCGGCGATAGGAACCACGGTTGCACCTAGGAGCTGACTCGTCGCAGCGAACGGATGTGCGGTGAGGTAGAATCCCAGGAGCTCGCGTTCCCAGGAGAGGCGGAGTCGCTGGGGAGCAGCATCCGCAGGCGCGAGTCGCAGGGCATTTGCGACACCCATCATGCCGAAGAGGTTCTCCTGGCCCGCCGCACGATCGCGCGTGACCGCCCGATGATGCGCGAGCAGTGCATCGATGTTCGCAAGCAATTGCCCCCGCTCGCCAAAGGCATCCAACGTGCCCGCCTGGATGAGACTCTCCAGGGACTTTTTGTTAAAGTCCTTATCCTCCATCCGCGCCAAGAAATCCTCGAGATCACGGAATCTCCCGTGCGCATCGCGCTCCCGGACGATTGCTTCCACGAGATGCTCTCCCACGTTCTTGATCGCAGCCAACCCGAAACGAATTGCCGGGCCCATCGCCGCACGATCCACCACCGTAAAAAGCTGCGCACTTTCGTTTACCTCGGGACCAAGCACCGTCATGCCCATTTCCCGGCACTCCTGAATGAGAATCGTCAGCCGATCCGTGTTGCCGCGCTCCGCGGTGAGCAGCGCCGCCATAAACTCCGGCGCGAAATGCGCTTTGAGATACGCCGTCTGGTACGCAATGAGCGCGTAGCATGCCGCATGGGAACGATTGAATCCGTATCGTGCGAACGGTTCAATCCATTCCCAAATTTTCGCCGCAACCTTTGGTCCAATGCCGTTCCGAATCATGCCCGCAATCAGCTTCTCTCGCTGCTCATCCAGGAGGGACTTGATCTTCTTGCCGACCGCTTTCCGTAACGTATCAGCTTCGGACATGGAGAATCCGCCCAGCACCCGCGCGAGCTGCATGAGCTGCTCCTGGTAGACCATGATGCCGTACGTATTCCGCAAAATGGGCTCCAATGCCGGCAGCAGATACTCGACTGGCTTCCTCCCGAATTTCCGATCAATGTACTCCGGAATGAGCTCCATGGGCCCTGGGCGATAGAGCGCCACCATGGCGATGATGTCTTCGAACTGCGACGGCTTCAGCTCTTTGAGGTAGCGCTTCATGCCTCCGGATTCGAGCTGAAAGACACCGGTCGTTTCTCCCCGCTGGAGCAGCGCGTACGTGGGACCATCGTCGAGCGGAAGCTGCTCGAGGTTGATCGCCCCTCCCCGTGCACGAATCATGTGCACCGCATGTTCCATGATCGAAAGGTTCGAGAGTCCCAAGAAATCCATTTTGAGGAGACCGAGTGCCTCCACCGCATGCATTTCATACTGTGTCACAATCGTTGCATCATCGGCGGATGCGCGCTGGATCGGCGTATTCCGCACGAGCGGCTCCGCGGCAATCACCACGCCGCATGCATGCGTCGAGGTATGCCGCGACGCACCTTCCAGCCGCTGTCCAATCGCGAATAGCCGCTGCGTCGTTTCATCGGCGGCTGCTAATTCCTGCAGCTCGGGGATATCACGCAACGCCTCCTCCAGCGATGCCTGCATGGGGATCAACTTGGCGAGCCGATCACAGAACTGCAGCGGAATATCGAGCACCCGACCCACATCGCGCACCGAAGCGCGCGCTGCCATGGTTCCGAAGGTGATAATTTGCGCAACGCAATCCTCACCATATTTCGACTGCACGTATCGAATGACCTCATCGCGACGATGATCTGCAAAATCGATATCAATATCCGGCATTTGAATACGCCCGGGCGCCAAGAATCGCTCGAAGAGGAGGTCGTACGCAAGCGGGTCCAGGTTGGTGATATTCGTGAGGTAACTCACGATGGAGCCCGCCGCACTGCCGCGACCAGGACCCACGACGATCCCCTGCCCCTTCGCCCAATTCACGAAGTCCTGCACGATCAAGAAGTACGAGGAGAGACCCATTTGGGCGATTACGCCGAGCTCATATTCGAGACGCTCCGTGGCGCGTCCGCGGAGCGCGTCGGTCGCATACCGCTTCGTCAACCCATCCACACAGAGCTCCCGAAGGTGCGACTCGTTGGTTGCACCCGCAGGTAGCGCGAACCGCGGCAGGAGAATTTTTCCAAGTTCGAGTTGGCAATCGCATTTCGCAGCAATCTCGAGCGTGCGCTCGATCGCATCCGGGTGCTCCGAAAACAGGAGCGCCATTTCGTGCGCACTCCGAAGGCTGTAATTCTCTCCCAGCATGGTCATGCGATCGCGGTCGGATTGCTTCGCTTTTGTTTGGAGACAGAGCAGCACATCTTGCGCCTCCGCATCTGCAGGCTGCAGGTAGTGCACATCGTTCGTCGCCACGAGCGGCACGCCGTGTCGGCGACCAAGCTCCACCAGCGCCGCGTTCACCTTCGCCTGCTCAGACCCCTCGCTGCGATGTTGCATTTCCAAATAAAAATCCTCCCCGAATCGCTCGCGGTACCGACGGACCGCCGCGTCGGCCTCGTCGCGCCGCCCCTCGCGAATCAGGTGGGGAATCTCTCCACTCAAACACCCAGAGAGCACGATCAATCCTTCACCGAATTGCTCGAGCAGCTCCCAGTCAATGCGTGGCTTGTAGTAAAATCCTTCGAGGTGCGCTCGCGTGGTCAATTGGAGCAGGTTCTGATATCCCAAACGGTTTTTCGCAAGGAGCACGATGTGCGTATACGCGCGCTCTCCAGGCTGCCGCTCGCGATCGTGCCGACTCCGCGGCGCGAGGTACGCCTCAATACCGAGAATGGGTTTCACCCCCGCTTTCGTGGCTACCTTATAGAATTCGATCGCACCATACATGGCGCCATGATCGGTCAATGCGACCGCCGGCTGACCATCTGCTTTTGCTGCCGCCACCAGCTCATCGAGACGGGTAAGTCCGTCGAGGAGCGAGTAGTGCGAATGGACATGGAGATGGACAAACGATTGCGCCATAGATCACCACTAGCATAGCAATGCGCATGCCGCGTCGCATCCTCCATCGCCCAGGTCGTCGACCTGCTCGCATTGACAGAAATCCCTGCCCATGAAATACTAAGGATACCTTACGTTTTTTGGCGCAGTTTCGATCTTTTCGGAAGCCGGACCCCTCCCCGGCCTGAGAACTCCCAGGGTACGTCGTGCCTCGCAGGCACGCTCCACCGCGCGCTCACTAGCGCCGACCCCCTCCCGGCATGGTGCGGCGTACCCTGGGAGCCTTCTCACTTCCTCCCGCTGACTGCTCGAACCCATCACCGCCCGCGCATCCGGATGCGCGGGCATTTCTTTATACCGCACGTCCATTTTTGTGCACTATGTCCGCAAGGTCGCACCCAACTGCGACTGCAACTGTGCCGCAATAGCCTCCCCCGCCGCATCCACCTCCTCAGCGGTCAGCGTACGATCCGCGGCGAACGTTAAATGGAAGGCGAGACTCTTCATGCCACTCGGAACCCCCTCGCCCGCGTAGGAGTCAAAATATGCGCAGGTTGAAAGCAGCGGATGCGCAGACGCAATGACACGTACCACATCAGCATATGTGGTACGACGATCCACTACTACCGCGATATCCCGCTTGATCGCAGGAAAAGCCGACGGCGCACGCAGAACAGTAGGCGCACCGCCAGTCGCAATGCATGCAGCCCAATCCAGATCCGCAAGAGCAACCCGCGTCGGTATTCCTGCCGCTTCGAGTACCGCAGGATGCAACTCTCCCAGCGTCCCCACGAGCACCCCTGCAACCACCACGTCCATCGTTCGCCCCGGATGCCAAAGACAAAAACCCGAAGGGAGATTACAGGAAGTCGCCGGCGTAAACTCGATCCCACGAACTCCCAACTGCGCCGCGCAATGCTCCACCATGCCCTTCACCTGTAGCACGATCTCTCCCGATGTGGATCGATCATATGCGGCAATTGCCAACCGCAATTCCTCGCGCGGCAGCCGCTGCTCTCTCGTACGTGCGTGTCCCTTCCGCAGCGATGCACTGTTCGCTGTTTGGGGGATATAGACGTTTGCCAATTCAAATACCGCGCCCTTCGCGAGCACCGGCGCGTTGGCGGCCACCACCGGCAACAGCGTCGGGATCAGCGACGGACGGAGCAGGGAAAATTCTTCAGAAAGCGGGTTCTCCAGTTGCACGCACTGCTCCGGCACGAATCCACAACGTGCAATAACCGACGCACTCGTGAGCGCGTAGGTGGCAATCTCGGTGGCGCCGATATCCGCAAGTACGGTTTTCACCCGATACTCTCCATCAAACTCCGTTTGTGGGGGTGCGGGCGGCAAGACATCGATCGGCAGCTGGCCGATCGGCAGTGTGGCGGGAATGCGGTGATACCCATACACCCGCGCCACTTCCTCCACGAGATCATGCACGCCAGTACAATCGGCCGCCCGCCACCATGGCGGCGTCACCTGCCAGGCCGATCCCCGCGCACGCACGGTACATCCGAGTGCCGTCAAGGTGCGCCGCGTCTCCGTGGCTCGCAAGGAAACCCCCAGAGCAGCCGCCGCATCGGTAGGTCGGAACGAGATGGGCCTTGGTTTTGGCATCGGCGCACCCACGATCGTCCGCGCCTCGAGCACTCCTCCCGCCACTTCGAGCAGCAGCGACGCTGCGCGATCCAGGACTGCATCCACGCTCGCCTGCGGGATACCTTTCTCAAACCGTGCCACCGCATCCGTACGCAATGCGAGTCGTCGCGCCGTTGCACGGACACGCACCGGATCAAACACCGCACACTCCAGCACGACATCCTGCGTGGATGCTGATACGCCCGTTTCCGCTCCTCCGATCATGCCCGCAAGCGCGATCGGACGCTCTGCATCGGCAATAACGAGATCTGCTCCCGTCAATGCGTATACGCGCGCATCGAGTGCGTGCAATTGCTCCCCCGCACGTGCGCGCCGCACCACGATTTCCGCCGCACCGCTGCGCTGCGCCCGTGTGTCCCGACGTAGGGTCGCTACATCAAATGCGTGCATCGGATGACCGTACGCGAGCAAGGCATAGTTGGTCACGTCAACGATATTCGATATCGGCTGCACGCCGGCGGTGAGGAGGCGTCGTCGTAGCCACCAGGGAGCAGGAGCATGCGTCACCCCCGTGATCCGCACCGCCCCATACCGTGGACACCCGAGACGATCCTCCAGGCGTATCGCGAGAGGGGCACGCACCGAACGCGGCACGCGAATCGGCCGAATCGCCGACTTCCGCAGTGCACACCCCGTCACCACCGCCACTTCCCGCGCAAGCCCCTCAATGCCGAGCAAATCGGTCCGATTCGTCGTTATTTCAATATCGAACACCACATCATCCATCCCCAGCGCCCGCGCGATCGGCATACCCACGAGCGCGTCCGACGAAGATCGCGACTCCGATTCCAGGAACGTGCAATCCAAAATTTCCCGCTCTCCCTCCGCAGGGAACCAGGTCCCCAGTCCGATTTCGGAGGCCGCGCAAATCATGCCCTCACTCCGGACGCCGCGAATTTCGGTCGGAGCAAGTTCCACGAGTTCCCCCTGCCCATGCCATCGCACGCGGGCACCGGGCATCGCATACGCGACGAGCATTCCTCCATGGAGATTCGTGCCGCCGCACACCACCGGTACGGTGCGCGTCCGAGTTGCTCGCCCACGCGACGATGTTGCCGCATGCAATGCAACCTGCGCGACCTGCAACTTATCTGCGTTCGGATGTGCAGCAAGCTCCACAATCCGGCCGACCACTACACGATCAAGATTCGCATCCAGGCGATGCAGGCGTTCGACGCTCACGCTATGCAACGAAAGCTGGCTCGCCAGCTCCTCCGGAGATAACGTCACGTCCACAAATTCGCGCAGCCATTGATAGGAAACCTGAAGATCCATACGTGAACGTAAAAACGCAATCGTGTCTCCATTGATATCACTTCCCGTCATCGCAAACCACCCACGAAGACTTGCTTTTCGCTATGGCACCAACGGAACAGCCGCATGGGGAGTGGATCATTTAGGGTCGATCGTTCCGGCAATTTTCGTGGCGCGAATCGCTCGCTCCGCGAGTCGACGCGCGATGGCGAAACGCGGCGAACGACGCGGCTCCCCCAAAGTCACCACGATTGCACGTGAGCCGGTTTTCGGATCACGAATCAACATGGCGATCGTGTCCCCCGCCTCATGCAAATATCCCGTCTTCGATGCCTCAGTCGCAAATCGCTGCCACTGCTTGAGCAGGATATTCGTGTGCGCAAATTGCCGCGGAGACGTTCGGCCATTGCGTGCAGTGACCGTAACCGTTGCCCGACTCCGTGCGAGCATGGACCGAATCTCCGGGTATTCCAATGCTGCCGCAAATGTCCGAGCGACCTCCGCCGCGGTGGACACATTCGCCGGATCAAGACCATGTACATCAACGAATTTCGTGTGTCGCAATCCCAGGGCCCGCGCCTTCGTGTTCATCGCTGCAATAAACTCCCGCTCCGTATACGGCGTCAAATCTACCAACATGCGCGCGGGAATATTCTGCGACCCCACCAACAACGCCAGGAAGAGATCCCGTCCCTGCAGCCGATCACCGCGCGCAAAATGCATCCAATTCCGATACGCGTAATGCCGAGCAGGGTCGTACGCAACCGAACGATCGAGATCCACGCGGGCATCGAGGAGCACCATCGCCGTCGTCAGCTTCGTCAACGACGCAATGGGGCGCGGGAGGTCCGCGCGCGTCGACTGGACCACCGCTCCGGTGTCTAAGCGCTCCACATACGACGAGGTGGGCACGACCGCAGGAGCCGCCGCATACCCCATCGACGGCATCGCCCATCCCACCACGAACACGCTCATGCCTATCCCAAAAAGGACGGCTCGGTTCCTCATACGGCAGCACCTCCCACGCGCAGATCATTGCAATAGAGGAGACGGATATCCGAAATGCCGTGCCGCATCATGAGCACGCGCTCCACGCCCCATCCAAATGCGAAACCCGCATGCGTGCGCGGATCGATGCGACCCGCCTGCAGTACCTTCGGATGCACCATGCCAGCCCCTCCCAATTCCAGCCATCCCGACTTGCACAATCGACAGCGCGCACCCCCCTGCACCCCACTCCCTCCGCAAACGGCGCACGAGATATCAATCTCGAAACTCGGTTCCGTAAATTGAAAATGGTAGGGACGCAATCGAATCGTACGATCTGGACCAAAGTAGGAACGAACGAAGTACTCGAGCGTTCCCTTGAGATGCGCCACGGTGACCTGGCGATCCACCAGCAACCCCTCAAATTGATGGAACACCGGCACATGGCTCACATCAATCTGGCGTCGGTAGCACTTGCCGATATTGATCATGCGGATGGGAAGATAGCCCTTCTCCATCTCCCGTACCTGCCCATTCGAGGTATGCGGCGTCAGGACGATGCGCTCTCGCTGCTTGCCGTTCTGATCCCCATCAGCCGCGGAAGCGACAAAAAATGTCTCCCATTCATCACGAGCGGGATGACCCGGCGGCATGTGCAATGCCTCGAATGCGTAGTAATCAGAATCCACCTCCGGATGCCGGGCCCGGAGAAATCCGATGCGGGCGAATATCGTCGCAATCTCCTGAATCGCCACGCTCACCGGATGCACCGCTCCGCGCGGGAACGGAGTCCCCGGAAGCGTGACATCCATCCATTCCGCCTCCTCCAATCCCGCCATCCGTTGCGCACGCAATGCGGTACGCCGCTCATCCAGTGCGCGCTCGATGTCCTGCTTCACCTCGTTCGCGCGCTGTCCCGCTCTTTTTCGCTCCTCCGGAGCGAGCGCACCCAGCTGACGGAGGAGCGCGGTGAGCGCACCCTGCTTGCGACCGAGCACCGCGAGCTCCAGCACTTCCACACCCTCCAGATCATTCACCTCGACAATTTTTTGGAGCGTCTCCTCGTGTAGCTTTTGCAGTGCATGATGCATATCGTTCCTCATATCCAGGGTGCCACCATTTTCCGTTCGAGGTCGCCACGGAAGCAGAACGCGTCATGCGCATCGCTTCCGGGTAATACGACCTCCAATCCTTGTGCTCCCACCGTGACTCCGGATCGATCCCGTGGACACCGCTCCGTCGGATTCCATTGTTCCAGCACCCGCGCACGAGCACGCGCGTCGCGCATGGGGACATCCACCCGCCGCTCCATGAGCACACCGCCATGCGCATGATCAAAAATTGCGTACCAAAATCCCGTAACCGCGCCATCCATCGCCTGGACGTCGCGCGCCGCAACGGCAATGTACCGACGATCCGCAGACCGCTCCAGCGCAATACGGCCATCCCATGCCGCACTCCGGAGGATGTCTGCATGCGCCGTCCGTGCGACCAGGCGTGGATAAAAATCCGATGCGGCCACCGCCTCGATCCCGATCGAGGAGATCACGAACGCGGGAACGGTTGCCGATCCCGGAAGTACCGCGTAATACGAATGGAATGCGGGATCCGGTGTGATCGTCACCCACGCACCTCCGCGAAACGCGCGAATTGCCATCGGCATCCCCTGTGGGTCGCGCTGCTCCTCTGCGTCCACATACGTTGCTCGCGGCGGCAACTGCTCTTGGAGCATGCGCGCTCGCGATCCATCTCGATACTTTCCGTGCGCGATCGGAATCCATCGCCCATCGCGCTCATAGGTGGTGGCGAGCACCACATTGTCCGGTCCTCCATCCTGATAGACCGCGAATACGCCATGATCCGATACGATAAATTCCTCGAAGTCGATACGGGAACGATCACGCACCCCAAACGCATCGGGTCCGTACGCAATCCATTGATCACGCGATGCGTCGTACCGCGCCACTCCCCCCGCACTCTCCGCATGTGCACGCACCAATGCCCACACCTCCCCATTCCGTGCGTACATTTCCACATTCAGGAGGGCACCACGAATTCCCAACTCTGCGCGGTAGGCGCGCACCGTGCGCGATTGCACATCAATGCGCGCCGCGCCATTGTACGTCCCCACCCAAAGCGCATCCCCATCAACGGCAAAATGAAAATTCCGAAGATCCGGTATACCCGCACGGATTCCGTAACTGCCCAATATCCGTGGTGCAATCAAATCGATCTCCATCACCCCAACATCGAGACACCCCAAGTACAACACATCGCGCACGATCGCAATATCATGCACTTCGCACCCCGAAACCGCTCGCGGGTTCAATTGCGCAATGAGATGCACCCGCTGCGGAGCGCTGTCGTCCGCATACCAGAGCACCTGCGATCGCTCCATCCATGACGCGCGCTCCGTCAGAACCATGAATCCATCTCGATACGGAATGACGCGACGCAACCCAGAGCCAACCGAGGGCAGCTCATCCAGCTGGAGCGTTGCTACCGCACGCGTCGTTTTCCAGGAAAGGAACAGTGGCGGCGCTTCGGGAGCCGGTTCTGGCGCGGACGGCACCACCGCATCCCTCGTCAATGGCGGGAGCGGCCGCAATGACTCGTTCCTCCATACCCAGATCCCCGCAATAATCACCGCGATCAAAACCGCCACACCACCTTCAGCCATGTGGCGCGGATGATGCACCATACGTTAGAGACCCACCGCGGAACGAATCGCAGACCAAATGCCGCCACCAAACTGCGTGAGGTCCCGGTAGGTGACCAGCATAATGAGTGCGAGCAGCACCAGGAATCCGGTCGTATGAATCGCGCGCTCCACTGTCTGCCGGAGCGACTTCCGACGCACCGCTTCGAGGAGCAACAACGCGAGCCGTCCACCATCCAACGCCGGGAATGGCATCACGTTGAGGAGCGCAAGATTTGCGGAAAGCACCCCAGCGAACTGCAGGAGATGGGTGAATCCCATCTGGACCACCTGCCCCGTGAGCACGGCGATGCCAACCGGACCGGTCACCTCTACGGTCACCGCACGCTCCTGCACTAACCCACGGAACAATCCAGCAAATGATCGGAAGATCTCCCCGAACACATATCCTGTCATGCGTACGCCCTCCACCACCGCACGGTGGACCGGATAACGCACAATGCCCGTTTCCGTCAGTTGCACCCCAATACCTACTTTCCCAATGCCGGGCAGCAACGCCGCTGCCACGGAAATGACTTTGGTCTCCGCTCCCCGCAGGATGCGAAGCTCCAGCGGAACCCCTTCGTGCGCACGGACATATTCCTGTAGTGCAGATGCGGTCGCTACCGGCTGCGCATCCACCGCAGTCACCACATCTCCGGCTTGCATACCCGCCGCCGCTGCGGGGCCGCCCGGAAGTATGCCCGCAATCACTACCCGATGATCACGCACCTGACTCCCTGGGGGAATGCCATCGAGCACCTGTGGCGCGCCGATGACAAAAACCACCGTGAAGAGCACCACGCTCAATACCAAGTTCATGGCAACGCCTGCGACCAACACCAACGCACGGCGCGCGTACGATTTCGATCCGAAACTCTGCGGATCATCCGTTTTCCCACCATCCTCACCCGCAATTCGCACAAAACCGCCCAACGGAACCGCGTTCAACGAGTAGATGGTTGATGTTCGTGTATCAACCTCCTTATTTCCCGTCACCCACCGCCAACGCCCCCGGACCCGCTGCACACCCACGAGGCGCGGTGGGAATCCGAATCCGAATTCGTCCACCCGCATACCCGCACGACGCGCCGCAAAAAAATGACCCGCCTCGTGCACGAAGACGAGGACGCTCAATACCAAAACAAATGCCAACACAGAAATCAGCATAGGTACTGCCAGCGTACCACAACACTTCTCCCGTCGCACCCCGCACTACTCACCCCGGCGAACACCTAGTGCCCTTCACCCGTCGGGGCGCCAACACTCTCGGTAATGAACGCGGTGATTGCCGCGCACTGCTGTGCGACCACGTCCGCATGTGATCCCTCCACATTCAAACGGAGGAGCGGCTCAGTATTCGAGCTGCGCACGTTTGCGCGCCACTCCGGATACGTGAACGAACATCCATCCAAATCAGAAAACTCCGCATCGGCGTACCGTGCGCGGAGCGTCGCGAAACAGCGCTGCACCGCGGCAGCATCGGGCAATCGAAAATTCACCTCACCCGATTCCTGCGCCACCCGAAATGGCTGGAGCACTTCGGAAAACGGCCGCCGCTCGCGTGCGAGCACCCGCAGCACCGCAAGCAAGACGAGGAGCGGCTCTTCCGCATAGCCGGTCGCACGGAAGAACGAGTGACCCGACGACTCTCCCGCAAACAGACCATGCTCCTGTCGTAGTCGATTCGAGATGAGCGCATGACCCACCGGACTCATCCCAAAAACTCCCCCCGCACGTTCGATTGCGGCGCGCGCATTGCGAATGTACCGCACATCCACCAGGACGCGCTCTCCGGGGTGATCCCGAAGGAGTTCGGTGGCCACAAGCGCCGTAATCAGGGATGGCGGGATCACCGTACCGTGCTCATCGAGAAGGAAGAAGCGATCCCCATCCCCGTCCGTCGCGATGCCGAGATCTGCCCCGGTGGCACGGACCCGCTCCTGCAGATCACGGAGCGTTTCCGCCTGGAGCGGGTCCGGGGGATGATTCGGAAACGTGCCATCCAGCGCGAAATACAGACGATCGAGATCAATGCCGATCTCTCGCGCAATGGCATCGAGATAGAGCGCACCCATGCCATTGCCCGCATCCGCCACGATACGCAATGGCGGGAGCTGCGCCACGGGCAGGATGGCCAATGCATCGCGCGCTTCTGCGGTCACCACATCAGCCACCGTTCGTACGGATCCTCGCACGGCGGTCGGCGCGCCGACGCCCGCGCACACCGCATCACGAATGGCTTCCATGCCGCTCCCCCGCCCCACCTTGAGCACGGCATCGGGCGCACGACCCACCACCTTGAGGCCATTGTATTCTTTCGGATTATGCGATGCCGTTACCTGTACGCCCCCCGCACACTCCATCGTGCGCACCGCGAAATAAAATGTCGGCGTGCTCACGAGTCCCACATCGATCACCTCCGCGCCCGCGTCATTCATGCCGCGCATCAACGCGTCAGAAAGTGCCGGGCTGGATGCGCGCATGTCCCGTCCCACCACATACGCGCCGCCCGACGCCGCCACCACGCGACCCACACGATACGCCAACTCCAGCGTAATCTCTCCGGGAACCAGGCCACGGATATCGTATGCTTTGAAAATATGGGTCGGAATGTGCTCCATACGAGTGCTGATATGCGATGATCGGATATGCCGCGGCGCGAACTGCTCCCGGCGTCCCACCAACTGGGAATCGATCGTATTCCATGGTATTCTCACCGTAGCGGGGCGATCATGTTCCGCCAATCCCTTAACGTGCAATTTCCTCTCGCACTATGTCGATTTCACTGATTCTGTTCATCATTCTCGTGGTACTCCTGTTCTGGTGCGTCTTCACCTACAACCGGTTCGTGAGTCTCCGGAATCGCACCGAAGAAGCATGGTCCGATGTCGAGGTCCAAATGAAGCGCCGATACAATCTCATTCCCAACCTCGTCAATACCGTGAAGGCATACGCTACCCATGAGGCATCGACCTTCGAGAAGGTAACCGCGGCACGCTCCGCAGCCATGCACGCCGGTTCCATAACCGCGCACGCGCAAGCAGAAAATCTCCTCTCGGATACCCTGAAGTCCCTCTTCGCAGTGGCCGAAGCATACCCCGATCTCAAGGCCAACACGAACTTCATGCAACTGCAGGATGAACTTCGAGATGCAGAGGACAAGATTCAAGCATCGTGGCGCTTCTACAACACGAACGTCCGTGCATACAACACTGCGCTCCAGCAGTTTCCGGGTAACGTGATCGGCGGCATCTTCTCCTTCCGCCCCCGCGAATTCTTCGACATCGACGACGTCCGCGAAGCGCACATGAAGGAAGTGCCGGAAGTGAAATTCTAGACCCGTCTCCGATCCGTGCGCTTCCGTGTAGTCACATGTACGAACAAATCGCCGCCAACAAACGACGCACCGTAGTACTCATTGCCGCGATCCTTTTCCTCGCGGTCGGCTTGGGGTATGCGTTCGATGTGCTGCGCCATGCGGGAGGAAGCGGCGTCGCATTTGCCGGCATACTCGCAAGTACGATGGCCATCGGATCGTATTATTTTGGTGATCGCGTAGCACTTTGGTCCTCCGGAGCACGACCCATCACCAAGCGTGACCATCCGCTCCTCTATCGCACGGTGGAGAACCTCACGATCGCGAGCGGGACGCCCATGCCCGCGCTCTACATCATTCCCGATCCTGCACTGAACGCATTTGCCACGGGACGCGATCCGGAACATGCCTCCATTGCCGTCACGACCGGCGCACTCGATACGCTCGCGAACGAAGAGCTGGAGGGCGTACTCGCGCACGAGCTTTCCCACATCAGAAATTACGACATCCGCATCATGACCGTGGTCGTGGTGCTCGTGGGCGCCATCGCGCTCCTCTCCGATGTGCTCCTCCGTTCGGGATCACTCCACCGGAGTCGCGAGGACCGCGAACATACGCCGCCCGTGCTTGCCATTGCCGGCATTGTGCTTGCCCTCCTCGCGCCGTTCGCGGCAGAACTCATCAAGCTCGCCATTTCCCGTCGTCGTGAATATCTCGCGGACGCTTCCGGCGCACTCCTCACCCGGTACCCCGAGGGACTCGCACGTGCGCTCGAAAAAATCGCACAACAGCAACAGCCTCTGCAACGCGCCACCAACGCCACCGCGCACCTCTTTATTGCGAATCCCTTCGGCGCGCAGCGACAACGGTTCATGCGTCTCTTTTCTACCCACCCACCCATCGCGGACCGCATTCGCATCCTTCGCGGGATGACCATGTGATGGCATCGGCTTTCCTTCTATGTCTTCACTCTTTGAGCGATTCACCGCCCACAGCACGCACATCCTGCAACGCGCGGAAGCCATCGCCACCCACGCAGGCGCGGCACATGTGGAACCCACGCACCTCCTCCTTGCCCTCGCACTCGAGCGTGGGAGTCTCGGTGCGGAAATTCTTGCAAAAGTCCGCGTCCAAACCGACGCACTGCGCGCCGCCTTGCACATCCCGGATGCCGCGACCCGCGCACCCGTTGACGCGCCGACCACGCGACGCACCACGCGACGACGCGCCCCCGCGCATATTCCCCTCGACGAAAATACGCGCCGCTGTCTCGAAAAAGCAGCACTCGTTGCCGCCACGCATGGCCACCGATACATCGGCAGCGAACACGTACTCTCTGGACTGCTCGCCATCCATGATTCCGCCATCCTCCGCGTCCTCCAGGAGCTCCGCATCGAACCAGATACCATCGCGCCCCATCTCGCCAATGTCCTCACGAGCACCTCAAAATTCCCAGAATTCACGGCAGCCACCACTCCCGCAGAATCCGCTGTATCCACCGAACAAACGCAGGCCGCCCCACCCAAAACACCCGCATTAGATTTCTTCGCGAAGGACCTCACCGCGCCCACCGTGGCAACCGGCATTGATCCGGTCATTGGCCGTGAGGCGGAAATTGAGCGCGTGATTCAAATCCTCTGTCGACGGACCAAGAACAATCCCATCCTCGTTGGCGATCCGGGCGTAGGAAAAACCGCCATCGTGGAAGGCCTCGCACGCAAAATTCTCGAGCGGGACGTGCCGGATATCCTCGCCGGAAAACGGATTCTCGCACTCGATCTCGCACTCGTCGTCTCCGGGACCATTTACCGTGGAGAATTCGAATCGCGGCTGAAACAAATTCTCGATGAGGTCCGGCAAGACACCAACCTCATCCTCTTCATCGACGAAATCCATACCATCATGGGTGCCGGAGCAGCGTCCGGATCACTCGATGCCGCGAATATCCTCAAACCCGCGCTCGCCCGCGGGGAGATCCGCTGCATTGGAGCGACCACGTACGATGAATTCAAAAAACACGTCGAAAACGATCCAGCGCTGGAACGACGGTTTCAGCTCGTGCAGGTATCGGAACCATCCGCAGAATCCACCACCGCCATCCTCCGGGGACTCAAACCCTACTACGAGCAATTCCATCGGGTTGGCATTACGGAGGAAGCGATCGCCGCAGCGGTGCGATTCGCAGAACGATACCTCCCCGACCGAAAATTCCCCGATAAAGCTATCGATCTCATCGATGAAGCAGCTGCGCGATTGCGCGTCCTCACCAAGAACGATCCCCTCCTGCGCAAAGCAAACGCACTCACCGCGACGTTGGAGCAAATCGATCACCAGAAACGCGCCGCCGTTGCTGAGGAACGATATGCCGATGCCGCACGGTTCCAAGAGGAGCACGCCACCGCACTGCGTGAGTTGACCGGCATTCACGCGAAGCTCCGTCACCGGAAAACCACTGCCACCGGCCATATCCGAGGTCCCGAGGTTGCCGCCGTGGTCGCGCAAATCCTCAAAATGCCCGTCGAGGATATCCTCCTCGAGGAGCACGAGCGCTTCCGCACGCTCGACGTTCAACTCCGCGATCGCATCGTCGGCCAGGCACATGCAGTCACCGCTATTGCCCATGCACTCCAGCGCGCAAAGAGTGGCCTCGCCGCACCAAATCGACCGCTCGCCTCATTCCTCCTGCTAGGCCCCACCGGCGTCGGGAAAACGGAAACCGCAAAAGCACTCGCCCAACTCCTCTTCCAGCGCGAGGATGCACTCATCCGCTTGGACATGTCCGAGTTCTCGGAAGGGTTCACCGTGTCTAAATTGGTCGGCGCACCGGCCGGGTATGTCGGATATCGCGAAGGATCGAAGCTCACGGACACCATCCGCAAAAAGCCCGCAAGCATCGTCCTCTTCGATGAAATCGAAAAGGCGCACCCGGACGTATGGAATCTCCTCCTCCAAATTCTTGAGGATGGTCGCCTCACGGATGCGACCGGACGAGAATCCCGATTCACGAACGCGGTGATCGTCCTGACCTCGAATGTCGGTTCGGATGCATTCACGCGGGCAAGCATTGGATTTCATGCCGGCACCACTCCATCGGATGCCCTCGCGAGCCAATACACCGATATCCGTCAGGATGCCCTCCGCGAGCTGCGCAATCGCTTCCGCCCGGAATTGCTCAATCGCATCGATGAGACGATTGTGTACCTCCCCCTGCGCCGAGAAGATCTTGCCACGATTACCGAAAAACACCTCCACGTATTCGCGGAACGGCTCCAACGCGAACATCAGATGACCCTGGACACCCCACCCGAAACCATCGCCTGGATCGCGGAACGCGCCTTCGACCCGGCGCAAGGCGCCCGTGCCGTCCGACGCCTGCTGCATACGCACGTAGAAAACCCCATTGCGAGCGGTATTCTGGAAGAACGATTCCATCGCGGCGACCACCTCGTGCTCGCACCCACACCCGATGGCCAAACACTGGATGTGCGGGTGCACGCCGCACCTAAATCCACCCGTCATCCGGCACGATCCACCGCACACGCATAACTCGATTTGCCCCGGCACCGTATGCCTGTTGCCGCAGAAGACGCTCGAGATACGGGTGGTGAGACGGGAACATCATCCGCACCAAACGCAGTGCGCAATCTCGCCAACGCGGGAAAAGCGACGCTCCCGCGGGGCATCCGCGCTGGAGCACTCGCGCAGGCACAAAGTGCCCGCGCCGCCATCGGCATGGGTGGCGCAATCCTCTCTGCGCAAGCGCTCCGATTCAGCTGGATGAATCTCATCTCACTCTTTGGCTTGCCCCTCATCTACATCAACATCCATTTCCTGGGCCGCTACTTCACGCACGTGGAGTGGTTTGCACCGTTTGGATCAGAATGGACGGCAACCGCCACATCCCCGGGGCGCCCCAATTACGCGCTCGAGTACGGCGAAATCATCGCCATGCTCGTCCTGGATGCCTTCGTGGCTACCGTGCTCCTCATCCTGAGCGCGATTAGCTTCTTTCTCATCTGGGCAGTTTCCCATCCACTTGAATTCTGCGCAATGATCCCCACTCCTGTCGCGTTATCCATCGGATCCCTCCTCGGTCCCCTCGGTCCTGCCGCGAGCATCGTTTGTGCGGTCCAATAATGCAGTACCGCCCCACAACGCTACCCATTGCACTCCACAGGCGGCCTCTTGAGGTACAATAGAAGGCAGTATGGATCGAAAACGTTTCCTCGCCGCGCTTGGCATCGTCGCGTTCCTGCTCCTCGCGGGAGCCGGCCTCTATTTCGTCTTCTTCCGACGCGCGCCCACGCCGGAAGAGCCCACCGCTCCGCCTGCGAATCTGGTGCCCATCAATACGCCCGCACTCCCGCCCGGCGCATCGATTCGACCGCCCACCCCCGGAACTCTCCTCACGCCATCCGCACCGACCAACGCACCCACTCCCGCCCCATCCCCCACCACACCGCCTGTCACGGCGCAGGGAGGGCGCACGCAAACTACCGCACTCAGTGATACGCCGACGCGTTTCGTGCGTCTCGCTACCGATGGCCGACCACAATACTACGATCCCTCCTCGCAGCAGTTCTATCGCATTGGCCCCGATGGCCGCCCCGTTCCGCTGAGCGACCGAAAGTTTCCTGCGGTGCGATCGGTGTCGTGGTCACCAAATGATGACCGTGCCATTTTGGAATTCCCCGACGGCGCAAATGTCCTCTTTGACTTCCGCGCGAATACCCAGGTCACCCTCCCTACGCACTGGGAAGACTTCTCCTTTGCACCCACCGGCGATCGCATCGCCGGAAAGAGCGTGGGCCTGGATCGAGAAAACCGCTGGCTCTTCGAGGCGGGAGCGGATGGGAATAACTTCCGACCCATTGAGCCCCTCGGACAGAATGCGCGCAAGGTGACCGTTGCGTGGTCGCCGAATAACAGCGTCGTCGCGTTCTCTCGGACGGGGAACGAGATTGGCGATGAGCGACAGCAGATCATCGTCGTGGGACGAAATGGGGAGAACTTCCCCGGACTCACCGTGGAGGGAAGTGATTTTCGACCGCGTTGGTCGCCCTCCGGCAATCATATTCTCTACAGCGCGGTGCATCGATCCAACGATTTCAAACCAGAACTCTGGGTCGTGGGAGGATCGGGAGACGCCATCGGTTCCAATCGCGTCCGTTTGCATGTGAATACCTGGGCGGACAAATGCACCTTTGGTGATGAGACCACCCTCTACTGCGCCGTACCGAAAGAACTCCCCCGTGGCGCAGGACTCGAACCGAGCGTCACCGCGGGTACGCCGGATACCATCGAACGCATCGATCTCACGACGGGCATCCAAACCACGGTCGGCCAACCGGCGGAGGATACCAATATCACGCAGCTCTCCGTCGCACCGGACGGCAGTCGCCTCTTCTACACCTCGCGCATCGATGGACGATTGTACGAACTTCGGCTCCGGTAGTGCTGCTCCATGCGCCCCGCTCCATTCCTACTCGCCACATGCATCCTCGTTGGTGGCGCCGCGCTCTACGCCATGCGTCCTCCGACACGACCCGCACCCGTCTCCCCGGTATCTCCGTCCCCCACGGCTCCGGCAACAACACCGCGCAGTCCCAGCGTCCTCCCCACGGATCCGATCCGTGGCTCGGCAAACGCCCCGCACACCGTGATCATTTTTTCGGATTTCACCTGTCCCTCCTGTGCTGATGCCGCGCAAGCACTGCAGTCGATATACGCCGCGCATCCTTCCGACGTCCGCATCGTATGGAAGGATCTCCCCATTCTCGATCGCATCACCGGATCTCGAGCACTCCATATTGCCGCACGTTGCGCGCAACAAGAGGGAAAATTCTGGGAGTTTCATGATGCGTTCTTTGCCGCACGCCCCGCAAACGCGCGCATGATCGATGCGCTCCGCACTGCCCATCAAATAAACCCCGCGTCATTCGAAGCATGCCGCAAGGGAGCATCTGCAGCAGAACGCGTCGATGCGAACAAACGGGAGGCAGCTGCCCTCCGACTCACCGGGACCCCCACACTGTTCATCGACGGCACGCCAATGCCGCACGCAATCACGGCCGCCAATATCACCGATGCGCTCCGGACCGTGCGCGCACCGTACTGATGCCCGAACTATGCACACCCCACCCATCGCACGAGCGACACTCCTTGCTTGCTGCACGCTCCTGCTCGCGTGTGCTGCGCAACCCGTTTCCGCGCAATCGTGTCGCTCCAACAGCGATTGTGCCAGCGGCAAACGATGCGAGGGCGTTGATTTTGTGGAAGGCCCCGGAGGACGAGGGAGGACGATTCCAGGATCCTGCGAACCCATTCCCGGCGCCCCCACCCCCACCTCCGCATACCCGTCCGAGTTCAAATTCACTCCCGTGGAGCCGAAGATCCATTTCACGCCGCCGGAATTTTCGTTTTCGAAGGCAAAAGTAGAAACCCCAGACGGACGAGAGACCTACGTGAGCCTTCCTTGGCTCGCCGAGTACATTGGCGCATTCTACCGATGGCTCATTCCCGTGGGCGCGATCCTCGCTGTGGTCATCATCATGGCGGCCGGACTCCTGTGGGCAACCTCTGGCGGCGGCGGGCAAATCAAAACGGCGCAGCATTGGATTCAGAACGCCATTCTCGGCCTCCTGCTCCTGCTGAGTTCATACGTCCTCCTCCAAATCATCAATCCAGAACTCGTTCGCCTTCCCGCGCTCCGCGTACAGGTAGCGACACCAATTCAAATCAGTGATGACGCCGAAGAGCCGGAATCCGTCATCGGCACCGAACCCGGGGTCTCCGTGCCGATCACCGGCGACAACATCCGCGTGCGGGGCGCGCGCATTGATAGCGGACTCCTGGAGCCACTCCAGAAAGCCGCGAAAGAACTTGCTCCGCAGGGAATCATCCTGAGCGTCACCTCTGGATTGCGCAGCCTCGAAGATCAAAAACGCCAAATTGCCGCGAAATGCAAAGACCCGAAGGACCCCAAGTCATGCAGCGTTCCGGTCTGCATGCTCAAAAACGGCCCCTCGAGCTGCCCCCACACCACCGGTCGCGCGGTCGACGCATGGGGATGGAAGGACGGGAAACAATGTCGACTCCAGAAGGAATGCGTCACCGGAAGCAGGGCCATACAAAGCCCCTCCACCGAACCCTGCCGAAACGACCCCTGCCAAGCCGCCGTCATCAAAGCAATGCAAAATGCAGGTTTCTGTAGCTGGCTCGGCGAAGCGTGGCACTTCGAGTACCCCAAGCCGGGCATGTCGCAACCATGCGTATAGCGGGCTGCAAGCTGCAAGCTGCAAGCTGCAAGCTGCAAGCTGCAAGCTGCAAGCTGCAAGCTGCAAGCTGCAAGCAATTAAGTATCGTCAAATGAGACTCCGCTCAGTTCAATTGATGCTTCACTCTCTGATCGCTTATTCGTGCGAATAGTGGAATTGAAAAACCGACACCCACCCAAAACCTTCCATGGCTAAATCTGCTGCCGCCACCATATACTCCTGCTCGCAGTGTGATGCCCAGCACCCCAAGTGGCTCGGGCAATGCACGACGTGTGGCGCATGGGGAACGTTAACCGCAACGCGCGCACCGGTCGCCGCGCAGAACCATGGCACCCACCTCCGATCGGAGGACATCCCCGCCCTCGATACGGTTGATCCCACCCCCGCGCGCGGCACACCATCCGGCATTGCCGAATTCGACGCGGCGATTGGCGGCGGAATCGTAGCAGGAAGCCTCCTACTCCTCGCCGGTGAGCCTGGCGTCGGAAAATCCACCCTCCTCCTCCAGGTCGCGCACGCTCATACCGCGCACGGCACCGTTCTCTATGTGAGCGGCGAGGAAACCGCGGGCCAAATTCGCATGCGTGCCGAGCGCCTCGGCGGCGCCTCGTCGCACATTCGCGTCCTGACTACCACCAACGCGCAGGCAGCACTGGATGCCATCACTACCCTCAAGCCTGCGCTCGCGATCATCGACTCCATCCAAACGCTCAGCAACCCCGACCTTCCCGCGGATGCCGGCGGCGTCACCCACATCCGTACACTAGCCAACACGTTCCTCGCCCACACAAAAACGACGAACGTCCCCACGATCATCGTCGGACATGTCACCAAGGATGGGGCGGTTGCGGGACCAAAAACACTCGAGCATCTCGTGGACCAAGTGGCAGTCCTCGAGGGCGATCCTGACAATGATCTCCGCTATCTCCGCATGACGAAAAACCGATACGGACCCACTGATATCGTGGGTGTGTTTACCCATACTCCCCAGGGCCTCGTGAGCTGTCCTGATCCGGCTGCGGCATTTCTGGGCGCGTCTTCCGCCGCGGTCGGCACCGCTACCGCAGCGGTCGCATTTGGCAACCGCACGCTGCTCGTCGAAATCCAAGCACTCGTGGTACGCACCCACGCCGGTCCGCCACAACGCCGAAGCATTGGCGTCGACATCAACCGACTCCATGTCCTCCTCGCGGTGCTCGCCCGGCATGGCAACATTCCGCTCGGCGCATTCGACGTGCATGTGGCAACCAGCGCCGGAATCCGTATAGACGACCCCGCAGCAGACCTCGCCATTGTCAGTGCCATCGCCTCTGCGGCGACCAACCACGTACTTCCATTCCAGGTTGCCATCGGTACCGTACATCTCGATGGTTCCATTCGCCCCATTCGATCCATCGAGCGCCGCATCCAAGAAGCGGTACGCATCGGCCGAACCCGCATTGCCGCTCCCCGGAGCACATCCCCCATCACCGGCGCACACCTCACCACCTGCGATCATCTACGCGAACTGACCTCCCTCTTTCGTACCGAAGCAAAATGAGTCCCCTGAGCACCTCGTGCCCAGGGGACTTCTCCGTTCCGCTCGTCCGCTACCGCATCACGCGAGCACGAACGGGCGCACTCGGCCGTCGCGGGATTTCCCGCCTCGCCGCGCAACCCGTACAGAGCTCGCTCCCCGCCAGCAGCCGAACGTCCAGCATGCGATCACCGCACTCACACCGCAGCGGCCACTCCTTCCGCTGCATGCGGTCCAGAATGCGATCGATCCCCATGCGCTGCCGAGAGAGCACCTGCATCCGATGCGTGCGGATCGAATGATCCACGTCGCCATCGGGTTCGTCGTCCTTGAGCGGCGACGATTGCTCGCCCTCCCGTATCGGCGCTCCCAGCGTTCGAAGTTCGCGCTCCGTTGCTTCTTTCTGCTTCGCGAGGGAAACAAAGAGTCGACTCTTACTCAGGAATCGACCCCCAATCCCTTTTGGCACGCTCCCCAAGGAACTCACTGCCTTGCGTGCGTTCACCATGTGAGGCCCCTCCAGGCCGTTGCGATCCCCCTCACCATGAGTTCAATTGCACGAGGTGCGGCGCTGCGTCGTGAAGAATCTCGCAACCCAACGAACCCATTTTGCCCCGCACCAACATGCACGATACCGTGCGGATACGCGCCGTCAAGCAACGACACGGCTGGCGTCCGACCATCACACAGCACGCCACGCCATCACTCCAGATGCGCGGCGCGATACTGCGCGCACACCGTATGCGGCAGCTCACGCGCAATACGCTGCGCACACGCAAACGTTGCCGCGCCGATCGCCGCAAAACGAAATGCAGGCCAACCGGACTGCGTGGTACCCACCACCGCTCCTGGACCACGTTCCTCCAAATCGAACTCCGCGACGGTAAACCCATCCGCACATGCAGCGATTCGATCAAGACGCGCACGCACTTCGGGATTCCTATGGCGCGTCGTGAGGTAGCACATGCTTGCCGCGGACCCACGACCAACGCGTCCACGCAATTGGTGGAGCTGCGCGAGCCCAAATCGTTCCGCATCTTCAATAATGATCACCGTTGCATTTGGCTGATCCACCCCCACCTCCACCACCGTGGTCGCCACCAACACCTGCACCACGCAATCGGCAAATGATTGCATGACCGAACGCTTTTCGGTCGCGGACATCTTGCCATGCAGCACATCAACGGTCGCTTCGGGGAATGCGCGGCGCGCCCGATCCACCGCCTCTACCACCGCCGCAGTATCCGATTCCTCTCCCTGAGCGATACTTGGACAGACAATGTACACCTGATGCCCCAATGCCAGTTCCGCGCGCACCTCCACACTCATCTGCGCGCGATCTGCAGGAGCAATCACCACCGTACGAACGGGCACACGATGCGGCGGCCGTTCATCCAGAAGGGACACGTCGAGGTCTCCCAATAACGTCAACGTCAACGTCCGCGGAATGGGCGTCGCGGTCATCGAGAGGAGATGCGGCATCCCTCCCGTCGCTTTTGCCCGCAGCGTCGCGCGCTGTTCCACGCCAAACCGATGCTGCTCATCAATGACCGCAAGCGCCAGTCGCGCAAACGTCACGCGTTCCGCGAGGATCGCATGCGTCCCCACTATCACCCCCACATCACCCGATGCCAGCTCCCGCGCAATCGTACGCGGCGGTACGGATTGACCATCAATCCACCGCGTCGTCCGCGTCCACAGCGCCACCCGAATACCGAGCGGCTGCAGCCAACGCAGCATTGTTGCTGCCTGCTGCGTCGCGAGAATCTCCGTTGGCGCAAGGTACGCGGACTGCAAACCCGCACGCGCCACCTGTGCCATCGCGATTGCGGCAATAACCGTCTTCCCGGATCCCACATCGCCATTCACGAGACGTTGCATGGGTCGCACGCCCTCCGTAGGAGCACTATGCATCGCATCCGTTCCCCCCGCGCAATCCTGCAACACCTCGCCCAATACTCGCTCCTGCGCATTGGTCAATACAAACGGCAGCGCCGCCCTGCATGCTGCGGTCACCGCAGGATCGATGGCGATATATGGCGCGCGTGCCTGGGTGCGTTCCTCTCGGGATGCACGCACCCGCAGGCAGTACACGAGCGCCTCCTCACAGGCGAGACGCTCACGCGCATCGCGGAGCACCTCCCAATGGGGAGGGAAGTGCATGGCACGAACGGCGGCAGCGTACTCCAGTAGCCCTTCCGCCGCGCGAAGTTCTCGCGGAAGAGGGTCAACGAATTCACGCACCGCGGGAAGCGCCGCATGCACCAGCAGACGCACCTGTTTCTGAGAGATACCCGCGGTGAGTGGGTAGATCGGCACAATGCGCCCCGCGTGCAGCGCGCCCGACACGTCACGCTCGATGAGCGGATGCGATATCTGCATCCCGTGATTCGCCATCTCTGGCACCCCAGCAACCAGCACCTCCATGCCGACGGCAAACGCATGCGCAAGATACGGCTGCTGGAACCAGACACACCGAATAGCGCCGGATGCATCCGTAATCATGGCCTCGGTCACCATCAGGTGCCGACGCGCCGTTCGGCGGTTGGCAATCGTCAGCACACGACCGCGAATCACCGACCGCTGCCCCTCAGTCAACGCGGCAATCGTGGTGACGGTCTGTAGGTCCTCATGCCGAACGGGAAAATAGCGCAAGAGATCACCCACGGTCGCAATACCCAAACGCGCGAGCGGCCGAGCAAGGGCCTTCGCAATCCGATGAAATTCCGCGATGGGCTGCGCGCTAGTAACCTCCACATCTTCGTCCTCACCCTACTCAACACACTGCAGCAACCCCTTCCCCGGTAACCCACGATTCGCCTGAAGATGGACAATCCGTCTCGTCCCCTGACGCGTGAGCACCCCCACACGATACCGACAATCTGGAGGTGATACCCGACCGGAGCGCACCGCTTCTTCGGGATAGTAGGGCAACTCGCCGATGGAACGGAAGAGGTTCTCTTCCACCTCAAAACCGAAGGTGCGTTCGTTCCAAATGTATGTATCCAAATCACGGATAATGAGTAAAATCAGCACCAGCGCGCTCGTCACAAGGATTGCGGCGGCATCCGGAAGCCACTCTCCCGTTCGGCTGCCGTACAACGACGCCACGACCAGCAATGCCAGAGAACCAAGTACGGTCCAGGAAAATGCAGAAAGCGTTTTTGTTCCCAGCACCAGCAATTGCTGTCGCGCCGTGGTAATGGCATCCAACTCAGTCAGGATCACCTGATGCACAGACCCGCGCTCCGGGATATATGGCAACGATCGAATAACTGCAACCGTCGCGTCAAATGCACGACGACTCCCCCGCACGTAGTCGAGTATCTCAAAATCCAACGAACAACGGAGATATGCATCCAACTGTTTCTGCAACGCGGGGATGGCGGGAGCGTGGTACACCGCAACCGATCGATACAACGATTGCCAGGTTGCCGTTTCCACCGCAATCAAACTCTTCGTCTGCACGTAATCGGAACTCGTCACGTAGATATAAAATCCCGCAATGATGCCAAAAAGGAATGTACTCACCGTGAGAAGTGTCGATGCGCTGTCCTGATCGATGAACCCGATCGGCACCAGAGGAAGCGCGAGCGCGGTGCACAGCAGGGTAAGAAAAAACACATTCCGCGTACGCAAGAGTACCGGAATTCCCCACAATCCCGGCTTTGGGATATTGAGGCGCGCAGCCCGACGCGTGATCGGCATATGCAGGTGTTCCCATGAGGGATAGGGAGCACTCAGTATACCAAAACATACCCGATCTGCTCACGGAATTCGATACACGTAGAGCCGAATCCCTGGGGCCATCTCCACCACGTCCGCTGGGGTATGCAGGGATGAACCGCAGCCCAGCATCACAATCCACGTTCCTGGCCGCGTACGCGAAAACAGGTGCTGCTCCACCGCGCGAATGCCGCTGGAGTTCAAAAAACAGTACACCACGTCCACGGCGGCGAAATCTGCGTGTTCTGCACGCGCGCATCGCACCGTGACGCGCGATCTTCGTATCCACGCGCGAATCCACGCAATCCACGCGTACATCGCCACGCATTCATATCCGATCACCCGTCGAAATCCCTCCCGTTCCGCCGCAAATACCATGTTTCCCAAGCCGCTCCCCAGATCCACGAACACCGCTTCCGAGAACGGTATCGAGCAATGCGTGCGAAGATACGAAAATACTGCTCGCGCGGATTTCCCCGGAGTTCCGAGATACGGAACACCAATCACCACCGTGCTCAGCACCCACACGCCAAACACGAGAAATAACGCGATCACGATGACGGCAGCAACGATCTCCATGTGGAACACAACACCACATCGCACCCATGCTGGAGGTACGATGTGGTGGATGATTGTTTTACGCTCCATGCCCCTCGTGGACCCCATCCGACCCAGAGCGCAGCCGAGGATGCGTTCGGGGAAGAAGGGCTTTGCCCGACCCCGAATGCACCCGGAGGCAAGCGACTGAATGTCCGTTGCGACCGATTGAAGGGAGTGGGCCCACGGGCGAACCGGGAGGTTCGTCCCGCGATTTCTGGTGCCCCCGTGAGGAATCGAACCTCAGTCTTGGGTTCCGCAAACCCACACTCTATCCGTTGAGCTACGGGGGCAACACACGAACACATACGACGCGCACTTCGAGTACCGTAGCGAAGAACTTCCCGCCCCGCAAGTAGCTACAGCTTCAGGATTCTCGCAAATACGTCCGAGGTCGGCTCCTCCTCGCCTTCGCGTTCCGGCAGATGCGCGCGAAGTACCCGACGCAATTCCTCGGGCTCCACCGACTCCACGGGGATGCCAATCCGGGGGCGAAGGTTCTTTCGGGGATGTACGTAGAGCACCGAGCGCGTTCCCTCAATTGCGACGACCCAGAAATCGACCAGCTCCGTAAATGGATACAATCGATCCTCCAGGACGACTCCCGATTCGGTAATCGTGCAGGTCATGCGCCGCGGCTCCTGCGTGTGCCGCAGATAGAACACGACCGCAAGCATCACCACAATCACCGCGAACATGAAATTTCGCGTGGTAAATGCGTATATGAGGAGCGCGGCGGCGATCACGATGGCAATTGCATACCATCGACGATCGCGGTCATACTGCTCATACTCCGCAAACGTCCAAGTCAGGAGGGGCGTTTCGGGTGCTGGGGTTGTTTCCGTCATATTCTCCGTGCACGTTGACGAAACAAGCCGATTCCGGTTACGCTTCTTGCAGCGTAGCAAGAAAAATCATCATCCGCAAACGCACCGTCGCGCGAGATCCGCTGCGTGCCGTGCGGGAAATCTGGAGAGGTGGCCGAGTGGCTGAAGGCAGCATCCTGCTAAGATGTTGAACTCGAAAGGGTTCCGAGGGTTCGAATCCCTCCCTCTCCGTTTTTGCAAACGATACGCCACACCGCGCCGCACCACGACGTGCGGCGCGGTGTGCGGTGGTGGGGTGGCCGAGTGGTTGAAGGCGCCGGTCTTGAAAACCGGTAACCCAAAAGGTTCGCGGGTTCGAATCCCGCCCCCACCGAATTTTTGTACGATCATGTGCGTTAGATAGCCCCGATACCGTGTATGCCAAAAGTCATTTGGGTACTCGTCTCATGCCAGACCGAACGTGAAGCAAGGCAAATTGGGAAGGCGGTACTGGCGCAGCGCTTGGCGGCATGTGCGAAATCGTTGGATCAGGAGGATACCTGGTATTTTTGGCCGGCGCGCGCTGCGCACCTCACCCATCAGGATGGCGGGGCGCTGCTCGTCCTGGAAACCCTTGCGCCAAAATATCGCGCCATTGCCGCACTCGTGCGCAAGCTGCACTCGGACAAACTCCCCTCGGTCGGGTATCTGGAAATCAAGGGCACCAGCAAGGAGCTCCTCGCTTGGATACGCGAGTCTCTGCGACCAGCCTCGTAATCGACCGCAACAACAACACCCCCGAGCACAACGCTCGGGGGTGTTGCGACGCATCATCCACGCCGACGCTCATGCCCCTGATCACGGAGCAGTATATCCACCAGGGCGCCCGCTACGTCGCGCGGCGTTCCGTGGGTGGGGGCGTGATGCATATCGATCGATGGCAGCGTGTTGCATTCAATGACGCCACAACGTTGTGCCCGCCAAGATTGCCGAATCTCCGGAATGATGAAGTCAATCCCCACCAAATCTGCGCCCAGCGTTTCAGCAATGCGCACGAAGAGTTCCCGAGTTTCAGCATGGACCACGTCCGTGACGTCTTCGATATCGCACCCGTATCCGAGCGTTACCTTTTCGTGCAGGTCCACACGTTCTCCGGCAGCGGGGACCGAAGACCACATTTTGCCTTGCGTCCGCAATATCTCGATCGTCGTCTCGTCCCCATGAAACTGGTGATGCGTGGAGCGCACATCTCCACGCGCACCGCGACGTGCATCGGCGTTACGTTCCACCAGCAGCTCCGCGATGGTCCGCTTCCCATCTCCCGTCACGCTTGGAGGCAGCCGACGGCAAACGGCCGCGCACCTTCCCGCAACAATTGTTGCCCGATACACCGCCCCAGGGAGCTGCTCCTCGAGCAGCACCTTCCAATCGAGCATCTGCGCGGACCGAAATGCGGTCACGAGCGCTCCTTCGTCGCACACGCCGACGGTGGTATGCCGACTCAGGGAACCGCTCCGCGGCTTCACGACGAGCGGATACCTAATTGCCTGCGCTGCACGCCGTGCATCGCGCACGGTTCGGACCACCCGCCAATGCGGCACCGGGATCCCCGCCTGCGCGAGGCAGTGCTTCACGAGCGCCTTGTCGTCAATAATACTCTCCCGTATCCGCGTATTACCGCGCGGCAATACTTCCCAATACCGATGCGCCGCTGCTTCGCGCGATGCGCGAAAAATGTGCATGCGCTGGCCAAGACACCGCAGCCGCTCCACCCGCCATCCCCTGATCTGCACCCGTTCCACCACCAGCCGAATGCGACTAGGCAGCGCTGACGCATCGGTGGATTCCCAGTGGAGCACCCGCAATCGTTCCCCCATCCATAGGAGCGCGCGGCGCACCGCAACAGCCATCGCGCGCGCTCGCGCGCCACCGGACCGACCCACGCGATACCCAAATCGATCCACAATATCCAATACATCGGTCGTGTAGTTCACGAACCAATCCACCCGATGATTGGTCGGAGAAGGGCCGCAGGCGTCGCAAGACATATCAGGAGCTACCCTCGCGCAATCGCGAATCCGGAAATGGTTCCGGCCCCCGCGCGACGCAGGGTGCGTGCGGCGGAGGACATTGTTGCGCCGGTGGTACACACGTCATCCACGAGGAGCACCGCGCGTCCGCGTACTGCGTCCGGGCGCTGCACCGTGAAAACATCCGTCATATTTTCGAGTCGCGCCGCGCGCGTTAGCATCGCCTGCGGCGCCGAACGACGCACACGTACAAGCACCTCGTCGTGCACCGTCCCCCACCCCGCGTCCGCCAGCGCGGCCGCAATCGGCGCACTCTGATTGAAACCGCGCTCCAACTCCCGAGACCAGTGGAGCGGGATCGGAATGAGTATCAGATCATGGCCGACAGCCGCCCGCAATGCCGCGTTCGCTGGTCGTGCACAAAATTCCGCCACCAAGATTGCATATGCCTGCGCCACATCGTGCGCAGGCATATACTTCACCATCTGCACCATCTGCTGTACGCTGGCGACCGCGTAGGGTGCGATCGAAATCACGTGCTGCAAAGGAAAATCTCGCGCGCACGTCGCGCAGGTCCGTCCGGCAGGCGACGGCCGCTCACAGCGACCGCACACAAAGCTGCCGCTCACGGGAAGCTGTGCCACGCATGACACGCACCACCACGCACCCTCTACTCCACACGAAAGGCACACCCGCGGCGCGAGCACGTCCGCACACCACGAGACAATGGACGAACCCACTCGCCCTGCGCCCGCGGCAAGGCGACCGAGCATACCTACGACTCCCATTGCGCATCATCGACGCGCCAGCCCTCCGGAGTCTCCATGAGGTGCACCACTAAAATCTGCGTATTCGTCCGTGCAGCTGCAGTAGCGCGCGTCTCCATGCGCTGCGTCGTGACCCGTGCCGTTGCCGTACGCGGCTGCGCATCGTCCGCAAGCATCACTGCCGTTGAAAGCGCAATCGTGGAAGTCGCCCGGAATTCCGCGGCCGCTGCTTGCGCCAGTTGCTGCGCCACAAACGATTCCATGCGGCGATGGTATCGCTCCGTCATGAGCGAATAGAGATCGCTAATGTTCACGAATTTCCCTTCACTCGAATATGTCCCGAAGCGCTCCGCAAAGGTCATGGCAATTTGTCGAATCGCCACATCCGCCGGCGGAGGAGCGGGCGGAGCCTCGACCTGTGGCGCATCGGTCGGTGTTATCACATCCCCTGAACGAGCGAGTCCACCAACCGCGGTTGCAGGATTCTGCGCAGACGATGCGGGAGGCGTCGGCGATGGTGCCGATTTCTTCCCGAAGAACAATAATGCCAGCGCGATGAGCGCAAGCAGAATAATCGCCATCAACGCCATCTTCATCCGTCGCTGCATACGAAAATATCAAAAATCGAGCAACGATCACGCCCGTTCCATGACCGGCTGCGCTGCTTCCTTTTCGGTGAGCGAATCTTCGAACGCGCGCTTCGATTCCTCGATCGCGAGCAGCTGCCGGGGGTCGGAGGTGATGAGCTGATCCTCGCTGTAGCTCGCCACAATTTTGATGGCGACATGTTTCGCTCCGGCGAAGAAAATCCCCTCTCCGGGACCCGATTCGAGCAGCAGATATTTCTCGCCCTGCGTGAGCATGAACGTTTTCTGGATGGTGTCGATTGCGGCGGGAGACTGCTTCAGGAGCAATTGAATCGCGGAGTTCGTCACGATCGCCCGCCCGTATTGCGACGTCAAGAAATCCTGTACGTCCTGCGTAATCGTGGTCACCCCCAAATAGTACTTACGGCATCGCTTCACGAGCGCGAAGATGAACTTCGCGGAGTCTTCATGCTGCATGAGCCACCATGCTTCATCCACCACCAATTCGCGACGCTTGCGTTCGGACCGAACGACGTTCCAAATGTAGTTGACGATGGAGTAGATGGCAATCGGCTTCAATTCATCCTCAAGATCACGCACGGAGAAAATGACGAGCTGGTTACGCATCTGAACGTTCGTCGGCGCGTTGAGGAGACCCGAGAACGTTCCTTCCGTAAACTTCTTCAACCGTTCCGCGAGCGGCAATCCCCCGACCATGCCATCGAGAATCTGCTGCAGGTCCTGGAGAATCGGCATGTCGCGCTCCGTGAGCACGGAGAGATTGCTCGCGGGAGTAATGTCCTTCTTTGCGTAACATTCGAGCAGCGCGCGATCAATGACCGCATCTTCCTGCGTTGTGAACGGGCCGATCATGATCTTCAGCAACCCCTTCACGGTAATCACGGCAGTACGGATGATATCTTCCGCCGCAACCTCCTCCCCCCCTCCTCCCACGGGTCGCGGAAGATCAAACGGATTCACCTTTGCATCCGAAGAAAGGGACACGTTAATGTACGTCCCCCCCACCGCGTCGGAAAGGTGCTTATATTCCATCTCTGGATCGATCACGATCACGTCCACGCCCATCATGAGCGCACGCAACACCTCCAACTTCACCGCGTAGCTCTTCCCCGCACCGGAAGTTGCGAACACGACCATGTTCGCGTTCTGCAAACTGAACCGATCGAAGAGGATTAAGCTGTTATTGTGCCGATTGATGCCGTAGAGGACGCCATCATTCGACGTCAACTCGGAGGAAATGAACGGGAACGACGATGCACAGGGGGACGAATTCATGTTGAACGACACCATGAGCTCGTCATTATTGAGCGGCAGCGTCGAATTGAACCCCTGCTCTGCCTGGAAATACACCCGCTTACTATATACGAGCTTCGTCCCGAGGAGCTGCTCAATTTCATCCGATGCCTTATCGAGCTCCTCTTTCGATTTCGCGTATACGGAAACGTAGAGCGCGTACTGAAAAAACTTTTCCGTTCCTTGGGAGAGATCATCGCGAAGCTGCTCAATATCCCGAAGCGCGGTTTCCCGAATCGGATCGCGCGGCGCCCCCTTCTCCTGATCCGACAAAATCTGCGCCTCGAGCGCACCCACTTTTTTGCGCAGCTGCTTCAGGATAATGCCCGTCTTCACGGGGTAAAAATACATCGACACGTCGACCATCTTATTGATGTTGATGATCGGCGCAAACCAGCCCACGTTGATATATCGCGGGTAATCGATCACGAACAACGTGCGCACAAACAATCCCCCGAGCTGGAGATAATCCGGCGTCACCTGAAATGCAGCAGGGGCAATGAGATCGCGTACGGAGACGATACCACTGCGGTAGATGCGCTCTTCTTCGAGGACAATGCGCTCCTCTTCCGTGCGCAATGCCGTCTCGGATGGTTTCGCGTTCGCGCGTTCGAGTTGTCGAGGGTCGATCGCCATACACAAATACCGATCACGATTCTACCTGCAGCTCCTTGAGCTCCACGAGTTTCTCGTTGGTTGCGGTGATGGGATTGTATAACCGGTAGAACAACTCCATGAGCGCCTGCGTGTCGAGAATCACACTCTTCAGACCCATGGACTGCAATGCCCCCGCTATCGCATTCACGCGCTGAAAGAGTTGTTCCCGACGATCCGTGAACATTTTCCCCTGCAACCGCAGACGTTTCGCGGGAGAGAATGCCTCCCCCAATCGATCAAAGAAGCTTTTCCGCCGATCCGTGAAGGGACTGTACATGACCACCACGTAAAAGGACTTGGTCATGATGTCCCCGAGGCTCACCAGCTCTCCGACGAATTTACGATATTCCGCCATTTGTACCTTCAGCAGCTCATTCGGCTGCGATTTCTCGAGATCCCGTAATTTGGTGAGATAGGGGTCAATGTCGAGATGACGTGAATGGATGACGATCTGGAGCGGCACGTCGAGCGTATTCAAAAATTGCACGTACTGCGCAATGACCGCCTCCTGCTCCTCTTCGGATTTCAGGGCGAAGTTGATGCTGGACACTGCGAGCACCGCACGCAGCGTACCATCGTTCATGATCACCGTATCTTCGCGGATTTCCGCGATGTCGAGGTACCGCTGTGTGGCAGGATGTGCGGATTTCGCCATATTCCTCAGCGTGCAGTACCGATATCATCCGGACGGAAGACCCCGCCCGTATTGACCACCAATGCAAGCTCCTGCAACTTCGTGGCACTCGGCGGCGCCTTCGTGGCTGGCGGTGCCGCTGTCTTCACGTTGACCGATTTCCCCAATTCCCGAAGCTCGCTATCCGTGAGCGTCTTATCCCAAATCTTGAGTTTCGGTCGCCGCTGCGTCTGAATGAGATTCAAGAGAAAAAAATGAAACGGCATGCCATTCACCCGATAAAACGCGAGGATACCGCCAAATGCGAGCAGCAATAACCCCACAAAAGCGAAAATCCAGAACGAGAGCAACTTGAAGAGCACGAAATCCAACACCCCCGTAGCCAACAGGATGATAAACTGCCGAGTCGTAATCGGCCCGAAGATCTTATCCTCCACGTCGATGAACTGGGGAACCATGAACTGATGCATGTGGATATTCTACCACAGTCACTGCGCGCGTTCTCCCCTAGACCCGCAGTGCGCGATTCATGTTGCCGATTTCCTGGAGCTCTTCCACGGTCAATGAGGATGGATCTCCTCCATGGCGCGCGTTCGCTTCTTCGGCGAGTGTATGCTTCGCCGTCAGCGCCGCATTCAAAATATCCGCGTAGAGGAGGAAGAGCGGGCTCATCCGAAGCGCGCGAATGCCTTCCGCACGTTTCGTGTTGCCGTCTTTTTCAAGGAGCGCGATTTTCTCGATGATTTTTTGCGCCGCCGCACTGGGCGTTTTCGCAATCTTACGCAAGTCGCTCACCGTGAGGCGACTCAACTCTTCGATCGGCCCCACCAGTCGCGGCGGGACCGCACGAATCTCCTGCACTTTCGGACGGCCGGAAGCCGTGACCGTGGGGACCGCGGCCATTCCGCTCATGGGAGGACGATAGGAGGGAGGCGCAACCACCGGAGCAGGAGGAACAATGGGTCGCGGTACCGAAACGATAGGAGGCGCTGCTACGGGCGGAGCAACCGGAGGCGGAGGTGGCGGCTCCGGGACGGGCATGACCGCGGGCACCATCGACCCAGGAGGCGCCATCGGAGGTGCGGGCGGTGGCGGAGGAGGCGGAGGCGGAGCAGATGCTACTGTGGGCGGCTGTTGCACTTCCGCGGGAGGGCGACCACGCAGGGTCGCCCCTACGTCCTTCCGGGGATTGCCGATGGGCAATGGAGGAGATGGCGGAGTGAAGGGCGCAGGTGCCACCGAAACCACTGGCAACGCCGCTGGAGGTGACACCATGGCACGCTCTGGTGCGGGTTCTGGCACGGATGGCGAAGGCGCGCTTCTCGTGAGCCGCAATTCCGGGATAGGAGTAGTCGGTGCGGGTTCAACAACAGCGGCCTCCTGCGCAACTGCAACGACCGGCAATCCCGGCGGCGGCTCATGAATCGGCTTCCCCTTTGACGCATGCACCCCACGCACCGCGCGCGCCTCCTCTTCCAAAATCTTCATTACCTGATCCACGTACTGCGACGGAATCCCCAATCCTCCCTCCGGCTTCGGACGCACCAGCAGATCACGCGTCTCCCGATTGCTCCGCACACCACGAATCCCCGCCTCGACCGTCTTCCGGAACCGCTGCTCCGCCTCGGCGCTCTTAAAACGCGCGCCGGTACGCTGGAGCACCCGATCCACCGCAGCCGTAATCGCCGCACGGCTCGCCGATTCCTCCACCTGCACCGTCGTCACCTCCTCCACCTCTGCACGCGTGAGCAATGTCTCATCCCCCGCTGCTTTTAGCGGTTCAATGGTTTCCAGCAGCTGCGGAGTCGCATCATCAGGCACCAATGTGGCTCCGTGATACTTCCGCAAAATCCGAAGCACGGCATCCGTATGATCATCGGAAAGCTCGGCCCCTCCAATTTTCACCGATCGATGCAAAAACTCATTCGTTTCCATCTCATCCCGCACCTCTCGCAAATACAGTCCCACCGCATGTCGGATGCGTTCCTCCACGCGTCCACTCATCATCTCCACTGGGATCACGTCACCAATTTCTCGCATGACCTCAGCCAATCGCACAACCGGAGGCACCGCCGTAGGATCGATCTTCTGTATCACGTTTGCCAACATGCGTCGCAATACCGCATCGGCAATCTCGCGCGCCCGTGACAGTTCAATGCCTTGCGATACCAACTCCACAGGAAAATCCGACCACCGCATTTCCCCGCACGCAAAACGAACCAACGGCGTCATCAATGATACCCCAAAATCCTCTTCGATCTCCTCCATCTGTTCGATTGCCTGAGGACCAGTAATCGCCGCCTGAACTTCTACAGGCAACAATCGAAATTTTTGAAAATCGATAGTGGTGGGTGCCGTCGTCATACCACATTCCCATTACGCACTCGCCCCGCCCGTCCCCGCCACTCTTCTCGGAGACAGACGAACCCCCAAGCCCTTAAGCTGTGCGATCGCTTCCGGAGACAACTTCACTCCCCCTTCCCGTGCCCACCGCGTTGCATTCGCGAGTCCATCCGTGAAGTACTCATGCATCGCGTCCTCTTCAGACATCTGTGGATTCTTCCATTCCGATCGAATGGCATTCACGATCGATTCACGCTCCTGCGTAGCGATAGATTCCCAAACGGAACGCAACTGGGTCTGATCCACAGATTCCAATTGACCATGAATCGATTCATGGATCACCGTATGCTTCGCAGAGCCCGTATCGCGCCCCTTGTTGACCAAATTCAGTGCCGACGATCCTGAGAGCGCATTCTTGATCTTCTCAATATCCGCATCCGCGTATCCCTGTCCCTGGAGCACGGTGCCAATCTGCTGGGCCACACGATCCTTATCGCCGCCCGTGAGGTGCACCCCGTTCCCCGAAAGTCCGAGCATGTTGAAGTCGATGGCCAATCGCGCTTCGCGCGAACCCCCGCCCTGCTCGGCCTGTCGCAGTAATTTCTGAAGTCCACTAATCGCATTGGGATCATAACCCTCACGCTCACGATGTCGTTCGATTGATTTCGATGTGCGATCGTTCTCGTGATACTGCTCTCGGGAATAATATTTCGATGCATTCTGCTGATATTCTTTCGATGCAAAGAAATCTAAACCCCGATTTGCATGATCTTGCACCTGACGTTGCGTCTGCTGCTGTCGCTGCGCATCGTACCCCGCAGAGTATCTTGGACGTGGCCCCGGAGGGGGAGGAGGACCGCCGCCCGGGGGAGGATTTTGCCATGGTGGGATCGTGGGACTTCCAGGCATGGCTCCCGCAGTTGCCATCTTCGCATCACGACGCGCCTCAGCGCGATCGTTGTCTTTTTGCGCATCTGTTGTAGTGGGCGTCCAATGAACAGAACGTGATCGTAGCTGCGTTTGATATTCACGTTCCTCTTGCGCACTCAACCACTTCTGGTGGCTCTGGAAATTACCCAAATCACCAACAGCGCGCTGTTGGACAGCAGTACCTTTTTCGAAGATTGTTCTTCTTTGGCCAGCCGAAAGATCGCTACGAGTCTGTAATTCGTACAGTTCATTCGCACTGAGATCCAAAAGTTGATCATCTTTCAATTTTCCGACAGTCGCTTTCCGCAACGCAGCATCCTTAATAGTAGAAGGAGCTCGTCTTCGTGCGGCATCGCGAAGGGCAACCGCATTCGCCCCCACCGCTGCTTGGTTGGCTAATCGACCGAGCATTTCCAGCTCCTTTGGCTTCCCTTTCAACTGCGCAATACGATTTGCCTGTTCCTCTTCTCGCTTTTTCCTGGCGGCACCCACCGCAACCAATCCCCGCATCGCAAGATTGTTCGCAAGCGGAATACGAGAAGCGGCAACGGCGCCCAATCTGTTCTGTGCCCAATCACTCTGCACTCCTCGAGTAGCGACTGCTCGTGCTGCCGCATACCCTGTCCCGTACACCGCCGCTTTCTTTGCGGCCTTCGTCCCGTATTCCTTCGTCTTATCCACAATACCCCCAAGCATCTTCGATCCCATTGCACCGGTTTTCGCGCCGATTTGGAGACCGGCGATCAGCATGGAGATGGCGATAACGAAAGAAATGATGGAGTCCGGCGTTCCCGCACTCGAACCCAATGCCGCTACACCATCGTTGTATTCCTGATTCGCGACATCAGAACCGCCGACCGTCGCATCTTTCCTGATTTCTGTCCCAGTCTGTCCAGAACCCGCCGTGACCAACGCTAACCATAAAAAGAATGCGAGCACCGGACCCGTAGTGAGATATTTTCCAAATTCGGACCACCATTCACTCGCGTATTTTTTCCCTTGCGGGATCGCATTCAAGAGATACGGCAGCGGCGATAGCACGACGAGCGCCCAGAGCATCACGATGCGATACGCGAGAATGACGGTCATGACCACGCAAGTGGCAAGCGCAATCGCGAGCAGCACGGCCGCGAGCAAATAGGTACCAACCACCTTCAAAATATCCACACCCGCACCTTCGGTATACGTGAGGGAGATCATCTGCTGCAGCTGAAATGCCTGTGCAAAATTCCCTGCGGCTGCGGCCGCGAATCCATTCACGAACGTCATCATGGCCACCTGCGACAGATCGATAAAAATGCCGGCGATGGTCTTGGAGAAATTGATGAAAATCGCACCGAATACGAGCTTCGGCAACAGCGTCTGTACCTGGTACTCCTTTACGCTCAATATCGTTCCGAATGCGATGACCAGCAGCGCAACAATGAAAAACATGTTCGCAATATCGCGAACGATCACCCACCCATTCGTCACCGCCGTGCTCGTCACGAAACTATTGTATTGTGCAACGAGCGTGAGCACGTAAATCACGAGCAAGAGCAGCTTCCCCAAAAACTGCACAATCACGGAAAGGAAAATGCCGAGCCATTCCGCAATGGTTTGGGTGACTGTCGATGTCGCAAATCCCGGAATGGGCGATGCCGCGACCACACCCAACACGATCACCGCGAAAACGCCAATAACCGCCCGCACGGCAGTGGGGCGCATCAATCGGATCCTCCCGATCCCGATCTTATGCACGAATGAAATCATGCGGCGCTATTCGGTTCTATTTCAGTATAGCGGATTATGACACGGTGCGGGCGGGAAAATCCGTAGAATGGCAGTACTCACACCGCGAAACTGTGGAAATCTCTTCCAACCACAGACATCATCCTTGACACCCCGCCGCCTTTTTCTCATACTCTCCTCACAGCTTCTTTCACAATTCTGGGGGAATACGCCATGCGCAATGGAACGCTCATGCTCTGGTACATAACCTGCACCGCCGGATGCGCGACCACGCTCGCTGGGAACCACGAACCAATCGCGGTGCTCCACGAACGGCCTCCCGGGTGTCGCCCATCACAGTGGGGCGCGCAGTGTCTCGAGATCGTGAACACACTGCCCGCTCCGGTATTGATCTGCGTAGATGGCGCCTGTCTCCGCATGGCGGGCGATCCGAACGGGCTCATGCCCAGCGGCGCAATCGCGTACATCCGCGTGGAGCGACAGGTCGCAGCGCATACGCTCACGTACACGGCGTTCGATGAGGTCCGCACTCGACACATCGCACTCCGGACGCCGAGCATACTCTGGCGCTGCTCCCTCCCGTTCTCCATGCAACCCTATCGACGTACTTCCTGGGGCGGGCACTCCATTCGGCTAGGACAGCAGCTGGCGGACTGTCAGATGCGGTGAGTCCCGCAAAGCACCGTAAAGAAGGAGCAGGAACATCATGAAAGGTGCCTTGGCACTGGCGACCATGGCCCTCAGTGCCGGCTGCGCTACCCATCGCATGTACGACCCCTACTGCGGAGCGTTTACCGGAACGCAAATGGAATACGAACGGTTCATTGCGGATTGCGAGGCGCTCCGCACGACACGCGCCATGCGCTCGCGCAATGCACAGGATGAGGCGATCGCCGAAGATCTCCGCGGCGCGCTCAATGCAGAAGTCCATCGCAATGGCCTGCAGCACGCCGCACCGGAGTACGTGGCCACCACGCTGCTCCAATCGCTTGCACAGCGCGACCTCCTGCGGGCGTCCACGCGACTCGCCGTACTCCCGCCGGATTGCCGCGTCGCGGATGCGTACTGCGTTGCCGTACAGGCCCGCATGGAACAGCAGATCGTCGCCGCCAATCAATGCACCGTCATTGAACGCGTCCGCCTCCTCGAAATCCTTCACGAACTGCACTACCAGCAGAATCCCGCGGGATTCGATGAGGAAAGCGCGGTGGAGGTGGGTCGATTCGTGGGCGCCACGCACGTACTCCTCCTCACGGTGACTGCACCTCCGGAGCAACGCGCCCTCGATCTCAGCGCGCGCGTCGTCGACGTCGAGCATGCCATTATCGTCGCGAGCGCCCACGAAACGTTCCGCAACTAGCAATACCGGCCCATTGGGCCGGTATTTCCATTGACACGCCGATCACCTTCCGACATACTTCCTGCACGTCTTGCACCTTCCCAATTCGACATGGCCTGAGGGGTTCACATGCAACGAAACCGCGCCGTGCTCCCGCTCTTCTGCTTCGCGCTCCTCCTCCATCTCGGCTGCGCACATGCCATTACGATCGGATATCGCCCTGCGCCACCCATGGACGCACGTACCCAAATCGTGACCCTCGTCACCGGTGACGACGCTCGCGTCATCACGGTACTCCCACTCGTCGCGGGCGTGCAGGATGCGACCTATCACGTAGAGGCGCGCACCGCATTCGCGTTGGCCGCAGATGCCACCGATCTCGTCGGGTCGTTCTCGTGGCCAGCTGCGACCGACGTGCGCAAGCTCTTCACTCCGCTCGCATCCGTACTAGAACAATTGGGTGTCCCTACCGCTCCACCCAGCATCCTCGAGCGAGACACGATCCGCTTCGACACCCAGTATCTCCTCTTGGGCACCAATGAACGCGCGCTCATCGACCGCGCATCTTGGCTCCTCTTCCAGTGGCTCCCGCATGTGGTGGGCGCACGCACCTTCGACTCGTTCACCCTCTCGCTCGTTCCCACGACTGCCACCCCCATTGTGGGAATCACCGCGCCCCACATCTTCACCCAACTTCGCTATCGCACACAACCACCGGACGCGATACGCGCAGCATTGGCATCCGAGCAAACCGCCGGGCAGCTCTTCGGCCTGCTCCATGGACTCCTCCGCCGCTGCCTCCAACGGGAACCGTACGGACGATTTATCGTGGATACGCCCAATGCCGCACCCGTGCCATCGCGCGCGCTCTGCGGCATCATGCAACTCCCCTCGTTCCAGCATTTCCCAGAAGCCGTGCAGCTCTTCGTTCTGCACACGGTCCTTGTGCCTCCCCCGCGCGATCTGACGCTCACCACAACGAGCACGACGGAGACGCCCACGAACACATTCCCGATGGATGGACCACAACTGCGGCGCATGCAGATCGCCGACGGCTTCGCCTTCCTCGCGACAACACTCCAGCAACAAAAACTGCAACGCGGACTCCTCCTCATCGAGAGCGGAGACCTGGAGGTCGTGGAAAAAACCGCCCGCGATCTCAAAATCACGCTCCACGTCATTTGCACTCCACGCGGATGTACACCGTAGCAAACATACCGCCATGACCGTTACCCAAACGCCGCCGCGCCATGATCGCATTCATCCACCGTCCTCAAGGAGTCGGTGGATTTTTGATTGCTGGCACAAGTACGATCGGTATCATGAATACCAGTATCTATGCCTGAAAAATTTTCACCACCCTCCGAAGAAACGCCGCCAAACAGCACCGAAACCACAGAACAGCAGAAAAACCCTCCGGAACTTGCGGATTTTCACCATTTCGTCGCGGATGAACTGGAGTTCGTGGATCGGTCCACGATCGAACGACTTGCACCGGCAACGCAGCTTCGGCTGTTGCAGGAGTATTGGAATGTACCGGCTTCGGTCGATCATTTTCAACGGCTCGCGGGGATGTTTACGGAGATCAATACTGCCTCCACGCCGACCACCGAAGCGGCCAACTTACTCGAGTACGAGCAGCGACGCGATCAATATATTTCCTACCTCCTCCACAAGCTCCCCCTGGAACTCCGCGAACGATGGACAACGGAAATGGACGAGCACCCCAACGACGCATTGCCGCGTTTGCAGCGCGCAGTCGCACGTACGGATCTCGGGCTTGTATTAGGATTCCATGTGACACGTCGGCCACTCGCCGGAGACCGCGTATGGACGGCAATGGCTTCGGACGTATTCGACGAATTGACGACAGTTGCCGACGCTCCGGATATCGCCCCTATTGATGCGCGCGCAAAATCTTGGTACTCCCTTGATCCGAACCATCTCTACGGACATCGCGCACGGTATCTCTATCTCATTGAGGGATCTCGTGGCGATATCGGATCGCCGAGAGAATTCTTGCCCGGCCACATTTGGAGTTCCGCTCCGCTCCGCATTCGACACCACATCCCACTCACTCCCGCGATCGTCAGGGCGCTCGATCTCCACTTCGATCCCTGGAAAGGCGCATAGAACGAAAAACCGCCAGCGATAGTGCTGGCGGATCAGCAGTGCCATCTCATGAGGGCGCGTCGAGCACCTGCCAGGCAGTGTCGGGGTACATCACCTGGAACCACGCATTCTCCGCAAGCTCATTTCGCTGCGGAAATTGCGAAGGCGCGATACGGGAGATGAGCAGCGCGGCGAGATATCGCAGGCCGTCCATCTCCGCGGTCATGGCGTCCACGAGTGCAGCATTCTGCGCTGCGACCATCACATTCGGCGCGCATGCCTGCGCCATACGCGCACGGAGCTGCGCAATATCTACACGCATCGACTCCTGTGGCGTGTGGGGCAACCCGGCAATGGGTCGAACGAGGCTCACATAACCCTCGAACTGCCGGTACGCATGACACCGAAGTCCGAACCGTTGCACAGGATCCCGACAGGCGAGCGGGAACCGGAAACCTTTCGGCAGTCGATAGAAGTACCCGTCTTTCGAGTCGAGTAGCGCGCCAAACGGATGCCGCATCAACCGCTCAACCGGCAAGAGCCAGCGATCAAGGACTACCGCCGGGACTTGGACTTCTGCGTCCACGACTTCCCTCGTGATTGGTCGTACACGGTCACGCAATCCACACACCAGACGGTTTCCGGACATGCTGCACGTCGTGCGGATGGAATTGGCGCGCCACAGGTGACGCAGTGGTCGGGCATGGTCCCATCTGGCCGCCGATGCGCGAGCGCACGTTCCGTGCGGATGATGTAGTGCTCTGCTTGCAATCGAATCTCCGGATCCTCATCCGAATTCCGGTGGCGCTTCGTTTGCTCGAGGTACTTTTGCGAAAGATCGATCATGCACCTCCTCCTTGGTGAGCAGGGAGACGATACCAGAGCACGCACAGGGAGTCAAGCTTCTATTTTTTCACGCCCAATCCTGGAGTACGCTGAAACCATATCATTGCCGTCGCTCAGTTCGAGTGCTCGCACGCGATATGCCAGAACGATTCTCGCTACCTTCTACCGAAGATGCGTCCCCGCGCACTGGAAGCACGGATCCCGTGCACCCAGAAATCCCGCCCGAGCTCGAGGAATTCCGCTACTTCGTAGCGGATGAGTTGGAGTTCGTGAATCGAACTACGGTTGAGCAGCTCACGCCCGCAGAGCAACTACAATTACTCGTGGACCACTGGCGCTCACCGGCATCTTTCGCGCACTTCCAGCAACTCCTCGAGCGAGTGGGAGCAACACCCGATCCCCTCCCATCCGCCACTTCCCTGGAATCGCCAACGACCAATGACATAAACAATCAATACGTATTCTACCTCCTCCATAAACTCCCCCCTCGAGCTCCGTGAACGATGGGAAGAGGAACTTGAAGCTCGCCCCCACACCGCACTTCCACGACTCATCCGTGCCGTCGCCCAACCCCAATCTGGACTCCTCCTGGGATTCCATGTCTCACCACGCCCCATTGCTCAGGATCGCATTTGGGCGACATCCAGCGCCGATGAATTTTCGGCGCTGGGCCAAGTAACGGATACGTCGCAGGCAACCACGATCAATGCGCAGGCGAAATCCTGGTATTCGATTGACCCGCATCATCTGTACGGGCACCGCGCACGCCACCTCTCTCTCGTGGAGGGATCGCGTGGGGATATTGGTTCGCCCCGAGAATTCGCACCTGGGCACATTTGGAGTGCGGCTCCACTCCGCATCCGACAGCACATTCCACTCACACCCACGGTCATTCGCGTACTCGATCTCCACTTCGATGCAACGACAAACCGCCAGCGATAATGCTGGCGGACAGGACTTAGGAGGGCAGAGGGAACGCCTCCCATGGGATGGAGGGGTCAACAACCCGCATAAACCAATTCCACTCCAGTGTATCGCCCTCAGGGAAACGCGCTGGCCGCTTCCCGAAGATCACCATCGCAGCAAACAGTCGCAATCCGTCGACCTCTGAAGTCATCGCGTCAAGCAGGTCGGCATTGGATGCCACCATCGCAGAGCGATCCCCAATCGCCATGGCCAGGCGTGCGCGTGCCTGGTTCCGATCCACACAGACCACCTCATGTGGCGTGCTCGGGAGCTCGATGGCGGGAAGCACTGCCCCCATGTACCCGGTGATGAGGATACGTACATGGTGTCGATAGTTGGATCCCCGAATAGGGTCTCGGCAGGGCAACGGAAACCGGAAGTCGCGTGGGAGGTGGTAAAAGAATCCATCCCGGTCACGACACGTGAGCAGTGCCCCCAAGGGGTGCTGTGCCAACCGATCGAGCGGCACCATCCATCGATCAAGCACCTCCTCCGCTGTGCCCTATGCTTTTTCAAATGATCGTTCACGGCAACCTCCTCATCAAAAATCCGTCACGCAGGGGGACGATACCAATATCCACCCATTCAGTCAAGCGCCGCCTCATTGGCTTTTAGCAACGAGCTGGAACAGCCACGAGGGAAGTTTCTAGGAAGGTGAGCGGAGATTGAAATAATTCCGGTGCGTTCCAGCGTGCCTCGAATTCTCGCAGGAGGCTCGGGAGGTGTTCCTTCCAGACGTGATGGTG
>JACPHY010000006.1 GCA_016188355.1 Candidatus Uhrbacteria bacterium
CGCGCACTGCCACGTCACCTGATCGATATAGGGGCGGTGACCATCAAGTTCACCGCGATCGTTCACGAGCGCGCCGACGAACGGGAACTCGTGTGGATCATCGAATCCGGGATATGGCATCGCCGAAATGCCCGCGCGCGTACGACCGGACATCGCCCACTGCAGCAAATAGAGCGGGTCGCCATGCGTACAAATGAGGATCGTCTCGCCTTCGTACTGCGCATCAATGTCGCGCAAGGCGAGCATCATGCGACGCGCGAGCTCGTCCCAGGTCTCGTTGGTACCGATTTTCTTTGTGAACTTCTCGAGTGGCGATGCGAATTGCCGCTCAAACTCCGCGTACGGCCTCCCATCAAAATCTGGAAGGTCAATTTCCCGCAGACGATCATCGTACTGCACGGGCGCTCCCGTGAACTGCGCCACCTGTTCCGCCGTTTCGCGCATGCGGGCGTACGGGGAAGCGATAATCTTCGTAATCCCTTCCTTCGCCACCTGTTCCGCCGCATGATTCACCCGCACCATGCCTGATGCCGTGAGCGGGTACTGATCGCTCGTTGCGAGCTGTGTGTTATTGATCCCTCGCGCATTCGATTCCGCCTCTCCGTGTCGCATGAGGAGGAAGCGATTGCGCTTCTGCGTTTTTGCGAGCAGAGTCGCAAACGATCCCACGAGCTCATCGTGGCCACAGCCATCACACCGCCACAGGGGAAGCGGCGTCCCCCAGTAGCGTTCGCGGGTGATCGCCCAATCCTTGAGCTCGCGCAACCATTCCCCAAAGCGCCCATCGCGAAGGTGGTCCGGATGCCACTGGATCGTTTGGTTTTTCCGTTGAATCTCCTCACGCAGGCGCGACATCTGGATGTACCACGATGCCCGCGCGAAATAGAGGAGCGGTGTCTTGCAGCGCCAACAGAAGGGGTACGTGTGTCGAGTGGTGGTATCCCGGAAGAGCAGGCCACGCGCGCGGAGATCCGCGCGTACGTCTTCATCTGCCTGTTTTGCAAATTTCCCCGCGCCGGGAAGTCCTTCCGCCATGATGCCCTTCTCATCGACCGAATAGGTCACGGGAATACCACGCTGCTTCAATGTAAAATCCTCCTCCCCATATGCGGGCGCAATGTGGACGATGCCGGTCCCATCACCCATCGACACGAACGCCGCATCGAGCACCTGATATGCATTCGGATACGGCGTGGTATCAATGCGTGCATAGAGTGGCACGTATCGCAATCCCACAAGTGCGTGCCCCGATACGACGCGTTCCACCGTCGCCGCATCGCCGAGCACGCGCTCCACCAAGGGACGCGCCATCACGAATCGCTCCCCACCACACACCGCGACCGCATATTCCACGTCCGGATGTACCACCAACGCGCCGTTCCCCGGCAACGTCCATGGGGTCGTGGTCCACACGAGAAATGCAGTGCCCTCGGGAACGCCGAGCTTCGTAGCGCTCTCCTGGGCGAGCACAAATTTCACGAACACCGACGGATCCTCGACATCATCCTCGTATCCCTGCGCCACCTCATGCGACGAGAGCGGCGTCTCGCATCGCGGGCACCACGGCACAATCTTGTGATCGCGGACAAGCAGTCCTTTCTTCCATGCCTGTTCCAGGAACCACCAAATACTCTCGACGTACGACATCTGGTACGTCACATACGGATCATCGAGGTCCACCCAGTACCCCACCTTGCGGGTGAGATCCTCCCACTTCTCCTTGAATTCCCACACGCTATCGCGGCATGCCGCATTGAACGCAGCAACACCGTACCGCTCGATATCGCGCTTCGTTTTGAGTCCGAGCTTCTTCTCGATCTGGAGTTCCACCGGGAGCCCGTGCGTATCCCACCCCGCCTTCCGCCGCACGCGGTATCCACGCATGGTCTTGTACCGCGGAATCACATCCTTATACGTACGTGACTCTACATGATGGATCCCCGGCGGCGCATTCGCCGTCGGTGGACCTTCGAAAAAGACGAACTCTCCCTGGGCGGCATCGCGTTCGAGCGTGCGCTCGAAGATGCGACGCTCCCCCCAGAACGCAAGAATTTCCTGCTCAAGATCAAATTGGCGATTCGACATAAATGCGTATGCAGGCCCTATCGTACCGCGGATGCGCGCAATTGAAAACGCCGCCGACCGGAGGGTCGACGGCGTCCGTTCATTCGCGCGTTACTGGCGCACCGTACTGCGCGAGCAGCTCTCGAGTGTTCCTGATCCTGCTACCCAGGATCGAAATCGTGGGGAGCGCGAACACCACTGCCAGTGCGAGCGCGGCCATGACGAGAATCACCCACACCGGCGTCGTCCGTGCGGTCTCATCTCGGTATAGCCAAGCAAGCGAGAACATCACCAGCCACCCGACCACCTCAAGCGCGATCGCGACGCGCCGTCGCGCAGTCGCATGCGCCAGCCGACGCTGCCACTGGCCGGTCATGGTATTCGGATCCGAGTATTGTATTTCGCGTTGTGCCACGTGATGCTCCTCCCATCGATAACGAACTGACATGAACATACTGCCGATTGCTCCCCAAGTCAAGAGAACGCCGCCCGCGCATGACGCGAGCGGCTACAGGCCCCCAGACCTCGTTCAATCCTGCAGGGTGAGGCGGCGCGCCGAAGATTGTCCGAACGCACGCAGATCACGCAACGCGCGCTGTGCGATGTGTATCTGACCTGCACGGATCGACGCCTCCCCCGCTGCGGCGACCATCCCCACGACCGATGCAATGGCCGCAATGACTGCCCACCCGGGTATCCGATGCACCGGCACGTTGCCGAACAGGGCCAGGAACGCGAGCAAGGACGCCAATCCCCCGATCAAGGCTGCGGTCGCCACCCAAAACCACCGCTGCGCCCGTTGATGCTGCTGGAGCCAGTGCGCAATCGCATCGATCGATGCAGACGAATAGTGCTGCACCGCGGCACGCAGAACCGCGAATCGTTCCTCGCGTACGTGGCGCATGCGTCGGTATCGGGCCACCGCACAACGCAGGACCAGCAGCACCGCATTCGCCGCGGCAGCGGAGAAAAGCATCGCGCCACCCACGAAGCAGGTGACCATGAGCAGGAGTGGCGCATGCGTGATAGGAGTCGCAAAGTATCCCCACGCCGCACTGCCGATGACGACCGCCCCCGCTATCAGGATCATCACCTGGAACTCGCGCTTGCGCTGAACCAAGCGCTCCGCCGCGATGCTGCGCACACGTTGCACCGAATGTCTCATGCAGATCCCTCCTCTGTTGAGAAACAACTGTGCGCAGTATATCGCGTTTTGTGCTCGCGATCCAGGGGGATGTCCACAGAACTACCGCCGGCCCGAAGGTCGGCGGCAAGACGATGCACTCAGGATGCCCGACGCGGCATGCGTTAATACGCAAATCGCGCAATCGCACGTTCGAGGAGCATGCTCCCAAAAAGGCACGCACCCAATATAGTCGCCGCCGCCATACATCCCAACACGAACAAAAGTGCCATTCTTCCATCAAGACCTGTTGGTGGGGCGAGCACGAACTGGAACGCGAGCGCGCACACCACGAGCAGCGCTGCGGGCGCGGCGGCCATCCACCCCACGCGGTGTAATCGATTGGCGAAATCCTTAGACTCGACGTACGTCGCCTGCCGCTTGACCATCTCATCCAATACGGAGTTCAATTTTGCCTCGCTCATCGTGACTTCCATTCTTCTTTTGCGAACTCACGGAATCGCTCCTGTCGCTCCTCATCATCCGCCGTCGCGAGCACCGAATCCGCATACTGGCGCGCGCTACGCATGACCGTTCGGCTCTTCAGTATCCGCACGATGCGGCGATGGTCCACAGACCGGATCTAATTCGAATGGCGAATGCTGCGCGAGCACCGCATCGAGCTGGACGAGATCGTCCATAAACTGATCATGCTGCGCGATGCGCCGATTGAGGAAACGCACCGCGGCGCGCCACAGCAGTACGAACGATATTCCGGTGATGACGCCAATGACCCCTGTCGGCGGACGCATCTCCGGAGATAGCGCATGGCGGATTCCCCCAGAAGTTACACCTCCGAGCAAGGATAGGCCCAGGAGCATCCAGTACGAATCCACACGTTGCCGCCATTGCACAAGACACGCGCGCCGCGCATCGAGAGTTTCCCTGCTCCAGTGCCACCGTCGCGCAGCGATGTCCGCTGCCACCACCAGAACAAACAACCACACCGCGATCAGCGCTATGTATCCGATCATGAACATCGCGATATAATCCAGCATCTGCCAGCTCACAACATCCATGCCTCGACAGATACTCGCGACCAACAACAGCAGGAATCCGACCATGCCGCCCATCAACCAAAGCTCCACGAGGCTACGCCGAACCCCACCTGCGACGGAGTGACGGATGCACCGCTCCATGTCCTTGATCATCTTCCTCATGAGAAACAGCCCTCCATTTCCAGAATGCTTGGACCATAGCAGCACATGAGCCGATGGTCAATCCCGCGCACCAAAAATGCCCGCTCCTCAGTGAGGAGCGGGCGGATGTTATGCGGCGAGTCGATGGGCGGGTGCGCGCGGGGGAAGCGGGATGAGGGTCACGTGCCAACCCGGACGTGCGAGCACATAGGCGTGATACTCCGGCGGCAGCGAACGTGTATGCATGAATGCGACAGGCGCATCGATGCCATGCGCGGTGCACAGCAATTCCCATTCGCGCACATCCACGTGAATCGGGTCCCCATGCGTACCGCCCGCCTCCCAGAGCACGAGCGCCTCATCGCCGCGGACGAGCGATGGAAAGGGATCATCACGGGGATCGAAGAATCCAGCCGCGGCCATGGCGTCGGTACCGAGTGGGCCGTGACGTCCGGCCGTATCGCTCGAATATGCGAGCGCATAGGTCCGTCCACGATGGAGGAGCGTGACACGGAATCCCAGCGTCGGCACCGGGTGTACGGTCCAGGCGAACTGCCACCGCGCACCACAGAATTCATAGGTCACGCCCGGCCGTACCCGATGCACCCCACCCCGAAATTCCCGTGCGAGGAGATCCGCGGCCGCCGCTTCCGTGAGGTCGAGGAGCGCCGCGAGCCGGGCGACACACACCCGGTACACGGGCTCGGATGCGACGTACGCGATCGCGGTCTTTGCCGTCCACCCCTCCAGTAAAAACGCGAGCGCGCTCCCCATGTGGTCCTCATGTCCATGGGTTTCCATGATTACATGGACCTCCGCGGGATCCATACCGTGCCGCGCGAGGAGCTCCGGAGCGCCGATCGGCGTATCCACGAGCGCCCATGCACCGTGGAGCGCAATCGCGAATCCCGTCGTGGGATGCTCCGGTTCGAAACCAGCATCAGCGCCCAGGCAGTGCACACCGAACATTTCCGCGGTGCGCGGCTCCGCTTGGGGCGGCAATGCAATGAGTGCGGCCAGCTGATCGGTGGCATCACGGAGATCAATGGGCCACAGCGCATCGTCCTGACACACCGTGAACTGATCGTCACCGTGACGCGTGATCATCACGCCTTCCGCAAGGAGCGCGCGTTGCTCCGCATCGTACGTGCGCCACTCCACCACATCATCCAGCGCGTACATCGCCGACTCATTGCACGCACAACGATGCATCGCGTCACCGTCCCCATGCACCATGGCGCGCTTCGGCGCGAACCATGCACGGTAACTCCGCAGCATCGCAATTGCTCCCGGGGTCATCGCGGGCCGTCCCGACGCGTCAGTCCACGCCGCCATCTCTTCGATCGATGGTCCCGCTAGTGCATGCGTCAGGAGCGTCCGTGCGCGTGCGAGTTGCGCGGAGGTCCCCACGACCACGAGACGCGCATCCGCAGCCAACTTCCCGAAAGCCTTTCCCTGGACGAAAAGGAAATGGTAGAAGAAAAACTCGAGCGCAACCTGCGGAATGCCGCGCCGCACATACGTATCCGGCAACACGAAGGTCGTTGGCGGCGTCATCCCCTGTCGCAAGAACTGCTTCACGCATGGCGGAATACCCACGAGCGCACGCGACGCAGGGGATCCTCCATCGAGATACATGGCACCAGGAACCAACAAATGCACCTGCATCGTCATGGAATCCTCGCACTCGCAACGCACCTCTTTCCGTGCGCGCAGATCAATGGTGAAGGAACATGTGGCGGTTCTCGCCGCTCACCTCCAAACCATATCCAAGCACCTCGCCACCCCCCAGAGGATCCGTCCAAATCCCAGACAACAAATTCCCGGTCCGCATGATGCGGACCGGGCCAGCGCAGGACACCGTTTCCAACGACCGAACTACTTCTCCCGTCCTGCGTGCGGATGGGACGACGCTGCAGGGACGGGACATCGTGCGACCAGTGCAAGGTCCTCTGCATGTCCCTCGGCCACAAGCACAGGATCTGCCGTCGCCCACCGCAGCAGGACCGGCAACACGTCACGACGCTTGGCGCGAAGATAGTGCGCCTCACTGTTCCGATCTTCCCGTTGCATGGCAGTGAGTCCATGAAAGGTGCGGATGCGGTCTGACGCAAAAATACAGAACACCTCGTTCGGTTCCCACCAACCACATGCGCGCGCTCCTTCTGGCCCCTCGCACCGCACTATCGTATGCAACCGAACACCATACCAACCCACCGGATACTCCGCATCCACGAACCCACCCAATCGGCCCCACGCGTACATGCAGAATGGCAGCAGGAACACCAAGAGCACCGCCGCACCGCAGCCACTCCAAAACAAGAGATGCCGGAGACGTTTCGGCATGGTATCTCCTCCACCTGGCAACCGTATTGCCAATGAACCCATCGGTAACGCAGGTGCAGTATAGAGTATCCCGCAGGACATTTCCAGACGAAGCGACGCCTCGACGTCGCCTATCGTCACGATAGGAAAAGCCGCCGACCCGAAGGCCGGCGGCAGGAGCCATAGTCACGATGGCGGAGCGTCCTTGACGCGATCCATACTCCGGAATACGCGATTGAGCGTGCGCAGCGAGCGGATCTCATCACGACGTCCTTCCACGCAATCCCTCGCGCGATGGAACTCGCGCGTCGTCACGCGGTACCACCAGCGCCATCCGAGGAGGAGCAATCCAAGAAGCAAGAGCGAAACGTAATTCTCAGGAACCGCGACCGCTTCCGGCGCCGCACGAAAGATCATGAGCTGGACCACCTCGAGTGCGATACCCACGACGACCACCGTGATCATGGCGGTGCGCCGCCGCCCACCAATCGCGTTCGCGCATGCCACGTACCGCTGCGCGCGTTCTTTTTCGCTGGTCGCCTGCACGACGTCATCCGCGAGTGCTCTGATGCTACGCATGGCCGGTGGGGTCCTCGGGATCGGGCATGACCGGGGGATGCGGCACCAGCCCGTGCATGATGGATGGATCTAGCGGGAACTCCTCACCCAGTGACAGTGGATGCTTCCTCGCGCGTTTCCGGAGCCGGACGAGAAATTCGGTGCCATAATCATGCGTCGCGATGCGGCGATCGAGCACCCGCACCAGCCACCGTCGCACACCGTAACCTGCAGTGCCGCCCAGCAGCGCGCCGAGGAGTCCGCATGCGACACCGCGAAACGCATCGTGCCCCATCTCCCATGAGAGGGACGCGATCAGCGCCCCGAACACTCCACCGAGAAGAGCACTGGGAATCAAGGCACTCCGCGAACTCGCCAACCACCCACGCCACCGTACCAGCCGCGCACGACGCGCATCGCGGGACTCGCGCCGCCAATACCGGTGCCACGCCTCGATGCCGTCACGCAGCATCAAGGGGACGACGCATCCTACCAGCAGCGCACAGGTGATCGCCGCAAACACCATGCCCGCGTGCAGCAGCACCGCGGGATGAACCAAGCCCTGCGCTCCGTAGATACAGATCGCCAGGATATGTGCTCCCATCACGAGCATCAACACCATCAGCGTGCCCAACGCCTTCTTCTGCACGAACGTCGTGTACGCCTGCAACGCGCGCTCGGCGCACTCCCACAATCTTCGCATGTGAAACAGCCCTCCTTTTCGCAGTTGCTCGTACGATAGCGGAAAACGTGAATTCTGTCCAGTGCATGTACACCTGAATAAGGGAAACTCAGACATTCCAATCTCCGGCATCACCTCGACGAATCCGCGGGAAGCAATCTCCCCTCATGCAACCGGTGTATCGCATGCGATTTCTCGCTCGCGCTCGAAATGACAACGCAGCACTGGGGCGCGGCGCCCGCAGACACGATATGCTATTGGTACTGTATGCCGCTCACCCTCGCCGCAAATTTCGAGCCAACCGGTGACCAACCTCGCGCCATCAAACAACTCACCGACTGGGTGGGCGCGGGGTATCCGCATGCCACGTTGCTCGGGGTCACGGGGAGCGGCAAAACATTCACCATGGCAGGCGTCATTGCAACCACCCAAAAACCCACCCTCGTCATCTCCCCAAACAAAACCCTCGCCGCGCAGCTCTATAGCGAATTCAAGGCGTTCTTCCCCACTGCGGCCGTCCACTACTTTGTCTCCTACTACGACTACTACCAGCCGGAGGCGTACGTGCCGCAGACCGACACGTACATTGAAAAGGAAGCAATGATCAATGAGGAAATTGATCGTCTCCGCCACGCCTCGACGCAATCCATTCTCTCGCGACGTGATGTGATCATCGTGGCGTCCGTCTCCTGTATCTACGGCCTCGGCTCACCGGAAGAATATGGGGCGGTCCGCATCACCCTCCGTCGCGGCGACCCCATGGATCGTGCGACGCTCCTCCGAAAACTCGTGGATCTCCAGTTCCAACGGAACGATGTCGACCTCGCGCGCGGCACATTTCGCGTGAAGGGAGATACGGTAGAAATATTTCCCAAAGCATCGGACAAGGAGTGGATCCGTGTGGAGTGTTTCGGCAACGTCATTGATCGCATCACGGCACGCGACATCAGCGGAACCACTGGGGCGCTCGAGGAAATTGCTATCTTTCCGGCGACGCACTACGTGGCACCTGCGGCACAAACAAAAGCCACCATTGGCACCATTCGCGCCGAACTCGAAACACGCCTCACCGAACTCCGAGCGGCAGGAAAAATTCTCGAAGCCGCACGCCTCGAACAGCGCACCACGTACGACCTCCAGATGCTTGAGGAAACGGGCTATGTGCACGGCATCGAAAACTACTCCCGCTACTTCGACGGCCGCCAACCCGGCGAACCGCCGTTTACGCTCGTGGATTTCTTTCAATACGCGTACGGAGGGGAACATGCAGGATGGCTCTGCTTCATCGATGAATCCCACATCACCATCCCCCAAATCCGCGGCATGTATGCAGGCGATCAGAGTCGAAAACAGACACTCATTGCATTCGGATTCCGACTCCCCTCCTGTAAGGACAACCGACCACTCCAATTCCGCGAATTCACCGCGCGCACACCGCAGACGATTTACGTCTCCGCGACGCCGGAGGAATATGAGATGACGATGAGCGTAAAGCAAGATGCAGCTTCCTTGCGCTCATCGTCATCCCGAGGAGCAGCCGCGACGAGGGATCTCACCCCGGACACGGACGCGGCGGGTACGATTGATAAAAATGATCGTGGAGCGGAATCCCTCATCGCCGAGCAGCTCATTCGTCCCACGGGCCTCCTCGATCCGGTGGTCGAGGTGCGTCCATCGGAAGGACAAATCCAAAATCTCATTTCGGAAATCACGACGCGCGTCGGAAAGGGAGAGCGCACCCTCGTCACCGTGCTCACAAAACGCATGGCAGAGGATCTCGCCGAATTCCTCCGTGATCGTGACGTCAACGCATTTTATATCCATGCGGACGTGGAGACGTTCGATCGCATCGAAATCCTCGACGATCTCCGCCGCGGAACATACGATGTGGTCGTCGGCATCAACCTCCTCCGCGAGGGTCTCGACCTCCCCGAAGTTTCACTGGTCGCCATTCTCGATGCCGATAAAGAAGGCTATCTCCGCTCTGCGACGGCACTCATTCAGACGATCGGTCGCGCAGCACGGCATATCCACGGCACCGCCATCCTCTACGCCGATCGCACCACAGAGGCCATGCGCATCGCGATGAGCGAAACCCACCGTCGGCGGGTAGCGCAAGAAGAGTACAATCGCACCCATGGCATCACCCCAAAAACCATAGCCAAAGAAATTCGCGGGCCATTAGTTACCCGTGCATCACGCACCACAGACAAAAAACGCACACCACGGCGGCAACGGAAATAGAAATGCCCCGGTCCGACATCGTCGGACCGGGGCTCGTACTACTTTCCCTTGAACGCAGCTTCGACCAGTCGCCCCGCGTCGGCCGCGGTGAACTTCCGTTCGATCTCCGGAGTCGCCTGCGGCAGCGGCTCGATCTTCCCACTGCCTTTCTTCGGGAGAGCGGCGATCCACTCCGCATGACGCTGCCGCCACAAATCGCCGCGGAGCTCATCCCACGCGTACTGCCGTTCCTCGGCCTTCTCCAGCCAGAGACCCTCCGTCTTCCCCGCCGCACGGAGCTTCACGTTCTCCGCCTTCGCTTCCTCGTCCGTGAGAGTCATCGCCTTCGCGATGATGTACAGGTGCCGGAGCACCGCCCGCGCCCACGGCGTGGTGCCGTTCGGCGCCATGCTGATCGGCGCGGCCTTCAGCGGCAACACGCGCTCGATGCTGCCGATCGCTCCGGTGATACCGATGTACGTCTTCCCGTCCTGCGGAAAGAAGACGAGGCCGACCAGGCCGTTGTACTGGAACATCTTCTGGGACTTCGGGTCACGGACCCCGCAGTCGACCAGCACTGCGCCGACGTACAGCGCCCTCTTGAGCGGCCTCTCCCCACTGAGAACGCCGAGCAGCTTCTCGGCCCCCTCCTTGCCCGGCGGAATTTCTCCGGACAGGAGGAGCTGATAGTGCCGCGGCCGATCCGATTTCGCGCGCTCCAGCGCGACCTTCCGAAGATCGAGCGCCCTCCAGGTGAGTGTCCGCACGAGCCGATCATGCTCGAAGTCCTTGGGGAAGACCTGAATGTCCCGCCCCGCCGAGAAAATCATGAAGCCGCGGCCACGCGCCCGCTCCTTGGCAGCACGCCCGGCGTCGATCGCCTCGAAGAACCCCTCCGCCTGCGCCCGACCCAGGAGCTGCCGCAGGTGACCGAAGTGTTCTCCGGTCTCGGCGATCGCTGCGACGCGATCGAACGCGTCGAAACGCTGCATCGACCGCTCACCCAGGCGCTCCGCGATCTTCTGCTTGCGAAGCTCGATCTGGGAAACGATCGCCTTTCGCGCATCGTTCCGCTTTGATCCGTCGAGCACCTCCGCGAACTGCTTACGGATTTCCCGAAGCTCGTCGAGCGCCGCATACCCCTCCTCCCGCTCCGCACGGAAACGGTCCGCGTGCTCCCTCGCGGCACGATTGATCTCGTCCTGCGCCGCGATGAGATCATCCAACGGGACAATCTCCGTCTTCATCCGCTCCAGAATTCCCGGACGCACACTGAGCACCGCTGCTGGCTGATTCATGATCCCTCCTCATCCGCTACGTCACCCACGACGCAGCGTCACTGGTTTTGTTGTGAAAAGTCGTTCGCAAATATGGCTGCATATGGCCATTCGCGATACCCGCACCGTACCGAAAAACCCTGTTCATGTCAAGTATCATTGACAATGTCAATCCCCTGTCACTGCAGCATACGCTTTGTTCTGCGTTTTCGGTGATACCCGATGGCGAATCGATGCGCCTCGTCCCGAATGCGTTGGAGGAGATGGAGTGCCGGCGCATGCCGAGAGAGCCGCAACGGCCCCGAAGCTCCCGGAAGATAAATCTCCTCCTCACGCTTCGCCAGCGACACCACGGGAATCACCAATCCCGATCGCCGTACCACCCGCAGCGCTGCGTTCCGTTGCGCCTTGCCCCCATCAATCAAGAGGAGATCGGGCATCGGCCACTCCTCACGCTCCGCCTCATCTTCTCCCTGCTGCTTTTTTGTCGCGCTATGCGCCAATCGTCGGGTGAGTACTTCGGTGAGCATGCCAATATCATTCGACTTCCCCTCGAGCGATCGGATCTTGAATTTTCGATATTCCGACAGCGCAGGCTCGCCATCAATCGCTACCACCATGGAGCCCACCGCTTCGATGCCCTGCGTATTCGAAATGTCGTATCCCTCGATGCGATGCGGCGGTCGCGGCAGTCCCAACACGCGCTGGAGTTCATGCACGTCATTCGCATACTTCTCCGTCACCGAGAGTACGCGTGTGTGCGCGAGCACCTCGTCGAGCAGTGCACGGTGCGTCGGATCAAGCGCACGGCGCGCCGACGTCGTCTTGCCCTCGAGGAGCCGAATGAGCGGCGTGATCACTCGCCGACGATACTGCTCCGGGGTGATGCGCCCTGCACAGGTGCCCGCACAGAGCCCCATATGAAAATAGAGGCAGGGTCTCGCCTGCGGCTTGTGGCTCTCCGCGATCGGCATTCTCGCGCACCGATACGGAAACACTTTCCGCAGGGCACGCAGCGTCTGGCGAACGACGTACGCGGAGACAAATGGACCAATATAGGTACCTGATGCGGCAAAAATGCGCGTCGGGAGCACCTGCGGATACTCCTCATCGGTGATGCCGATGTAGAGAAGGCTCTTCTGATCACGATCCACGATGTTGTACTTTGGCCGATACACCTTGATCCAATTCACCTCAAGGAGCAATGCTTCGAGCTCGGAGTCCGTCGTGTGCACGCGGAACCCGTCCGCCTCCTGGAGCATGTCCGTTTTCCAGGAATTTCCTGGCGCATATGCGGCCAGTCGACCTCGCAAATCCGCCGCCTTCCCCACATACAATGGCACCCCCTGGCGCGTGAACACGTACACGCCAGGCTGATGCGGAACTGGAGCGAGTAGTGCAGGGGTGACCTCCATATATCATTCGTAGCCTAGCAGAATACACGAACAGCGTGGCGCTCGGTTGCAGCACTTTTCCGTGCTGATGTTGACAAATGGATAAAAAACAGGTACATTAACTCGTTCTTTTCTCAACCCACCCACCACAAGAGGAGGGCGCGCATGCTCACCGCACATCTGCTCCGGAAGAAGAAGAACGAGGATCCATACGACTTCGGCGGACCGAAGCAGTGGTCCTTGGTCGGGACGATGGAGTTCGTGCTCCGCATGCTCACGTACCGCGGCAAAATCATGGTGTTCGACACGCGGGAAATCCAACTCCAAACACCAATCGAATGCCTCGACATGCACACCGGTGTCGATGAGGACCGCTTCGAGGGCGATGCGCAGGACATCCGCATGATCGCACAGGCGATCGTGCGCTGGTACGAAATACGCCGCCGTACCGGTGATGTCCACGAACACAATGCGCACCTCGCACTCGCGCGCTGTCCGGTCGCCGCATGGAATATCCATGACCCGGAACTCAAGGCCTGGCTGACGTCACTCGCCCAGCCGAATGGCATCGATACATGGACTGCAACTCGCATCGCGATCATGCTCGCGTGCGGCGTGCGATCCGTCGAGGTACTCCAGAGCGGCCTCGCCATTCCCCACGAGCGCATGGACGACCACGGCACGTTTCTTGCGGCGTTCGAACTCTGGCTCGATGCGCGTGACCCCCGCATGCTCCTCACTGACATCGTCGCCGCGACCGCGGCGTAGGGCGAAGCAGCCAGCAGCTTCTCGCAGGTCGCCATCATAATATTCACCAGGCCGGCCCACACGCGTTGTGGGCCGGCATTCCCTATGTTTGGGTCCCGACCCTGGCAGCACACCATCCCAGCGCCTTCTACAGCTATTGACAAATTGCTCAATACGAGGCACATTGCATCGTGCTCCGCACGAGCACCATGAGGAGGACGCGATGATCGACGTACATTCCTACACATCCCCCAACGGGCGCCCCCACCAGTATCACGATCCCAGGCCACTATCCGTTGCACGAGCGGGACGATGCATCCAACAGCGTCGCGGTTATTATGTGGTCATTGCGCACGCTTCGTGCATCGCGATGGAATGCGTGCATGGCATCGAACGGCGAAACGATGCATTCTTTGGAAGCCCCGAGGCGATCAATGTCCTTGCCCGCGTCATCGCATTTCGATGGCAATTCTCCATAATGGAACGGGGGAAGCCCGACCGTCTCCCGGACGCCATGGAACGCGCGATTGCCGCCCAAACCTATCACATCCCCGAGCTCGCCGCGGTACGCCCTGATCTGGTCGGTTGGGTTCGGCATCATCGCCCCAGTCTGTACCACGACGACCTTCGGGCGATGCTCGCGCTCGCGATCGATCCGGAACTTCGTATCGAAGATCTCCATGCGGTACTCTCGCTGCCGCGGAGCGATGAACAGCATCCGATCGAATCCAATGACGACTACGTCGTCGCTGCGCTGGAGCTCTACACGGCACCATCAAATATCGGGGAGCATCGCGCAACGCTCCGCGAAATCGTATACGGAACCAATCTCTCGCAATGAGCAATGTGTAGTCAAGACGCGAAACAGACATCAGCCGGCCCACATACGTTGTGGGCCGGCTTTTCGTTCCTCCGTATACGCCTCGGCTTGTCGGCGCATGCACGGCACGCTACGATTTTCGACGATGTAGCAGGATCGCTCTTCCCATGCACCGCGCCAAACCCTTGGGCCGTTAGCTCAGTGGTAGAGCACCGCATTTGCAATGCGGGGGTCGGGGGTTCAAATCCCCCACGGTCCAAAGGTTTGGCGCCGGCGCTCAGTGGTATCGCAACGATACCGAGACTCCTCGGTTGATCACTTCGTTCGGAAAAGAAGGAACTGCACACATCACACTGATATCAATGCTGTGATTCATACGCATCGAATAAAAACCTGGTCCAGCTTCGTTCGCTCGTCTTGTATTTGTCTGCCCTAGCGGGCAGGTTTTGATGCGAAGGGAAGTAACCATGGAATATCGGGCCGCCGGAAGCCGCTGCGCCGTTATCCTCGACGCTCTGCATTTGCCGATCTCACGTGAGACAGCTTTAGCCATCCTTACTGGCAACGGTTTTGTACTCGTGGAAGTGGATATCGTTGCACTCGCTCGGCAATGTACTCGCACGTCGCAGTATCGCCGTGGCGCACGACTCAGTGAAGCTCCCGCAAACGTCGACTGCTCTAGCTTTGTGAAGTGGCTGTATGCGCAACGCGGTATCTGGTTGCCGCGACGATCCATTCAACAGCTCGCGCTTGGCCAGCAAATCAGTCCCAACGAACTGGTCGCCGGTGATGTTGTTTTTGTTTCCGGTTGGATCGATTACTACCATGACGACCCCGCTCACGGCGTTGGCCATGTCGGTATCGCCACCGGTAACGAGACGATCGTGCACGCCGCGGGCAGCACTGTTGGTGTAGTGGAAACTCCACTCGACCAATTCATCGGCAAAACGAAGTTTCGCGGCGCGAGACGCTACATTCCAATAGACGTGGAAGTACTCACCCTCGAAACCCCGCCGCAGAGAGAGGTTGAAATTTCGGATGACATCAGATGGATCGTTCTCCAGTCACTTCCCGAGGGAGCATGAGTCGGGCACCAGCAAGCCTGCGTGCAACCATAGCGCGACCGCTGCATATTCCTGGCGATTCTTCCTGTGCTATTCTCCCGGGTAGGAGGTACGTAATACCGCATATGGATCCCCATACGCTCACCCGGCCCACGCTCCGGAAAGGGATCGATCATGTCGGAGTTACGGTGGTGTTCTTTTGCCACGATGGCGCTGGACGCTTCATCATGGCGAAGCGCAATGCTAATGCACGAGATGAGCATGGACGATGGGATATTGGTGGTGGCGCACTGGAGCATGGTGCAACGGTCGAGGAGACGCTCCGCAGGGAGATCCGTGAGGAATACTGTGCCGAAGCACTGGAGATCACCTTTCTCGGGTATCGCGATGTCCATCGTACCCACGAGGGGCAACGCACGCACTGGATCGGACTCGATTTCCTGGTCCACATTGACCCGCGCACCGTTGCCAATGGCGAGCCACACAAGTTCGATGCCGTGGAGTGGTTCACGCTCGACACCATTCCGGAACCACATCATTCCCAATTCCCAGAATTCCTCCGATTATATCGCGACCGGCTACGATAGACGGCGCGGAAGCGGAGAGGAGATGCTATGCCCTCGCAACCGCTCGTGGTCATCATCAATGGATACGGCGTTCCGGAAGACATCAAAACGGATCGCAGCTACCATGCGTACCTCATCCAAATTCTGAACTGGCTCTGGGAGCGACACCGCACGCATGCGCTCACGATCGTGCCCTGCGGCGGACGTACCGATTGCACATGGCCGTATCGACGGACCGAAGCAGGCGAGATGGCGAAATGGCTCCGACCGCGCATCGCCACGCTCCGCTGCACGAGTCGCTGGCATCTGCGGCCGCTCGCGACCGAACTCTCTGCGCTCGAGAACATGCTCGCCTGCGCGAAACGGTATCCATCAGGCAGGATGATCTACTTCTGTGAGCAGACGCGCGTTCCCAAAATGCGCGTGCTCGCTCCGCGGATATTTGGGAATCGCGTGCAGGTGCGCGGCATCGAATTCGATGGCTCGCCGCCACGGTATGATCGTTCCGGCCGTCTGGCGCACGAACGCGAGGATCTCGCCTTCAGCCTCACCGCACTCGAAGACCCGCAGTGGCGTCGCGAACTCCGCGCTGCAGCGCGCAGGAAAATCCAGGTCCTCCGCACCACATCCCCCGAAGTGCGCGCCACCGAAATCGACCGCATCGCGCGCCGCATCCGCACCGAATTTCACGAACGGTACGTCCGCAGCCAAACAAAAAGAACCTCCGCACCTTGACGCGACCGCCATGAGCAGCTACAGTACGAGCAGGATAACCGCACCGCGGCATCGCGAGGCGGTTTTCATTTACGGCTATGGACATTCGGAACGTCGCCATTATCGCGCACGTGGACCACGGAAAGACGACCCTCGTCGATGCACTCCTCAAGCAATCGGCGGACTTTACGTTGCGCAAGGATCAGGCAGATGCGCTCATCATGGACTCCAATGAACTGGAGCGAGAACGCGGGATCACCATCTTCTCGAAGAACGCGGCGGTGCGATACCAAGACACAAAAATCAATATCGTGGATACGCCAGGACACGCCGACTTCGGCGGCGAAGTCGAACGTATCATGCGCATGGTGGATGGATGTCTGCTCGTCATCGACGCGCAGGAAGGACCCATGCCGCAAACGCGCTTCGTCCTTAAGCATGCGATTCGCGCGGGGCATCGCATCATTGTCGTCATCAATAAGATCGACAAGCCCGCTGCGCGGCCAGATTGGGCGCTCAATCAAACCTTCGACCTGTTCGTCGAGCTGGGTGCATCGGATGCGCAAGCGGATTTCCCGGTAGTGTACGCATCCGGCGTACAGGGGAAAGCAGGATACGCGTCCGACATTTCCGCAATGACCTCTATCGAGCCCGTCTTCATGACGATCGTCAAGGAAATTCCTGCTCCGGTGGCGGACGCATCGGCGCCAGCGCAATTTCTCACCGTGAACGTCGCGCGAGACAATTTTAAGGGCAAATTGGCGATCGGACGATTGTACCGCGGCGTGCTCCGCTCGGGCATGTCGGTCGTGCATATCGCACGTGATGGCTCCCCGCGCACCACGCGCATTACTGCAGTCATGGCATTTGATGGATTGCAGCGCGTCGAGACGGAATCCGCCGTCGCCGGTGACATTGTCGCGGTCGCAGGCATTCCGGAGATATCCATCGGAGATACCATCGCTGATCCTGCGGATCCCACACCACTTCCTACGATTGCCATCGAGGAACCAACCGTGGAAATGACGTTCGGTGTGAACACGTCGCCATTCTCGGGACGCGAGGGCCCATACGCGACCTCGCGTAATCTCGAGGAGCGACTCGCCAAAGAACTCGAAACGGACGTGGCGCTCCGCGTGACACCGCTCGGCGAGGGCACGTGGACGGTCGCAGGTCGCGGAGAGCTCCATCTCGCCATTCTCATTGAGAAAATGCGTCGTGAAGGATACGAACTGCAAGTTTCACGACCAAAGGTCATCTGCAAGCGTGATGGCGACACGCTCCTCGAACCCATCGAACATGTGACCATCGAATCGCCCGATGCGTACGCAGGTGCGGTGATTGAGGAATTGGGAAAGCGCCGCGGCGAGATGCTTGATATGCGGAGCGAACACGGCACCGCTACCCTCGAATTCCGCATTCCGACGCGGGGACTCATTGGCTTCCGGAACACCTTCCTCACCAAAACGAAGGGGCTGGGTATCATGCACAGCATCCTCGAGGGATATGGTCCGCATCGTGGAGAATTCAACGCCAGTGCACATGGCTCCCTCATTGCATTTGAGGCGGGCATCACGAGCGGCTACGGACTCGCCAATGCGCAAGAACGTGGGCAACTCTTCGTGGGATCTGGCGTGACCATCTACGAGGGCATGGTGGTCGGAGAAAATGCAAAACCAGAAGACATCGAGGTGAACGTCTGCAAAGAAAAGAAGCTCTCGAACATGCGCTCGAAGGGCGAAGGCGAGGCGATTCGATTGGATGTCGCGCACACCATGGATCTTGAGGATGCGATCGAATACATCGGCGACGATGAGCTTGTCGAAGTGACCCCGCAATCCGTCCGCATTCGGAAAGCGATGCTCTCCTCGATTGCGCGCAAGCGGAACGATCGTCGCGAGCGCAGTGCGATGGAGCACGTGCAATGATCGCGCGCCTTTGCCTCTTGACAACATTTCGACGACACATTCGTATACCACGCACGCGCACACTTTGCGCGTGCGTGGTATACTCTGCGCGGTGACCGCTGTAACATGCGCGCACCATGATCACTATCATGCGCGCGACGATGCATGCACGTGCAGCATCGCACACGCGAACAGAAAGGAGGTGAGCATCATGGCAGCGAAGAAAAAGGTCGCGAAGAAGAAGGCGGTGAAGAAGGCGGTGAAGAAGGGTGGCAAGAAGCGAAAGTGATCACCCTCATACGCACGCAGCAGCTGCATGCGTATGTCGAAAAGAAAACGCGCTCGGAGTTCCCGAGCGCGTTTTCTTTTGCGCGCACACGACCTAGACCGATGCAGGCAAATTTGTCTCTATTTAACCAAAAAGTACCCGTTGTGTCGCAATGGGGCGCGGGCGCTCTTCCGTAAAAATTCGCACGGTGCCAAATTCGCCATCGTATCCCGGAAGCACCTCCAGTTCGCTCGCGCGCACACGACGAATTGCCTCCACCACCTCCACTGGCGCAACGCGCGCGATCCCATCGATCGGCGCATCGAGGAGCACATGAAACTCGCTCCCCAACGCATCCAACAGCTGATCGCGCTGCGCGCGCACGCGCGGCGTGAGCGATCGCACATCAAATGCCGCGGCAATTATTTCATCGAGCGGCACGATCCGGCGAAACGCGGGTGCGCGCGGATGCGCGTCGAATTCGGAACGATCGGCGAGCTTATCCACACGATGCATGACGCCGACGGTCATCGGTTTCGCGCATTTCGGACATACCCCATGATGCCGTTGCGTCTCCGCGGGTGTGCATCGCACTTCGCATGCACGATGCCCATCGTAATGATATTTCCCTTCTTCCGGAAAAAACTCGATCGTCTCGATGATGCGATTTGGCGCATGCGGATCATACGTCGCCGGCGCCGATACCCGTAGTGCATCCGTCAGTGCGGCGAACGTGCATTCCGTGAGTTCGAGTACCGTCGCCTCCCGAGCGAGCTTCTCCAGAGAATGCGCGTCAGAACTGGAGACGAGCGCCACGCGATCGAGCCACGAAATTCGCCAATTCATGGATGGATCCGAAGAAAGGCCGGTCTCAATTGCCAGAATGTGTGGCGCGAGGGATCCGAAACATGCCTCCAGGGTGTCATACCCCGACTCCGATCCAAACACTGCAAACCACGGTGTCCACGCATGTGCCGGAATCACCAAGATACACGGATCGATCATCAGGCAGCGCTCCAAGAGCTCCGCGGACGAAACGCCGAGGATCGGACGACCATCGGATCGCAAGTTACATCCCTTTTCCGTGAGCTGGGCGATCAGCTGGTCCAGTGCGTGCAACGACGGGAACAGCACGAGATGATGCACCCGTCGCACCTTGCCGTCGTGCTTATAGATGCAGGAAAGCTCCGTACCGATGAGAAACCGGGTCTGCTGCGCCGCGGCAGTCGGCGCGTGCGGTGATTGCAATCGAAAGACACCCGGCGCATCCTCCGTGAGCAATGTACCGATCTCCTGTCGCCACTGTGGATGCGTGCAGTCGCCCGTGGTCACGAGATCAATTCCCTTGCGGGCACAGGCGGCCGCAATATTCGGCAACGTCAGCGTTTTGGCGCATGCCCGAGAAAATCGAGAATGCAAATGAAAATCCGCGATGAGTCGCATAGAACAAAAAACGTACTCGCCCGTGCGCACACTGTAGCAAAGGAAAGCGCCCACCACGATGGTGGGCGCTGGATTCGGTCCCGTCATGGTATCAACGCCCGTACGACGTGCGCGAGTTTGATGGGATCGTGTCGGGCGAACGAGCCCTCCGCAAGCAGCGGAAAGGAAACGCATCGCGTATTTCCCCATCGACCGCGTGCATCGGGCGCGGATGCATCCCATGGTGACGGCATCACGGGGCGAGCGCCTTCCTGAATGTACCGCTCGGAGAGCGTGTGGGTCGGGAGCTGCGAGTTACACAGGATCACATCGACCCGACGATTCGCATACTGCTCGAATGTCGCCACAAAATCCGAGCAGGAGAATCCATCCGTCTCACCGCGCTTCGTCATGATGTTCACCACAAAGATCACCGGCGCAAGCGTCGCCGCCATTGCCTCCGCCATGCCCCGCACCAGGACGTTGGGGATGATGCTCGTGAACAAGTCGCCCGGCCCCACCACCACTGCGTCGGCATGCTGGATCGCATCGATTGCCGCATGCAGCGCCTGCACCTCGGGGTCTAGCCACACCTTGGTAATGCGCGCGCGATCCACCCGATCGGGCCGATCAATATGATGCTCTCCCCGAAGCTCGGCCCCATCACTCAAACGCGCACAGAGCGTGGTGCGTTCCGTAGTCACCGGGAAAACGCACCCGTGCGGCCGCAGAATCGTTGAAAGCACTTGGATGCCGCGCAAAAAATCACCGTCAAGCGCTTCCGATGCAGCAGTGAGCGCGAGATTGCCGATGGTGTGCCCATCCAACGCGCTCGCTCCGTAGGATTCCAATTGCCGCTGCGCAAAACGATGCTCGAAGAGTCGGACTACGTCCTCCTCTGCCGTTGCCAGTGCAAGGAGGCACCGGAACACATCTCCGGGCGGCAGCGCGCCACGTTCAGTGCGGAGGACGCCAGAGGATCCACCGGAATCCGCCATCGTCACAATGGCGGAAACCTCGAGATCGGAAATAGTCTTCAATCCGGACAGCAGCGTGTACTGCCCCGTCCCCCCGCCAATCGTCACGATTCGCTTCATGGTGGTCACCTCCTCGACTCCAGCAACGAAAGAACGGATCCCAACCGCACCCACCGTACCCCGAGCATCCTGCACTCGCAATGGACCACCATGCATCCCTTGACCGCGCGTCATGATTCGATATAGTGGTCCCGGATCATTCCAAGGAGGCAACATGGCCATCACCGCCAATACGGAAGCGGCACGCGACCGATTTCACAAAAAAACTGCGGAGCAAATCGCCGCGCTCGTCCTCGGAGACGATTACGCACGACATCGGGACATCGACCAAGCAAAGAGGTGCTACGCCATGGCTGGGGTACCCGTCACCCCCGAGCAATACCTCACCTGGGCGGAACAGGCGGAGCAACTCGGGTGGGAGGGCAGCGCGCACACGCTCTACCAAATGGCACGAGATGCGGGGGACACCACCGTGGCAGCGCGAGCCCAGGGAGAGCTCCGCCGCCTCTGCGTCCAAGGAGGCGACCTCTTCCGACTCGAAAACGAATTCCACAATCCCACCAGCGAGGAGTTCCGCACGATTGCAGCACATCACCTGAGCAAGCGCGTGGCGTTCACCGATTCGGATGAACGATTCCGGATCCTCGAACGCATCGCGACTCTGCTGCGCGATCGAAAGCTCCTCTGGGCGACGTTTCGACTCGCCATGCGCGAGGGACATTGGATCGCATTCGAAACGATGGCAGGACGCCTCACGCGCGTTCCGACGCGGAGGGAACGCCTTACGCTCGCGCGTGTCATGATTCGTCAAGGATGGTCAAACGACAACCGGCGGCGGGTGATCACCTACCTCAAAACACATCGCCTCCGCGAACTCTACGGAGAGGCGCTGATCGATTCCTGCACGTTCCTTGGGTGGAATCAAATCCGGAAGTGGGCGAAATGGCTCCACTATTCGCTCACGGAGCAGGATCTCATTCGGATTCGCGACGAGTACCGCGCGAAACACTACCACACCTTTCCCATCCTGGCCGAACTCGCCCGTCGATTCCCCAAACGCTGGCGATCGGAGTACCACACCGAGCTCCGCGATGCACGAGCACGCGCACTGAAGAACGGTGATGCCCATGGCGCCGAGTACGTCGCGCGCGCCGCACATCGGCCGCTCACCCTCGAGGAGTGTCGGCAGCTCCTCAGCCATCACCTGCCGACCCATAGCGGCTCGCCCGAGCGCGAGTCTCGCGAAATCGCCGAACGGCTCGTCCGGGAGGCTGCCGAACGGCTCGCGAAACAACTTGGCACCACACATGCGACGCAGCACCGCCTCGTGATCGCTCACGCAGGATAACTCAACGCGCCACCGCTCTCCGGTGGCGCGCTTCGATGCACGCAAAAGAAAGCCCCGGCACCAGAAAGGTGCCGGGGCGTTTGCTCATGGAGTCGTCGGAATCAACCGTGCATCACGAGCACTCGAAGGTCTCGGTCCACGTGGTCCGCTTGAGCTGCGCACCGCAGTACACCGCGGGCTGCTCCGTCTTGCCGTACCCCGTCACCTTCGGCTCTCCCCACGGGATGAGCTTCGAGCCCGTGGCCTCGGCCGCCATCACCATGAGGCGCCCGATCGTCCGCACGGTGAGGAGTCGCGCACGGACTTCCTTGACGCGTAGGATCGCAGCACCGATCCCGAGCTTCGCGACCGCATCCGTGTAGTCCCGAGCCTTGTACCTCATGATCGCGTACTTCACGCAGCGTTCTTCGTACGTCTCGACCGGGATGCCCTTCACCTCCACCTCGCTCGGCTGATAAATGTCGCTCGGGTCCTGCTGCTCGGGGGGCACCACCGCCTTGAGATCCTTGATGCGCGCATTGAGCGCCTTCTGTTCCGCCTTGAGCTCCTGCTCTTCTCGGAGCAGCGGCACGAGCTGGAGGAGCGTGGTTGCCTGGCCCCAGCTCTTCGAGAAATCGGGCAGGCCGCGGAAATCGCAGTCGTACGTGGCACCCGGACGGTACTCCGGCGCAACGCCGTTCTCGCCCTTGATGACCCCCGCGGCCACGAACTCCTCGAAGAGCGCCGGCGACATGGACGCACGGAGATCCTGAATGACGCGGTTGCCGCCGCGGACGACGTTGTACCACCGCCAGATCTGCTTCTGCTCCGGTCGACCGTTCGGATCGATCTTGCCATCCGCGTCCAGCGGGAGGACTCTCACGTCCTTGAGTGCGAGCACGTTGATGTTGCGCCGCTCCTCATGGCTGCCCATTTTGACCACCTGGAGCACGCGTCCATTCGGATTGTCGATGACCCGGGGATCGCGCGTGAGCTTGCCGCCGCGCTTGTACGCCTTGGACGGAAGGTACACGACCGCCTGCGGATCCTCGAGCAGCGCGCGGAGCGCATTCGCGAGACAGCGATTCGGCCCCTTCGGCTTCAGACCCGCACCGATGAACCGCCGGTCGCGGAATGCCTTGCGGAACAAGTCCGCGGTTTCCCGCTGCTCGCGATCGGTGTACGCCGTTGCGGCGCGCTCCGCGAGGCCATCCTCGCCCGCCTCCTCGAGGAGCGCGGCCGCGGTGTCGCGATCGCCCACGAGGAACGCGTGCGCGCCGAGCGCGCGGAGGTAGTCGGCAGTGCGCTCGCTCGTGAGCTCCGTCATCGACGCCGTGCATTCGATCGGCACGCCGTCGATCGTCCCCTGGCAGAGGATGCTCGTCGCCAACCCGGTCAGCTCGACGAAGCACGCCAGTTTCCCCTCGTAGAGGCCATGCACCTCGATCGTGCCGTCGGTACCGATCTGGAGCACCTCCGGCGTCGTGCGGAACACGCGCTGCGCGCTGCCCTTGTCCGGACGGAACTGCAGTGCGAGATCCGCGAACGTCGTCTGCTCGGTGACCTCACGGATGTTCTGGATCGTTGCCTCGAATCCCTCGATCTCCGCGATGTGCTGGAACGTGCCGAGGTTGCCGCTCTCGGCGACGAGTCGGCGCAGGAAGTCGGGGTTGTAGTACACGTTGTACCCGACCGCAGAGAGCACCGCACCGTGCTCGCGCAACTGTCGCGCGAGCGCGAGCGCACGCCGCTCCTCTTCCTCGAGCGCCCACAGCGATGGCACCGCGCACCCATCCGTGAACAGGATCACGTTGTGTACGGTGTCCTCGCCGTCGATGCGATCGATGACCTCGAGCGCCACCTGGAGCGCCTCGGAGAACACGGTGTTGCTCCGGACGTGCACCTCCTTCGCGATCGCGCGCTCGAGGAGCTTCTTCCCCTCGTCGTCGCACCGCGTCGGACCACCGATGCATCTCGCTTCGCCGTGACCGGAGAACACGGTGACCGAGACGTGCTCGTCCTTGCCGAGCGTCCTCACGTACTCGATCGCATCCTGCCGCACGTCCTCGATGACGCCGGACATCGAACCCGACGTATCGAGCTCGAGATTCGTGTGCCGCGTGCCAGGCTTCCTGCCCTGCGCTGCGACCTCGACGTACGCGAAGTGACGATCACCGACACGACCGAATGCAGCCGTTGCCTGCACGTTGCTGGCCGCGATGGCCGGGCCTTTTTTCTTTGCCAAGGTACGACTCCCTTTTTGACTGCACGCTCCGAAGAGCGGGCAGGAAAATCCCACGAAGCTCCGCCTCGCAGGATAGGCCCACCATGGCACACGGCGCGACTCATGTCAAGCCGCTGAAAAATGCTCAAAGAAAGAGCCCCACCCGTTTCCGGATGGGGCCAGATGACCACACTACCCCGAACTACTCCTCATCCCGTGGCGCGCGGCGCACCCGATAGGGAATCGTGTACTCGATGAGATCCACTACCCCTTGATGAAACCGCACCGCGCACGGTTCCTCGAGCACCGGCGCATCGCCAAGATCAGCGAGCTCCACGGAACCTTGATCGAGCACCTCGAGGTGCGCTTGGTTCTCCACGCACAACTCGAAGTTGATGGGCACCCAGCCATTCGATTGATTCGCCGCCGTCAGGAACAAACGCACGCGATCACCCGGTACAAGGACCAGTTCCTCTCCGGTGACCGCATCCATGGCACCATCCAGGTGATAGATTTCCGCACGTTCCATGTCCACATCCAACCCGCGACTCTCCGTACCGCGTCCCGCAGGGACGATCGGTTCCGGGTCACCCGCATCCATTGCGGGCGCGGGAGGAGATCCCCCATCAGCATGGCATGCCACTTCCTCCACTGAGGAAAGCGGCCGCAGAGACTCCGTACCTGCACGAACGCTGCACGCAGCAGCAGTCATCGCCGACGCAACGCACCAGAGCGTTGAGCATCGCATTTGCAGTTACTGTCCTTTCACGCAGCAAGTGCGTGGGTAGGAAGGAACGTTCCGGATGCCGCCGAAGCGACCCGACCAGTATACGGCGAATCATGCCATACGTCAGGAGAGAGATATCCACAGAAGACCATCACCCGCAGCGGTGACCAAAATTCTACAGAACTCGTGGTCGTCGATGGACCCCACATCATGTAATCCGTATCCCGTCGTACCGGAAATACATTCCGATACGCAAAAACAAAGTGACGCCCGATAAGGGCGTCACTTTGCTAAACCGGGCACCGGCCTACTCTCCCGGGGGTTAGTTTACCCCAAGTACCATCGGCGCTGGAGGTTTTCACGACTCTGTTCGGGATGGGAAGAGGTGGGACCCCTCCGCTCAAGGCACCCAGATGACGCCGCACGAGCCTTGCGGCTCGCGGGGCGGGCATCTGATTGCCAAAGAGTGCTGCACGCACTCCGTCGGGACTTCGCCCGATCCGTACGGCTCGGCTAAAGCGGTTACCCGCCGTACACCTGCCGCCGGTCAACCCGGTCATCTCCCGGGGGGCTCAACGAGGCCTTATCTTGAGGGCGGCTTCACGCTTAGATGCTTTCAGCGTTTATCCGCATTCGACGATAGCTACCCAGCAGTGCTCTTGGCAGAACAACTGGTACACCAGAGGTCGATTGTTCCCGGTCCTCTCGTACTAGGGAACAGTCCTCTCAAGCCTCAAACGCCCGTGGTGGATAGGAGACCGAACTGTCTCACGACGTTCTGAACCCAGCTCACGTACCGCTTTAATAGGCGAACAGCCTAACCCTTGGGACCTTCTTCAGCCCCAGGATGCGATGAGCCGACATCGCTAGTACATACAAACAAACTTGTTTGTATTGTGGACTATACCTTCACCCTCACCCAGGAGGGGTTGGCGTGTTATGCGTGCATAATATTCCAGAACAACCGCACGCATCTCGTTGATGTATTCCCCATCAACTCAGTCTCTACGGGGTCACCACGCCAGTTTATAGGAAAATATGGGTAGTACGTATGACCGGAGGAGCGAACGCATCCTCCGCGCGCTGGGAACGCGTATCCATAACCGCAGGTACTGCTTATCACGATGGATCGATGTGTCAATGTTCCATTGATGCAGCAACGATCGTCGAAGCCACTCCTGCGATACGCGATCAAATTGCTGCGTATTGAGGTAGAGGCCATTCCGACTCTTCGCGCCATCATCCATGAACCACACTGCGATCGCCTGCAGATCGAGAGGCATCGTCCCTCGAATCTGCTTTCCATGATCACCGAAATAGAACCGCTCGTGCCATTGCGTCAGCACGGGTAGGCTCCGCGTTGTGAATCGGTACGCACGTCGCACGCCATTCGTCGAACGTTCCATCGGAGGAGTCCGAACCAGAGTGCGGAACACCTCAAATTTCCAATCGACGTATGCGCGATACTTCGCCGCATGATTCACTTCGAGCAACGCATTTCGGCCAACGGTTTGTCGCCGAAGCGCTCCGTCGCCGAGAATACTTCCGATGAGTACCTGCTCCTGTAACTGTGTGAGACTTCCCACGGTATTGTCCATGCGCCGATATGATACCACTGGGCGCCATGGAGATCCACCGTTATGAGCCAATTTTTTGTGCAGCATCACTGCTGCAGCACCCCGATGTGTTGAGGTGCCAAACCTCGCCGTCGCTGTGGACGCTCGGGCGAGATCAGCCTGTTATCCCCGGAGTAGCTTTTATCCGATGAGCTTCCGCCGTCCTACATCGAACGGTCGGATCACTAGCTCCCGCTTTCGCGACTGCTCGGCGTGTCGGCCTTGCAGTAAAGCCGGCTTTTCCGCTTGCAGGTCCAGCGCGATTTCCATCCGCGCTAAGCCGACCTTTGTGAACGCCTCCGTTACCTTTTGGGAGGCAACCGCCCCAGTCAAACTGCCTACCAGCTCCTGTCTCCCCAGCAGGATAACTGCCAGAAATTAGGATACACACAGCGCAAGGGTGGTGTCTCATTGTTGGACCGCCTTGCGGCGGCCCTCCCACCTACGCTGAACATACGAAGCATGTACCCAAGAGCAAGCTACAGTAAAGCTTCACGGGGTCTTTTCGTCCAGCCACGGGTAAGAGCGCATCTTCACGCCCCTTGCAATTTCGCCGGGTCCCTCGTGGAGACAGTCGTCAAGTCGTTATGCCATTCGTGCGGGCCGGAACTCACCCGGCAGGGGATTACGCTCACATTGTTGCTGCACCTACTTGCGTAGGTACGGTGCGAACATTTCTGTCGCACTCTGCAGGTCGCCCTGCAGGTCGGACTCTATCTTTCTCGATGCTGCCACCGAGATCCGGCGTGGAGTCTCTGAGGGGTCCCCATGGACTTCCCTGCTGATTGTCCGCATCGGTCACCGATTCTCACCTCCGAGGAGGTACGATGACATGCGCGGATGTTCCAGCATATAGCCAGATTTTCTTCCTACCTCTCCGCGGCATACGGAGTTCGGAGGGGGTCTTCCACCCCACTAAGGCAACGAGTATTCCACCTTAGGACGATTATGGTTATCGCCGGCGTTCATCAGCGCTTCAGTTCAAGGCTACATGTAACCTTGCGGTCACGTTTCACCTCTCTCTTTAACGTTCTGACACTGGCCAGGCATCAGCCCCTATACTTCGCCTTTCGGCTTTGCAGGGACCTGTGTTTTTGGTAAACAGTCGCTTGACGTCGCTTGCTGCGGCCCGTATTGCTACGGGCAGGCCTTATCCCGAAGTTACGGCCATTGTATTGCCGAGTTCCTTCACGAGGGTTCTCCCGTACACCTTGGCACACTCGTGCCCACCCACCTGTGTCGGTTTCCGGTACGGTTCCCAACCGCTCATAACCGTCGCCTTTTCTGGGCAGCTCACTCGCTCTCATCGGCTTGGCCTTGCGGCCGCACCTGCGTCCTGACCGGAGGTCAAGACAGACGTATAGCCAAAACGCCCGAGAACTATCGAACTGCGTCAGCGACGGGAGCACGATCGGGAGGACAGGAATATTCACCTGTATTCCATCGGCTACCCCCCACGCTATGCGCGAGGACTCACCTTAGGACCGCCTAACCCTGGGTCGATTTGCGTTGCCCAGGAAACCTTGGGTTTACGGTGGGAAAGGTTCTCACTTTCCGTTTTGCTACTTATGCCAGCATTCTCACTTCCCTGCGCTCCACCGGCCCTCACGGGTCCGGCTTCACCGCAGCAGGGAACGCTCCCCTACCACGCATGCCGTAAACGGCATACATCCTCAGCTTCGGCACTCAACTTAAGCCCCGTTACATTTTCGGCGCAAGGCAGCTTGACCAGTGAGCTGTTACGCTTTCTTTGAAGGGTGGCTGCTTCTAAGCCAACCTCCTGGTTGTCTGCGCCGCCTCACCACCTTTCCCACTGAGTTGAGATTTCAGGGCCTTAGCTGGAGGTCTGGGCTGTTTCCCTTTTGTTCCGTGGAGCTTCGCCCCCACGTACTGACTACGCTGATATAACTTGCCTGGTATTCGGAGTTTGGTTGGGGAACGTAGGATCGCTCCACCGGTCCCCATTCAGTGCTCTACCCCCAGGGGTCATCAACGCGCTAGCCCACAAGCTATTTCGGGGAGAACCAGCTATCACCGAGTTCGATTGGAATTTCTCCTCTAGCCACAGGTCATCCCAAAGCGTTGCACGACTCACGGGTTCGGGCCTCCGTTCGCTGTTACGCGAACTTCACCCTGCCCATGGCTAGCTCACCCGGTTTCGGGTCTTGTTGCTGCTGCGTTCGATCAGGTGAATGACGATCTCCAGGAATGCCGATTGCTCGGCACTCCCATTGAACGTCAAACACCTGAACGATATGCCCTTATCAGACTCGGTTTCCCTGTGCCTTGGGCCCGTAGGCCTTCGACAGGCAACAGCAATAAACTCACTGGCTCATTCTTCAATAGGCACGCCGTCACTCATCCCGGCTTGCGCCGGGACCGAGCTCCGACTTCTTGTAAGAGTAGGGTTTCAGGAGCTTTTCGCCGCCCTCACCGGGCTGCTTTTCACCTTTCCCTCACGGTACTTGTTCACTATCGGTCGCCAGATGTATTTAGCCTTGGAGCGTAGTCGCCCCGATTTCCGACGGGATTTCACGTGTCCCGTCGTACTTCCGCAATGATCGCATTGGAGTCTGACCCCTTTCGCCTACAGGGCTGTCACCTGCTCTGGCTCCCCTTTCCAGGGGGATTCGACTAGGGATGTCATCACCCTCACGGGTTACTCTCCAATCTGCGCTACTGGACGAGCGCAACCGACCATGCGTTTGACTCCATACTGGATATGCCCGTCCCGGCTGAGATGCACTACTCGTCGCTGCGTACCTTGCGGCACGAACGAACTTCGCGCTTCTCCTCCAATATGGTTTCGGCTGTTCCCCGTTCGCTCGCCACTACTAGGGGAATGAGCACATACTCCGTTCGCGCAATGCCAAATGTTGAATGCGCGCAGGGGCAAGCCCCCGCCCACATTCTCCATTCAACATTACGCGGTGACGAAGTATGCACCTTGTTTTCTTTTCCTCCGGCTACTGAGATGGTTCACTTCGCCGGGTGCCCTCCCGCTCCACGCGAGGTGGAGTGGGTGATATCGCTTCACAATATCGAGTTTCCTCATTCGGAAATCCCCGGATCAAAGCATGCTTGGCTGCTCCCCGAGGCGTATCGCCGCCTGCTGCGTCCTTCATCGGCATCTGGTGCCTAGGCATCCACCCTACTCCCTTATTGTCCCGACGGAGTGCGTGACGCACTCCGATCCTCGCGAGAACCTTTCGGTTATCCCGCGGACCCTCCCATGCTCGCGGACTCAATGAAGAGCCGCACGTGCTGGGGGGATATTTTCGCACGTGCACCGCTGCACGCACTCGAACCTTCCACCCAATTGCAAAGTTTGTACGAAAGATGCGCTTACCACTTCGATTGTGAACGTTCTCTCGTCACAACCGAAGGTTGATGGTCGAACTCACGCTCCCCCACCAACCTTCGATTGTTCACGCGCCACCTTCCATCGCTCCTCGTGGAAACAAAATCGCCGCTGGGCCCCAGCGACGTGGCTCCGCATGCAAGCGGAGTATCCAATCGCTAGGGGTTCCTCTGCACGGATCCGAGGAGTTTGTCCATACTGCGGGGCGATGTGGATAGCATGGTGATATCGATTCCAAACCTATACCCAGGGTACGCACCTCCAGAAACCATGTCAAGCTCCAAAGAAAAAAGACAAATTTTCGCTCAACAGAAATACCGAGCCATTGCTGGCTCGGTACTGAGGATCAAGGACCTATTGCCGAATGCGCTTCCGTCGCGAGAACGGCGAGATTCGAGACGGAATCGCCGAATCCGGATTGCCGGCGTACTGAGAAGGTACGCCAAGATCCGGTGAGGTGATTCCGGCCGAATATCGCCGTTCGCAGCAGGAATGACATTCGGCAATAGGTCCGCTAACCCGAACCGGAGGATTTGGTGCCGTCTCCTTCCGGAGACGCTGTTCCGACGCCCGAAGCGCCCGCTGGCTGCTTCCGCATCCGTCGTGCACGGTGGCCGCCCGTCTCCTGCGCGATCGCCCCCGCAATCTGCTGCGTCGTATATCCCTTTTTTCGAAATTCTCGCTGAATCTCCTTCCGCGGAACGCCGTTCCGCACCTGCTCCCGAATGGCATCGCCATCGGCGCGCTCCATGCGCTGCTTCCCGCGGAATCGTTGTGATCCGGACAGCGATGCCGAACGCACGCGCGCGAATGCATCTTCGAGATGCTGAATCTGCTCCAAAGCCCCCACCAGTTGTCGATCAAGCTCCGCGACACGCTGCTCCAACGAAGCGCCGGATGCAGCGGACTTCGCGGCAAGCGCCGCCACCCGATCATCCACGAAGCGCTGCAGGGACTCCAGCAGCACCACTGCGCCCGCCACGGAATCCGTCTTTTCCTTCTTTGTGCTCATGTTGTACTCCTCATGCAGCGATCTGCGCAGCGCAGAGTGCGCACGTCACCGGAATAGGCAAATGCCCCTGGAGATCGAAGATGTGCAGCGGCGTCATGAGAAAATCGCGCAATGCCGCCCGCACCACTTCCCCGAGTGGACGCGCGAGCGATTCGGCGGATGCACGCTGCACCTGCATGGCGAGCGTCTGCATGCGAACGCTCGGCGGCGAAGTGAACGCGCATCGAAACCATGCCTCCGGCCATCGCGGGAGCGCACACCGCGCTACCGCCGCATGAAACGCAGGAACCTCGGGAATGGGCGGGAACGGAAGGCGCTGGTGATATGCACGAAGCGGCTGATCCTTCAGCGCACGCCACATCGCTACCACTGCATCATTCCAGGCAGCCGCACACGCCGCCGCGCCGCTCGTCGATGCAGACCGCACGAGCCCCTCCACGTACAACGTGAAGAGCGAAAGCTCGCGCAGCGCCCGATGCATGCGCTCGATATCGGATTCTCCCACGGGAATCCGCCGCAACTCCGCGACGATCACATCGTGCGCCCGAAGCGCTTCCTCCTTACCGATCAGCTGACTCAACATCCCGTACCCGAGTGATGCGGCACGCACGAGGGGGAGCTGATCGCGACTGAAATGATACGTCGTGGAAAACGTCGCACAATGCGTCGACGGCGCAGCAAGCAGCCGATAACATCCGACGATGTCATTCGCGAATCGGTAAAATCCTCCATCGAAATCGAGCAGAATGAAATCGAATGGCGCATCTGATGCATGGCGGAGCACGTAGTCCTCCAGGGAGCATGCGTGCAGCATGAACGGATATCCCTTTTCCCGAATGTACGATGCATGCATCGACAGCCATTCCACGCCCGTGAGCTGCTGTCCCGCGATGCCGACCGCCGCGAGATGCGGCAGCTCCAGCGCTTCTGGACCCGGCATGAAGAAGCCGCGCATCGCTCCACGCCTGGCGAACGGAATGCCGCAAGTGATCAAATCGGCCAGATGCGCCCGCACACGATCGTGTGCGGGAGACTGATATGTCCGAATGCGTGCCACGATCCCTCCTTTGTGTATCGCACTTCCCGGTCGCGCGATGTGTGGAATAGAGGTAAAAGAACCGGAAATCCATCCGCACCGTATCAAACTCCCCTCCCCACGTCAACCATACTTGACGAATCGAGGTGCATTCGATACCGTGGAGCTGCCATTACGCTCATTACACACTTTTCACCTCGTACTGCCGAGCCGCGAAACGGCGTCGGTGCACGGAAAGGAGGGAACAGGCCCATGGATGGCTCCGACGAAAACGCGCCCACTCCAGAACACCATCCCCCAACGACGGAGGAGCCCGCATTCCAACGTCTCCGCACGTTGCTCACCGGCACGATCGAAGATTGCGTCGCGATCATCGAAAGTGCCCAGGAGCTCAATCGACGCGTCTCCGAAACGGAAGACGAGCGCATCGCGGGCACACTCCCGCTCGCCCACGAACGAGCGGAACTCGAGCGGTACGTGCTCCGCGGACGAACCAGCGAGTCGCTGGTCGATCGCGTCCGTATGGTCGATTGCCGTCTCATTCCTTTCGAATTCAAGGAGGATCACGAACTCCGCACGGAGGAACTCATCGCACTACGCGCACACGGCGCAGATGCGCAGGAGGTCCTTGCGGATCTCGACTTCGCCCAGCAGGCGCTTGCGGATGTACGCCGGCTCGCACAGCAACTCTCCGAAGAACACGGGGCACTGCTCACCACATACACCGCGAACGCACGCACCATGGGACATTGCGAGCGTTTCTGCGCAACGATCGGACCCAACATTCTCGATGTCGCCGATACCGCCACGCTCCTCGTTGCACTCGGCACCACATCGGATGATCTCGTGCGCCTCCGAAACAATGCGAAGACGTACCTCGATCAAACGCTCCACGACCACGGGCAGGAGATGCGACGCCTCGATCAGATAGCTGTGCAACTCACCCGCGCAGAGGAACTCGCCACTCGCTGTCGCGCGTTCATCCAGAAACGGACGGCGATACTCGACTTCACGCACCATACATCCTATTCCGCGGACGATGTTGCACTGGAGCGTCGCATGGTCGCGCTCCTCGCCGCACCGCCACCGCAGGAAGGAAAACGCCAGTACGAACGCGGAGCGCCCGCGATTGCCGCCGCGCTCACCGCGAGCGCCCTCCTACCACCCAATACCACGGTTGCTCCCGACATCATCGCCCAGCAGTCGCGATTGCTCGAGGGACGACCAGTGTTCGGCGGCAAGGGGCGCGTCTATCGTCTGAGTCCCCTGGGACTCCAGCTCGGTCCGCGTTGGCTCCAGGAGCTCCAGCACACGCATGCGGATGCCGTCGCGTCTGCACTCGCGCGCCTCCAGCAAAAGACGCGGGGGACCCCGAGCGCTCCTCCCGAACGGTCTTCCGAGCCCGCACGAGAGCTTCCCCTTATTACCGATGACCCCGTCGGCGTGGCACTTGCCCAGTTGAAGCCAGTGGAACTGGGAATCCTCATCACTATTGCGGAGCGCGGATTCTGCCACTCACATTCGGGCCTCGATGCCGCAGTTGCTGCATGTCTCGCGCACTGCATCGATCGCACCGGCCTCGTCGCCTGTCCACGCGCATTCGCGCAACTCGAGAAATGGTCGCTCGTGAAACGACGAGCATTCGGATCGTTCCGACCAGAAGTTCCCGTCTGGAACGAAACCTGGCATCCCACGGATCTCGGCTGGGAAGTCGCGAGACGGATCCGACCGTCCTTCTTTCCTCCACCGCCGGATGTAGAAAAAAAGATGATCGAACAGTGGGGAAAATTGGCAAAGGAGGCACAGAAGGAAGCGCTGGCAGAATTGCATCGGAAAAAAATGGCACTGAAGCTCCATGAGCAGTTCCGTGAGAAACGCAGTCGACGTGATCGTGAGGCAACGCGTCTCATCGATGCGCTCTACGAACGCGCACTGAAAGCGTTCCAGGAGCACCAGAGACGTTCCGCATCTGTCGACGCGGAGCAACCCGCCGGATAGAAGGATGCCCCCGACCACGTGGTCGGGGGCATTTATCGTATGAACGGTCTCGAATTACAGCTGATCGCTGTCCGTCAACTGCGCAAGGATGCGGTCGAAGAGCTCGAAGGACTGCGCCGGCGTGAGATCCGGATTCGTCTCCGCCTCATCCGCCACATACGCCTGCACAACGAGCCGCAGGAGCTCTCGCAGGAATGCGTGCGGCCGCTTTGCGGTGCGGAGCGGGTGGTGCTCCATATCCGCCTCAAGGATGCAGTGCCCCGTTCCCATCTGCGGCCGACGATGCATCGCCATCACGCCGCCCGCTCGCGTGGTCCGCAAAATGTACGTACGCTCCACGCCTCCCTTCGGTTGCAGATGGATCTGGATATCGTTCGGCGAATTATGCGTGCCCACGCCGCCGGTATCCCCCGTATCCGACGCTCCCCCGGGGGGATCAGCGGCCGGCGGATTGCGCACCTCGTAATTCCCGCGGAACTGAATCCCCGAATTCCCACGATCCCGCGCGACCACCGATCCGGTACCCAGTGCCACAGCGGTGATCAACGCCGTGGTGCCCGCACTCCCGACCCTCGTCACCGTGATCACGTTCGGATCACTCTCCAGCCAATCGAACACGAAACCATCCGCGAGTTTTCCGGTCGAACGATCGCGAATGCGTACGTAGCATTGGTCCCCGGGCGACAGCCATCGGCGCGAAGGAACGAGCCGGAGCTGCGGGTGCTCCGCAGTCCCCCTCGTGATGGGCAGACGCAGGGTGACCGCTGATGCCCACACATCGCCGTCACGACCCACCAATGCCGCACGCACCTCGTAGGACCCGGCGCGATCGCCGCTCTCGAACGTCGCATGACGCACGCCGCGGCTTCGCTCATCATCGGTCACCGGATCAGGATGAATCGTGCCACCGCCCGTTACCCCCCAGGTCACCACTCCATCATGCGGCACGTTCTCGAGCGTGAAGAGCTGCTGATCACCTCCGGTCTCCATCTCCACCGACGCCGGAACCAGGCGGATGGGAACCACCGGAGGATGCTCCGATCCTGTGGGAGGGTCCCCTGACCCATCTGGCGTATCCCCGCCTGGCGCAACACCAGGACGATAGCCGCATCGCGCGTTGATGGCTCCGGCGAGCAACTCGATGAGCTTGCGCTCATCCCCCTCCACCTTACTCGTCTCTGCTTGCGTGAGATGCGGAGCGACCTGCTGCCCGAGATCCGCCAATCCCTCGCCGATCACCTGTGCGAGATCACGCGAGGAGAAGACGCCCTCCTGAAACTGCGCCTGGCCGCCCGTCTTGAATCTCCAGTGGAGGTCCTGCGCCTCGATGACCCCAACCACTCGCGGATCGAGCAGCTCCTGCGGAAACCGACGCGATGCCCGACGGTCCTCCGGAATCCGCGAACGCCGTTCAAACCGCACGAGCTGCGTATAGAACTCGGCGAGCGACATCGGCCCGAAGGTGAGCCGCAAGCCAGACTCCGGCTTCTTGAGCACCCAGATCGCCGACCGAACGGTACCCGCACCCGTCGATACCGTGCGTTCGATGCACACGCCGTCGAGCTTGCGCGGCGTGCAGACGACCCCATCCACCCGGATCTTCGATGCGACGAGCGGGTGCTCCTGACTGATGAGCTCGCGCAGCTCTTCGCTAGCAGGAATCCGTGGACCCTCTCCGCCTTCGAAGACCGGATTATTCGGCTCTTCGAATCCGGAGAGCACGAACACGGTGCCGGTGCCCGTTCGGTAGGGAAACTGCGCCTCCTCGCGCGTTCGGTACTCCGGATCACGCTCGTCCCCATCCTGCGCTGGCGGCGAAATGAACTCCCGCAACGAAAAATCGAGACAAAGGACCGAGTCCGGCGTTTCATCGGAAACCGTGCGCACCGCGATCCGCGTGCAACCGGTACCGCCGAACGCACCGTACCGAAACCCGCGCCCCGTTCGTCCCGCCACGTTGCGCCGTTCGGGCTCATCGGGACGTCCGATGCCGAGGAATCGGCTCGCGCGATCACACGTCATCCCGACGCCGTTCTCGACTACCGTAATGGCAGTGACCTTTCGCTTATCGCGCGTGATGTTGATCCGTATCTCCTGGGCACCGTAATCAATGAGCGAGTTGTCAATCAGCTCCTTCAGCCACTTCTCGAACGTATAGTTCCGCATGTCGAAGATGATGGCGGTCGAATGCCACTGCCGTCGCAACTTGCGTTGCACCGGTTGGGAGGCTCCCGTACTCGGAGGCGCGCTCGCGTCCGCCACCGGACGCAACGCGGGCGGACTGCCCCTCGGGGATCGAGTATTCATTTCTATTTCCTTCCTCCGGGCAATCCGACCGCCGTGCGGCCCCCGGGCAGATGGTGCGGCGCAGACGGAGCACCGAGTCGTCGCCCCTGTTCGATGGCACGCTCCAACTCAAACTGCGCGAAGACGTCACTCGGATGCTTCGAATCCCATGCGCGGAACAGACGATTCAGCTCCGCGAGATCCACGAGATACTCCGGCGCACGACGCAAGCGTTCCTCCTCGGGAAGTTCGAGAAACCGAAGCAGAAATTCGCGGCACGCCACAATTCTCCTCTTCCCTTCCGCGAAATCCTCATCGCTCCATCGCGTTCCGGAGGGAAGCGATTGGAACGTATCTTTGCTGAGGATATGGGGCAGCGCACCATTCCGATGCGCAGTGCTCGCCGGAATCACCGTCGCCGTGCGGGATACATCGGCATCACGGGCAAGCAGCTGGAGCACCACCTGCTCGAGTACTGCGATCCGCCGCTCCTGATCCTCGGCCTGCGACGCAGAAGGCATGGCCGGATCCAACGCCGGCACCGCGGGCGACGGCGACGCGATCCGCTCCGATGTGGAGGCCACGACCGCCGCATGCGGTGCAGCGAGCACATGCACCGACGAATCTTCTGTCCTCCCTCCGTCTCCGGATGATGCACTCGGAATCTCAGCATTCGCATCCGGAGCAGGAGCCTCCTCCCGCTCCTCCGCGTCCAGGAGCGAAGCTCCCAGAAACTCTGCGATCGCACGACGCGTGGCGGGCTTCACGATCTCCACGGACTCCGGCGATTCTTCCCAGGAAGTAATTCTCCGGGGATCCGTGATGCGGAGACGATTCGCGAGGTCGGTCCGCGAGAGACTCAGCTCCAACCTCCGCAGCTTCATGCGCTCGAACAGGATAGACAACGGCGAAATCTCATGCAGCTTCTTTCCTTCCACAAAGTCGTTCAGCTGTGGGAGGTGTGCCACAATGCGGCCCATGGACCCCCGATTGATGTAGTCGCGCTTCTCGTTCGGTTTCCGTAGTGCCACGAAGGAACGGAGCGTGCCCTCATGTACCCCCATGAACCGTGCGAGTAACGCGAAGGGGATCTGTTTCGTGATTGGCTCCAAGAGCTCTTGCAGATCTGTCCACGTTTGAATGAGATCGAGATACCCCAATGCGCGCCGATCGCCGTTCCATGTGGGGACACTCCACTCACGCCGCATTTCCTGAACGTACTGCTCGACATTCCACTGCGCGAAATCATACCCGCACAGCTCCTTGATCGCTGGGTACAAATTGAAGCTCGGCGGAGAACCCTTCAGCCACAGCTCGACTGTTTCCGGGAAGACATGCAACTCTTCACCCACATCGCCCGCAGTACGCCCCGCTCGTGCTAACCAATCGGTGAGGTGGCGAGCGAAGGGGGGGTACGGTGTATGCTCGGTCATTTCTTCCTCCTGCTCCTGTAGCGCCGATCGAAACCTCGGGATGGATATGCAACCAAAATGTGCTCTATTCAGTTGAAAAAGGCCACGGTTGACGGAAAGTCAACGCGGTTGAACCGTATCATGCACCATGTGGTACGTCAAGATCATCTCCAAAGTGCGTGCCACTTGACGCGGGGTCGCCTTTTTTGATACAACCAGTGCGGAATGATGTTGCGTTTTCGGTCTTTACCAACCCAATTTGCTCTCCGATGATTCCGGAGCCGGAGGAATTCCTCAATGGACGCCACAGCGAATCCAACGTTGCGGGAGCAGTGCCGCACTGCGATCATCCACGTACTCGACGTACAGCAGGAGCCCTTCCACGGGACCTCGCATGAACTCGCCGCCCTCGTACAGCGGCACATCCAGACGCAGGAAACGGATACGCCCAATCGAGCCATGATCGTGGAGGAAATCAGTGCGATGCGCAGTGAGGGCATCGTGCGGATTGATCCCGCGCTGGGCAACGGTACCGGCCAGAAGATTTCACACATCACAGCGGAGCCACTCGCAACAGCCCCCGCAGACGCCCCGCATCGACCGCCACATGGCCTGCTCTCCAGCGAAGAACTGGAGATCTACTGGCACTACCTGAAGAATTTCCTCGGCCGCCAGCCGGAACGCACGTGGAAAGAACCCGCGCAGGCACTCCAC
>JACPHY010000010.1 GCA_016188355.1 Candidatus Uhrbacteria bacterium
CTCTGCCTCTTCGTGCATTTCGCGTGTGCGAATCTGGAATTCCACAGAATCCTCGTTGGTGACGGCAACGGTGGTATGGAGGGATTGGTATCCGTTCGGTTTTGGGTGGGCAATGTAATCTTTGAGTCGATCGGGCAGTGGTTGCCAATGTTGATGGACGATACTGAGTACGGTGTAACAGTCCGCAACGTGTTCTACGATGATGCGGAGCGCGAGATGGTCGTAGATCTTGGTGATGTCACGGTCCAGTCGGATGAGTTTTTGGTACAGGCTGTATCGGTGCTTCATGCGCGCCTCAATAGAAACGACGGGCACATGCGCATCGGCGAGGACCCGTGCGGTCGTGTGCCGCAGTTGTTCGCAGAGCGCACGGCGGGACGGAGTCTCGAGTGTGGTGATGAGCGATGCGATCCATCGCGCATCCTCGGGGTAGGCGTAGGGAAAGGCGAGATCTTCGAGTTGTGCTTTGATTTCATACATACCCAAGCGGTTGGCGATGGGCGCATGAATCTCGAGGCTCTCGCGTGCGATACGCATGCGTTTTTTTTCGGGCACGTATTGAATGGTCTCGAGGTTGTGGAGACGGTCGCAGAACTTAATGATGATGACACGGATATCCTTGGCCATCGCCACGAACATCTTCCGAAGATTTTCAATATACCGCGCCTCTCCGTGGAGACGAACGGTACTCGTTTTGGTGACCCCCTCGACCAGCGAGGCAACCTCGCGTCCGAATTCTCGGCGAAGATTTTCGGCGCTTCGGTCGGCATCCTCAATGACATCATGGAGGAGCCCCGCAGCGATCATGGCGGCGGAAACACGCATGTTCGCGAGTCGTTGCGCCGTACCCACAGGATGCACAATGTACGGATGCCCCGAATATCGAAGTTTTCCCGCATGCGCTGCGGCAGCGTATGCGTACGCATGGGCGATGAGGGCGAGATCATCCGCAGGAAGATACGTGCGAACCGTAGCGAGCAAAGCGTCGACGTCTCCTTGCTCATGCGTCGTTTGTGGATCATGGACAACTGTTGGTGCAGTCATGCTCCGTCAGAATACGGCGGCCATTGTGCCCCGTCAACGCGTACGAGTATTGCGTAACGAAAAACGGGCATCACGATTGGTGGTGCCCGTCCATTAGCTGACTATTGTTCCTCGTTTTTTGGTGAGGATGAGCCTTCGACAGTCTCCGCGAATCCGATCGCTACTCCAGGGGACTTGGTAGTATTGGGTTGGGAAGTAGACCGGAAAGAAGAGGCGGAGGAGTTGGCGCAGACGATAGCGGAACCAGTTCTCTTCGCCCCGGGAGTACCAGAGATTCAGGTAGTCGCGGATATGCATGATCTGGACTTCCCACGGACCGCTTTGATCATCGAATTCTCCGTAGAGTTTCATTGCACGGAAGTACGAACCAGAAAATCGATTGAGTGCCCGCTGGGAAGTCTTGGTGTAGCGATCGTTCCACCCGGCAGTCCAAAAGCCGAAGCGAGGAAATGTCTTCGCAAGTGTTTCGTAACAGGTGATGCGATCGTCATGCGACCAGCAGGCGATGCGGATTCCGCGGATATCCTCCACCCATTCCGGGAACGAGATATTATCGCGGAGCATGTGTAGGATGATGCTGAACGGTGTTTTCACGCGATACTGGATGAGACAATCGATCGCACGTTTGCACGTATCCTGGAATTGACCGACGTCCGGGAGGGTGATGGATTGCCACCCTGCTTTTGGGGTGAAGGAAACGTCGAGACAGCGGCCTTCCGGGTTCTTCCCTTCCACGTTGGTAAAATTCGCAAATATCGTTCGTTCGTTCGGCAGTTGGGTGATCAACTGCTTCTGGAAGAGGTCCTGCACATACGAGTACGCATCGAGGCTCCTCTTGTAGAAGGACGGTGTCGAAGCCCCCAGATAGCCGCCGTATCGGATGCGGAGGATGAGCATGGCGAGATGATGGAGGCGGCGCGCCTCGAACGATAGGCGCCGCTGCTCCTCGCGATCAGATTTCGGCATCATGATCGCAAGGAGTTCATTGAGAGAGCCTGGCGGTTCATGGATTACCGTATTCCGGCGAATGGTCTTCGCGTGTTCCTCCGGAATCCATTGTTCGATCTGTTGCGCGAGCATGGTGTGCGCTTCTCCGATGGCACCGCCAATCGCACGTTCGGCATTTTCCTCGGGAGGAATAAATGGGAATGCGCCCTGCATGAGCCGCAACGCTCCTTCGGGGTGTGCCTGCCGTTCCCGGATGAGCGATTCGAAGAGTCGAATGTTGGTGTAGTCGAATGTGCGATGTTTGCGAAGCTGCTGGAGTGCACCTTCGTCCATGTCGATTCTGCTTGCGAGCAGCGGGTGCGCCATGGGGTCGCGCGCCAGCCGTCTCCGTGTTTTGGTCATGGCGCCTCCTCGTCCATTTGCGCGTGCAATTGCGGCGTGGCGACGAGATCCGAATGGCTCTCATCGCGTCCCGCGCGTGGTGAATTGGAAATGATCGTCCCCGCCAATCGAGCGAAGGTGCACTCACTGTACGGAAGATCAAAATCTCTGTCAATGGCCTGGCATGAATGGTGGCTACGGACAAATACATACAAAACACGACCCACTCGACTGTGTACGAGCGGGTCGTGCCTGTTTTCTGAGCGTCCCGTTGCCGGAAACTCAAACATTCACAAATTGACTATACGTGCGGGAGGCGTGCTTGTCAAGCTGGGCGTCTGTGGATCACCATGGAGTGGGGAGGCAGAACTCAAACATTCACACTGTTTTTTGGGTCCCCTGTCCTCCCCTTTATCCTCACGCGCAGGCCCGCGTGATTTGAAATTATAGGGTAAAGCTTTGCAGCAGAGCGCCCGTTCCAGGCAGTGGAACGGGCGCTTGTGGTTGCTTCACGCACGCGGATCATCGAGCTAGCAGTGCTCCTTCATGCTCCTTGCGTGCCAGATCCGGGTGACCATCGCTCCCAGGGGAGTTCCGGATCGCCGAAGTGCCCCCACGTGGCGAGATGTTCCCAGCGCATGGCGTGGAGCTGCAGGTCGCGGAAGGTGCCGGCGATGGAGCAGTCGTACCCGGAGAGCCACCGGCGCGCAAATACGGGATCCGCTCGTTTCCAGGTGAGCGTGTGTGCTGCGGGATCATGCGTGCCAAACTGTATCTCCGACCATCGCGGGTTGGTGTCTCCCGGAGCGTAAGCGAGGTGCACGAGCGCGCGTTCGGCTACGCCGGCCATGACGAGGTGCTTTGCGATCTGACGCGCGCGCAGCGCGGCGGTGCGATCGATTTTGTGCGGGTCTTTCCCGGAGAGCGCACCCCCGCCGATTGGTACGTGCGGACCAAATGCGTCCACGACGAGCTTTTTTCCGGAGAGTCCGTTATCGCCTTCCGGCCCGCCGACCGCGAAATCGCCCGCGCCATTCACGAGGAGCGCGTCCGGATGTTCCTCCCAGGTGAGCGCGGGAATCGACGCGAGCCGCTGCTGGGCCGCTGCGCGGACGCGTTTTACGGCATCAATGATGTCGACCGTCCCCACCTTCGGATGATGTTGCACGGAGCAGCTCATTGCTTCGATGTTGCAGCGTGCTTGGTGGCGCGTGCCGTCCCATTCGTCCCGAGCGACGATGAGTATTTTGCCGTCCGGTCCAAAGAGCTTCGGAGCGCTCCGTCGCTCACGATCGAGTTCCTCCGCGCATACGCGGGCAACTCGGTGCGCGGTGGGGAGGTAGTGTGTTTCCGGTTGTGCCTCCGCGTACCCGGTGACGATGTTTTGATCATCCGCGAGACGACGAATGTCGCGTTCCTCGGGTCGGAAATCGCCGAGGCAGAGATCCTGCAGGATGTGGAGGTGCTCGGGATTTGGTCCGAAGGTAGCACCGTATCCGCTCGTCGTGCAGATGCGGCGTGCGATGCGATCGACATCGATGGATTCCGCGCCCGGGCATGCGATGCGTCCATCGATGAAGACGTGATCGCGATGGACAGCGACCTCAATGCCGACGAGTGCATCGGTGTCGCGGGTGAGTGCGGCGTCCACAAGTGCGTCCGCAATGCGATCGCTGAGCTTATCGGGGTGTCCCGGGAGAGTGCATTCGGCGAAGGTGCGCATGGGGTCCTCCATTCGACTCCGACTCACGAAGGATTCGCGAGTCGGAGGGAATGGGCGATGCGTTGGAGTCGCATCGCCCGCCGTCATGGGGCAAGGAGCGGTAGTTCGGTGAGTTCCTCTGCGATAGGTTGGAGGTCGGGGAGATAACCGTTCGGGGTGAGTGCGACGCGGATTCGGAGTTTCGCGGTGATGAGGCGCGCTCGCCATTCGCGGGTGGGTGGGCCGACGTATCCATCTGTCATGATGAGGATTTTTTGGAATCCCTCCTGGAGCGCGTGCTCCCAGATGCAGACGGCATCGGTACCGCTGGTGGACGCGCAGGTGCCGGCGGCGAGCTGCGCGGTGGTCATCTCGTGGATTTGCTCACTGAAGGCAAACAGACGCGCGCGACGTTGCTGCACGTACGGATGGACGAGTCCAGCAAAGAGGTTCCAGTACGGTCGTGTGCTGCCGCTCACGTCGATGTAGATCGAAGTGATGCCGCGGGCGTCCGTGATCTGTTGCGCGGGAATGACATTGCGGAAGATGAGCGGCGACCAACCGCCGGCGCTAGCAACCAGTGCGCGGCGATCGCGGAGCGTGGGAATGGGGGCCTCGATGGAGCGATCCGTGCATGCGCGATGGCGATGGGTTACCGCCCCCTTCACCTGCGCTTCCGCCATGGTGCGGAGCATCCGTCGGAGCACCTGCTGTGCACTCAGGGGGACGGGCGTGCGTTCGAGGAGGATGTCGCGAATGTCGCCCCCCACACTGCGTCCGCGAATGGGATCGGGTGGCATGGGCCATTTTTCCACAATCGATCGCACCATGCCGTTCAGGAGGGGATGATGGGAGGCGGATTCCCCGCGACCTTCCGTATCTTCCGGGGAGTGATCTCCTAGGAGCACGGGCATCCTCGCTTCTTTTCCGATGCATTCGCGTAGCTGCGGGTCCTCCTGGAACAGCCGATAGACTTCGTCGTAGGTGCCGCTTGCTTCGGAGTAGAGGGTGCGGATCATGTGTTGCACGGGACGGGGGAGCGTTTTGGGAATCTGTATCTTTTTCGGCCATCCGGGTGGCGGACGGAGGAGCGCGGCGGGGAATTGATCTGCAGCGGAGAATTGGGTGAGAAAGGACGTGTAGATCGGTTCCGGGAAGAGCCGTGCCAGGATCGCATTAATGATTGCATCGAACACGATATTGTCGACCGGCGTCATGCGCGGGAAGAGTCGCGTGTGTCCGAGGAGGACATGGTGCAGTTCATGCATGACGAGCATGAAGAGATGCTCATCGGTTTTGCAGTATGCCGCGATGAAGTCCGGATTCAGGAGGAGCTTCGGCGCGGAAAGGCACTCCACGGCTGCACTGGGCACCGTCCACGATTCCACTACGTCGGTGAGCCGGAGGAAGGTATCGAGGGCGTAGTGTCCCGCAGGAAACGCCGAGAGTATCCGATGTCGGAGTGCATCGCTCGCGCGGCGATCCGCCATCATGGCAGGATCTCCGCGAGCGCGACGATGCGCGGATCGAAGGTAACGAGCTCGCGGAGCAGGAGCTCTGGCGTCACGTTGGGTGTTTTCGATGCGATGAACAGGCGGTCGGATGTTTTTGCGAGGATTGCGAGGGTGAGGGGGAGATCGCGGATGCGTCCCCAGCGAAAGGGGCGATTTAGGTTTTCTCGTATGACGGATCCCTGCTCTTGGAATATGATGCATCCCACGAATCGTTGCGCACAGATAGTGGCGTCGGCAATGGCGCAGAGGGCTTCGGCGTCGTCTTGCGCTGCGGAGACGTGTTTGGCGACCAGACTCCGGAGGCCTCGACATACCGTATTCGGATGTCGCGTCATGATGATGTGATTCGCATTGCACGCTTCCTTCAGTGAGACGCGCACGGCGGTACGTCCCCGTACCGCGGCACCCGATGCGGTAGTTTTCGAGGGCAGCGGCTTGACGGTGACGGTCGATCTCGACGCGCCGCTCATGTTGTGGGCGAGCGATTGTGTATCGGCGGTCATGGAGTTCGCTCCACCGGTGCCAGCGTGGTGCTCATATCCCGGAAACACTGTTCGAGTTGCTCCGGGGTGAATTCGACCTCTCGCTCAAAGAGCACAATCGCCGTATTCACGAGGAGGTGCGCTTCCGCGGTTTCCTGTTTTCGGTTGCTGATCCAGTTCGCGATCGTTTTCCATTGTGCGTGGCGCCGCGATCCGGTGGTCACGGAATGCGTTCGTTCGGATTCGTTTTCTACTTCCATGCGATCTTTGGCGATCGTTTCAAAGGCGATCGCCGTGAGATTGCGGCTCGTGGCGACAAGCGGGTGCAGCTGTACCGAAAAGCAGATGCGATGCACCGGCGATAGTCCTGCGTATGCGTCTTGGATGAGCGTCGAGGTGTCGAGGTCATTCAGGCCGAGCTCGAGGGCGAGGACGACGCGTTTGACGGGATCGGATTCTGCGAATACCACCCGTCGCGGATCGGTCGCAGGAATCTCTGCGAGCTTCCATGCCTGTTGGTGCGCAGCGAGGAGTTCTGTTGCGGGGATGGGCTGCCCGTATGCAGGATGCGGCAGTCCGTGCGTCAGCGCAAGGAAGGTCATCGTCTTTGGATCACGTCCCCCGGATGCCATATCCGCAGCAATGGTGGCGCAGATGATGTCATGGAGCATCCGCCCGCGCCGCGGGGAAATCGGTCGCTGCATCTTATCGAGGAACGGGAACAGTGCATGCACGTATGCGCCCACCTGCGCACTGATGGATGCAGCAATGGTGCGCAGTGCAGCGGTCGCTGCAGTGATTCGTTGTCGGAGTCGTGCGCCGGAGTTGGGCGATTCCTGCTCCGGGAGTCCGCGGATGACCGCGAGTTGATCGGTTGCGGGAAATCCCCGGAAGTTCGGCAGTGTGACTACGAACGGGAATCGGTCCGCGAGCGCGACATCGAGTGGCTGGGACCCCTCATACTGCCAGAGCGCAGTTTCTGTGGCATCGTCCTCACGCATGGGAGGATTCATGGCCGCCCATCGGTATCGGAGGTCCGGCAGGGGAATGCCCTGAATAACTTTTTCGTGGACAATGGGGAACAATCGGTTCTGCATGTCCATCCGGGTGCGCGAGATCTCATCGATGAACACGGATTGCGCGCCCCAGATCGATCCACGCGTCGGAATATACTCGAGGCTCGTGTGCGCGCCGTTCGGAAACGGGAATCCGATGAGATCATCGAAGTTGATCATGGCGGCATTGTAGTGCCGGTGCACGAGCTGGAGTGCTTGCGCGAGCCAATTCAGGAGCAATGACTTCGCGGTGCCGTGCGGTCCGATGAGGAGGAGGGGGAGTTCCGTGGCGAGCGCTGCGACGAGGACGGGTTCGATGGAATCGTATCCGACGATGCCGAGTTCGCGGAGCAGGGAAGTGGTACTGGTGGTGGGCTGGGTGGTGGTCACGTGGGGCTTCCTCCGTTGTTTTGTGTGGGCGGCAGGAACGGTCGTTTGCACGACGGCGCGCCGTGTTGGTTGGCGTGATTTTTTAGTGGTCATTCGATTGGAAAGGAGCGGAACGGATCCTCTATTCGGTCGACGAGCAGTCTTCGACCGAGGTGAGGAGGGGAGCGAGGCTCCCCTCGCGGGATACGCATCGATCATGGAATCACCACAGCGGCGTCGGCGGCGCGGACGGGAATCGTAATTCCAGGGTCGCTCGACGTGCTTCGACCTCCGGAGGCACCTCGATCATCGTTGCGCAGTGATGACACGGCTGTTCCGTCTCGCGGCGCTCCCGTCGCCAGACGTCGCGTCGGCAATGGGGACAGGCAGTCACCGCATGGACGAGTGTATCTCGGAAATGCGAGCGCTTCGCGATGAGTCGCCAGTGGCGGTCGCCGATTACCAGCTGCTCCAAAGTCCGTGGCGCGTCGTTTGCGATTCGTTCGAATACGGGCATGGGTTGCCACAGCTGCTTCACGGTGAGGCGTTCGGCGATGTGCATGGGAATGGTGAGCGGGCTGCTGCAATTCCCGCACCAGTCGTGGCGCTCGGTACTCGCTCGTGCGGCGTCGAGGGTGGCGCTGGCGGAGCAGCGCGGGCAGATGGTCCATCCGCCGCACGAGCGATCCTCACGGCGCTCCCAGAGGAGCCACGGCGTACCATCCGGGTCCACCCCCTTCCCTGAGATGGTGGTCGTGGGCTGCGCAGATGGGCGCCATGGCCGCATGCGAGTTGCCGCGATGAATTCCTGAACGAGGCGATCGAGATGCAGTTTGCCGATCTCCGGTCGTGGGAGCGGTGCGCCCTGCCAAGTGGTGGCACGCGTGTCACGATCGGCGATGCGCACCGCAACGGAGTCGGGAGTGGGACATGGCCCTGCGGCACTGAGCGCGGTAACGATCGCCGGCGGAATCTCCACGGCATGTCCGCAGTCCGCACATCGTGTCACGGGATGCAGGAATGTGCAGAAGGCGTGTCTGCAGGCAGGGCACACGGTCTGCGCAGCGAGGCGTTGGTCATTGCACTGGAGGAGCTGCCATGGCATATCCTGCACGCGACATCGCGTGACCACGCGCGGCGTTTGCTCCGGTGGCTCGCCGAACGCATGTAGGTGCGCTTGTAACTGTTCGAGTCGGCAAAAATGAACGGAGACGGAGTTCATGATGCGATCTTTCCTCTTCTCCAGCGCACGATGCACGATGGGTTCATGCGCTGGAGCGAGGAGGGGAGCGAGGCTCCCCCGGCACTACGTGTGGTCGAGGGCGGCAATGAACGGGGGAACGATGCGGGCGATGGCGTTTGCGGCGCTCGTGAGCGCGGTGGCGAAGCTCGCGGGCGCACGGTGGTCGGCGCGATCGCTGATGATACGGATGCCGATCCACGGCACCTGGAGCTTCGCGCATGCGTGCGCGATTGCGCCGGTTTCCATATCGATGCACGCGCTGCCGAATTGGGTGTGGATCCAGGTGCGTTCCGCATCATGCGTCACGAAGCGTTCCCCGGAGGCAACGCCGCCAGTAATGACTCGGAATCCCAGGGCGCGGATCGTGCGTTCTGCGGTGGCGACGAGCGCGGGGTGTGCGTCCCAGGAGTGTACGGATTCCAGCGGGATCGTCCCGCGAGGAAATCCGAGCGGACTCGCATCGACGTCGTGCTGGATCGCATGGCGCACGACCACGACGTCACCAATATCGAGTTCCGGCGCGAGGGCGCCCGCAGTACCAATGGAAATGATGCAGCGCGGGTTCCATGTACGCGCCTCGGCCACGGCGAGTGCGGCATTCACCTTGCCGACCCCCGCATGCACGATGAGAAACCCATCCTGCTGGGGTTTCCGCGTGCAGCGGACATGGAGATCGGCGAGTTCATCGGACATGGCGCCAATGACGGCGGCGACGTTCGGCATGCTGTTCCAGATCGGGTGCATTACAGGTCTCCTTGCAAGATCGGTTGTGTTCCTCGTCCTCAGTCCGCCGCTTCGGATACGACGGCCTGGGGAAAGGAGAGGAGCTGGAGCTCCCCTCGTCGAACGTGCGTCGGAACGTGCTCAGCGCCGGAGGTTGCCTATGATTCTTCTCCCGTGCCGATGCCGGTCAATCCGCCGACACCGAGCACGAGCTTCGAGTCCGTCGGGACGACGACCTTGTCCGTTTTCCGTAGAACCCGCGCTCGCACGAGATCGATATACGCATGGCCGCCCGGCGTCTCGAGAATCTTCGTGATCGTCTGGAGGCGTGCTTCTTCCGCCGTGCGTTCGGCGGCGGAGCGAATGCGAATGGCCTCCGCGTCCGCCTCCGCGGTGATGCGCTTCGCTGCCGCAGCGCGTTCCGCCTCCGCGATGATCCGGGTGTGTTCGTTCTGCTCGTGGAGTTCGATGAGCGCTCGTCGGGCGGCTTCGTTTTTGGCCTTGCCCTCGGTCACGCGGCGCTCGCTCTCGAGCTTCGCCTCTTCCTGGACGCGGGACGTGTAGATGTCCACGTTCGTCTTGATGGCGTCCGCAAGCTTCCGTTGGATTTCCGGATCTTCTGGTTCGATGCCCTCCACATCGATGCCGAAGACCACGAATCCATTTTCCGGAAACGCGCGTTCCTGCGCGGCACCGAAGACCTTCTGCTGCACCAGTGTCGCGGCCTGTGCATGGAAGTTCTCGAAGTTGTGCTGTGCGGCCTCCTCGCGGATTTCTGATGCGAGCGTCTGTGTGGTGAATCCCACGAAGTCCTTGAGTGCGAAGAGCTTCCGCGCGGCCTTCGTATCGGCGGGATCGACCACATATCGCCAGCTGTAGGTCACGCGTACCGTGAGCGTCGCGTTGTCCCTCGTGCGTACGATCAGCTCATCACGGATGAAATCGGGTCCGAGATGGAGCTTCGCGATGCGCAAGGCGTTCGCGCGGACGGGTACGCCGCCGGAGATGTGGAGAACGCGCGGGCGTTCGTGGGGATTGAGGAAGACGGTGTCCGGTCCGAAGAGCACGCGTTCGCGCGACCCCTCGTAGAGGCAGAGCGCCTCATTCGCCTCGAGATCGATGACTACCGCATCGGAGTCGAGCGGACGCGCGTACGGTCTCGCCGCGAGGGCGCGGCTTCCATCCGGAGCGGTCTGCTCCTTGTAGCCGAGTGCCTCGAGTTCCTCTCCGGTGAGCCGTTTCGACCAGAGTGATTCGTTGTGTGCGAGATGGAGGCTGTCGCTCTCCATGCCGCGCACGAGCCGCACATCGCCGGTGTCGTCGTTCTGGATGTACTTCCCCTGTTTTTCGGAGAGCGGGATGGCGCGGAGCTGGCCGACGACGACGATGTCCTTGTGCGGGATGTACCGTTTCGGTCCCCAGAGGTTCACCTCATCACCGGATCGGAGCGTGTCGCGCTCAGGGACGTGATTCGTACCGGCGAGCGGATGCGGTACGCCATCGCGCGCGGCGCGGAGCTTCAGTCCGTCATCATCGGTGAGCACGTACTCATCGAAGATGCCCTCAAGCTCCTCGCCAGGATGCAGAGGGAACTCGGTGGGACCGGGGCGAATGTCGCGATCGCCAGGAATGACGTCATCGCGTTCGGCGGAGAAGGGATTCCGGATAATCGCATACTTGCGGTCGGCGATGCGAATCTTCTCCCACTTTCCGACGAGCTCTTCGTTTGCATCGAGCTGAATGCGCTTGCCGCGTTTCTCCTCACCGATTTCGAGACGTACGTCGCCGGTGTTCTTGTTCCGGATGTACGCGTAATCAAAGCGACTGAGGAGGGTGTAGGTGACGAGATTGGCCGCTGCGGTGCCGATGTCGGCGATGCGATTGCGGCGATCTCCATTGGCAGGTTGCTCCGTATTGGCAAGGGGCGATCCATTCGACATGTCCATTCCTCCATGCGCGGCAGCGCCGTGATGTCGGTCGACCCTATATCGACTGCATCGTGGCGCATGCGATGGCCGCGGTGCGCACCCTCATGCATGGGGATGCGGAGCGCGGCCATCGGTTCGGGGGTGCGATTCGGTTGCAGGTGAAGCCGTGGGCAACGAATATCGCGCCTCCGGAACGCGAGGAGGCGCGATGAACCAACCGGAGCTGCAATGCGTCGCCGATCAGGAAACGAAAAATCGTCGCCTGATCGGCGACGCATCCAGGGTTCCGTGGCATCATCACCCTCGCGAGAGGGGTTGGTTTCGCACCGTGCTCCACCAAATGGAGTGGTTGCGGGCAGGACTTCGGGCCAAAACCCTTTGCATTCCTGCGCTCTGGATACGTCGACTTCAGTTGTAGACGAACCGTATCATGGCGATGCAGTGGTGTCAAATTGTTGCGCAGCGGCTTGACGCCCCGGTGTTTTTGTGATATTTTTTCGGATGTCATTATTCGTGGGTGATGGGTTCCCAAAATGAAAGGAGTTGATGCGATGCTGAGTGCAGAAGGAACGATTCGTCGTGAGGACGGGCTGACGATCGTGGAGGTTCCGTGGAAAAGCGGGAAGCATGCGCTCGGAGAGCCAGGCGTGACGGTGGTGAATCCCGATGCCGAAGAATCTGACCGTATCGTGCAGAAGGTGTTCGCTCGGAAGATGGTGTATCTCCCCGAGGAACTTGATCGGGCGATCGCGATACATGTCGCGTATCCGGATAACTTCATCATCTCCGCGAACGGGTATTCCTCACTGAAACCAGCGGATCTTGCGCGCTACGGGATTCCCCCAGGTGCGTACGAAGAAGCAGTCAAGGCGATGCTCCGGAGCGCCATTGCACATCTCCGTAGGAAATTCACTGCCGCGCAACTGCGACTCGTCTCCGGTGCGTCTGCGATGGGCGTCGACCTTGCGATTGATGCGGTGGCGCGCGAGTGCAACATCACGCCGCTGGGCTTCTCTTGTCCCCGGTACATGCTCTGGGTGCATGATGATGAGTTCCCTGTGTACGTTGCGGAGTCGCAAGAGGCGTACGCGGATCGGTACATTCAGTCACTGGATCTGTTGTTGGCGACGGGCGGTCGTGAGCAAGCGCTCAAACACGACGTTGCCGCGGCGTGCATCTACGGCAGGCGGATTCATTTCGTGGACATTTTGAGCATGCTCTCTCCGGTGGGTTCGGTGCCCGCGACGGTGGATGATGGGCATGGCGGTCGGCGCGTGGAGAACGCGGCAGCGGCGTTCGGGCGGTACGTCTCTTTCTCGGATGTACGCAAAACCGTCGCCGCACCGCCGCCCGGTGGCGATATCTGGGACGCGCTGTTTGCGGATGTTGCGGCAGTCGCGACAGAGGTGTGTCGCGGGAAGATGTCTCCCGGAAGAAAATTCGTCTGATGGTATCCCTACCGCATCGCGATGTGGTAGGGATTTCATTTGCGTTGACGCTCGCGTATGGGCCATGCTACGGTTTCCCGATATGTTCTCCAGGAATACCACACGCCGCACAACCTCGCGAATCCCGCTTCCGACCGATGCGGTGGTTGCGGTGACGTATCTCTGTAATTCGCGGTGCACCATGTGTGACTTTTGGAAGGAGACGCGGCAGCCGACGATGACGGTCGAGGACTATCGCAAGCTCCCTCCAACACTCCGCGATATCAATGTGAGTGGCGGTGAGCCGTTTCTCCATCCCCAGATCGTTGCGATCGTACGCGCACTCCACGAAACCTGCCCGAAGGCGCGCATCACGATTTCAACGAATGGGTTTTTGACCGATCTCATCTGCAAGCGCACGCGCGATATCCTCGAATTTCTTCCGGACATCGGCATCCGCATTTCCATTGATGGCGTAGGGGACATGCACGAGCGCATCCGCCGGATCCCGCAGGCGCTCCAGAAAGATCTCGCCACCCTCCGCGGGCTCCGTGCGATCGGCGTGCGGGATATCGGATTTGGATACACGATGACGGAGGAAAATGTAGAGCACTGCACGAAGGTCTACGCGCTCGCGCAACAGGAGCGTGTGGATTGCACCTGGGCAGTGGCGCAGAGCTCGGATTTTTATTTTGGCGGTAAGCAAATTGAACGCCGCGTGGATCCGGCGGTCGTTGCCCGAGAATTTGATGTGCTCATGGAAGCGGAGCTTCGGCGATGGCGACCGAAGTCGTGGGTGCGCGCGTATTTCGCCTATGGATTGCGGCGACTGGCGCTCGACGGCGTGCAGGTGCTGCCATCGCGAGCGGGAACGGACTTCTTCTTTTTGGATCCATTTGGCAACGTATATCCTTCGGTCGTGCATCCATCAGTCATGGGTAATTGTGCCGCGGCGACATCGTTTTCGGATCTCTGGACGAGCACAGCGGCAGCGCATGCGCGGCGCGTGGTGGCGGCGTGGGACCGCCCCTATTGGATGGTCTGCACGGCGCGTACCGCCATTCGACGCAATCTGCCGCGTGTCGCGCGATGGGTGCTGGTGCAGCAGTTGCGTCTTTTGCCGCAGCGGCTCACGGGGCATCGTTCTCTGTCGGTACCGACGGCAGCAGCTACTCCATGACGCGTCATCCAAAAATTACGACAGCGATCATGGCGATTGCTCCGGCCCTCCTCGCGGGGGTAGCGGCTGCATTGGTTCCTGCCATTCCCGTATTCGTCGGATGGGGGATTGTGGTGGCATTCGCGTTGCTCTGCTGGCGCCCCATGATTGGCATGGTGCTCATAGTGCTCACGTATCCATTCCTCGCATATGAGATTCCCGTGGGACCGCTCCACATCCCCCCGGTCGATTTGGTGGCGCTGGCGACCGCGGTGGCGGTGAGCGTCCGTTTTGTATGGAGCTGGTCGCGGACTGGTATTCGTCCAATGGTCGAGTTGCCTCCGGGCGCACTGGCCTTCGGCATGCTCACTGTGGTGGGCATGTTGTCGTTGGTGCATACGGATAATTTTTTCGGCAGCGCAAAATTCCTCGCGCGGCCGATCATGTTCGGATATCTCATGTTCCTGGTGTTGCCACTGCACCTTTTGGATGCTCCGCAGCGTCTCTTCCGAGTATTCCGTGCGATGGGGGTGATTGGGGTGGTGGCTGCGGCGATGGGAACGTGGTCCCTCGTGCTCCCCGTGGAACCCGGCGCCCTGCGCCGCGCGGTCCCCGTGGCGATTGCGGGTATTGCGCCGCTGGGGACGAACCATAACCTTCTTGCGGAAGTACTGGTGAGCGTAGCCCCCGTGGGAATTGCGCTCGCGACGTTGGCCTCCGGAACGATGCGGCGATGGATGTGGGCCGGCACGGCGTGGTGCGTGGTGATTGCGCTGGCAACGTTTTCGCGGAATGCATGGCTGGCGCTGGCCGTGGAAGGCGTGGTGCTGCTCGCCGCATATGCGCACGCGCATGGCATCGCGTGGCGCCGCGTCCTCGGTGGCATGGGCGTGCTCGTGCTCATGGCAACCATGGCGGTCGGCGTGCTTTCGGCGACGGGTGTGGCGCAGAGTTCGAATCGTAATCGGTTGCAGTTGATGACGATCGCGTTCGAGCAATTCCGAGCGCATCCATGGATTGGTGGCGGCACGGGTACGTTCCTGGATGCGGTTCGGCGTGATCGGTGGTACATGGCGGATTTTGGGCGACCACTGGATGCGCATGGATTCGTACCGAAGTTGCTCGCAGAAACCGGCATGCTGGGGCTCGCGGCGTACAGTGGACTGCTCGGCGCGGTGCTGTATACGATCGCGCGTGCCTCGCTCCGCGTGGTGCATGCACCGCGCTGGCGTCTGATGGTGCTCGCGTTGCTCGCGAGTGCGGTGGGGAGCGTCGCGTTCCAGTTATTCAATACGTCGTATTTTGTCGCGAAGCTCTGGCTCCCCCTAGGCATTGCCGTGGCGACGGCGCGACTCGCGCAGCGGAGTGCGGGGCCTATGCCGTCACGATCATCCGAGCGGATCGAGCATCCTCATTTGCTGCGGCAATTGCTATCATAACCACATGCTCCGCGTGACGTTCATCGGTACGTCCTTTGCGATTGGTGGCGCCGAACAGCTCCAACTTGAGCTGGCACGGCGGTTACCCCGCGATCGTTTTTCCGTGGAGGTGGTGGCGGTAGTGCGGGGAGGGCCGCTGGAGGAGGAGTTTCGTGCGCTCGGCATCCCGACCACAGTCATCGGGAAGACGACCAAGTGGGGATGGAGTACGATCGAGCAGTTGCGCGCGCACCTGGTGGCGCAGCAGCCGGATGTCGTCCACACCCATCTCTTTGGTGGAGATACATGGGGACGCGTTGCGGCGATTCGCGCGGGGGTGCGGTGCATCGTTTCGACAGAGCACAATATTAACGTGGATGAGGGAATCGGGAAGCGGTTCGTGAAGCGGGTGCTTGCCCGGTACACCACACGCATTGTTGCGGTTTCCGATGCGGTGCGGGTGGCGAGTATGCGTCGCGACGGCATTCCGTCGCGGCTGCTGACCGTGATACCTAATGGCGTGGATACGGAACAGTTTCGGCCTGCGCCCGCGTCCGCGCATGCGACCGTGCAATTGCTCACAGTGGGGCGACTTGTCCCACAAAAGGGTCACGACGTACTGATGGATGCGATGGCGATCCTTCGGGATGAGCTGCCGCACGTGGTGCTGGATGTGGTGGGTGATGGTCCGCGTCGCGCAGCACTCGAATCGCATGTGCGCGCATATGGATTGGCGGAGCGCGTGCGTTTTTTGGGCATGCGCCGCGATTTGCCGGACCAATATCATCGAGCGGATATTGCCGTATTCCCATCGCGTTGGGAAGGATTTGGTATTGCAGCGGCAGAGGCGATGTCCTGTGGTATTCCCGTCATTGCGACGCGCGTGGATGGGCTTGCCGAGGTGGTGGTTCCGGACGTGACTGGATTGCTTGTTCCTGCAAATGATCCGGTGGCGCTCGCACAAGCGATTCGTGCGCTTGCGCAGGATCGCGCACGTCGACTGTTGTTGGGTGCCGCCGGACGTCGTCGTGTGCTCGAGTGTTTTGATATTCGCAATGTCGTACGTCGGTACGGGGAGTTCTATGAAGCAGCTGCGCGTGCTCCTCGTCAATAAATTTTGGTACCCCAAAGGAGGATCGGAGCGGTACACCCTACTGCTGCGGGACATACTCCGTGCGCAGGGGCACGAGGTGGTCCCGTTTGCGATGACCGATCCGAAAAATCTTCCCACGCAATGGGCGGAATATTTTGCGCCGTCGGTGGATTGGGGGGATGGGAGTGCTCGGGCATCCTCGCCATCGCACGCATGGACGAGTTTGACACGTGTGCTCTGGAACCGCGCCGCCGCCGCTGCATTGGATCGACTCCTGCAGCGGGTGCGTCCGGATGTTGCCCATCTACAGAATTTTGCGCACCAACTCTCCCCCTCCATTCTTCCCGTGCTCGCGCGGCACGGGGTTCCGATTGTTTGGACCTTGCACGACTACAAGTTGCTCTGCCCGAACTATCGTCTGTACACCCAGGGCGCTCCGTGTGAACGGTGTCAGGGGCATTCGTATTGGAATGCGGTGCGGTACAACTGCATGGGGCGGCGTAGTGCGAGTGTGGCGGTCGCGGCGGAAATGTACCTCCATCATGCGTTGACGAATGTGTATGGGAAGCACATCGCTGCGGTGATTGCGCCGAGCGCATTCCTCGCGGATCGGCTCCAGGAGTGGGGATGGCGAGGGCGAATCGAGGTGGTGCCGAATTGCATTGAATCACTTCCTGTACCGGACAGAGTAATCTCGGCGCGTGATCGGGTTGGTGTGTTGTTTGTGGGTCGATTGGTGGAGGAGAAAGGGGTAGGGGATTTCCTGGAAGCGGTGCGGCGACTGCCGGAGATTCCGTTTGTGGTGATCGGGGATGGTTCGCTCGGCGCAGAGATGCGGAAGGCGGTCGCGACCTGCGTGAACCTCACGTGGCACGGTGCACAATCTCCCGATCAGATGCGCGCACACTACGAGCGTGCTCGGGTGCTCGTCGTACCGTCGCGATGGTATGAGAATGCACCATACGTGGTCCTCGAAGCGATGCGGGCGGGGACTCCGGTGATCGCGACGCGCATGGGGGGACTTCCGGAGCTCGTTCACGATGGCGAAACGGGCGTACTGGTACCGCCGCGGAATCCGGTTGCGCTCGCGCATGCTATTGCGGCGCTCGTCGCCGATGAGGGGCGCTGCTCCGTATTGGGGGAGCGAGCGCAGCAGCGGGCACGCGCACCATACGACCCTGCATCGCACTACGCACGGATACGCGCGCTCTATCGGGAGGTGTCGGTCCGCCCCACCATTACAGCAGAGGTACGCGCAGGGAGCGGAGTGGGCTTATAAAACGAAGTTGGAACAGCGGTAAGGTGAAAGTGAAGATCAATCACTCACCGCTGTCCCTATGTCGATTGTAGGATCGGTCCCGTCTCCTGCGAAGCTCCGCATCCTCTTCCGTCGCTGCACCTTCGGTCCCC
>JACPHY010000011.1 GCA_016188355.1 Candidatus Uhrbacteria bacterium
GGGGACCGAAGGTGCAGCGACGGAAGAGGATGCGGAGCTTCGCAGGAGACGGGACCGATCCTACAATCGACATAGGGACAGCGGTGAGTGATTGATCTTCACTTTCACCTTACCGCTGTTCCAACTTCGTTTTATAAGCCGGACTACCGCGGTGATGGGTGCGGTTGATCATCCCACCACGCGGCAAATGCTTCGACCGTTTGTGCGGTGGCGTGCGTATGGGTGCCGACGCGCGTGCGTTCGAGTGCGGTGAGGTAGCCGCCGACGCCGAGGGCGTGGCCGAGGTCGCGGGCGATGGCGCGGATGTACACGCCGGCACCGCACACGATGCGGAGTTGGAGTTCGGGCCACGCGTAGGAGAGGACATCGATGGCGTGCACATCGACCATGCGTGATGCGAGGGTGACGGTTTCCCCGCGCCGCATGCGTCGATACGCTGGCGTGCCGTGCAGCTTGACGGCACTATATGCGGGTGGTGTTTGTGCGATACGCCCCACGAATGCACGGAGCGCATCGGTGACCTGCGTGGTAGTGGGTGGCGCTGCTGCGGTGTTCCCCGCGTACGCGGTGATCGTTCCTTCCGCATCGTCCGTGGTAGACGTTGCACCGAGGCGTATCGTTGCGACGTATTCTTTTTCTCCGCGGACTATGGCGTCCAGAGTGCGAGTGGATTCGCGTCCAATGCCAATCACCAGCACTCCGCTCGCGAGCGGATCGAGCGTTCCCGCATGGCCAACCCGCCGTTCGCCGGTAATGCGACGGATGGCATTCACGATATCGTGGGAGGTGGGGCCGATGGGCTTCCAGATGGCGGTAATCATGGGGGTGGTGGGGCGGGCTTCGGTGTGTAAGAATGGGGGGCATCCGGCGTCATTGTATGATGTCCTCCCCCTCCATGGAACAGGCATTTCTCCAAGCATACGATGCGTATGCGGATGCGATTTTTCGCTTCTGCTATTTCCGGGTGTTTCATCGGGAGCGGGCGCGTGAACTTGCGCAGGAGACGTTTCTCCGGACATGGAACTATCTCGCCGATGGGAACACCGTCAACGATCTCCGTGCATTTCTCTATACCACCGCGCGGCATCTGGTGATCGACGATGCGCGACAGCGTGATCGGATTCCTGTGTCGCTCGATGTCCTGGTGGAGGAGGGGAGGGAGCCTGTGGGATCGGATGGACGTGCGCTCGGGCAGCAACTTGACCTTCGCGCAGCCTTGCAGGTCGTGCAGGAGCTCGCCGCAGATGATCGGGAAGTGCTGCTCCTCCGTTACGTCGATGGGCTTCCTCCACGGGACATCGCGATTGCGCTCGGCGTGACCCCGAATGTGATTTCGGTACGATTGCATCGCGCGCGGCAACGGCTGCGTGCGCTCCTCGCCACACAATCCTGATATGCGGAACTTTTTCCGTATCCTTCGGTCCACGAAATTATCGTCGTCGGAGCATGCCGCTATGCGGGAGCTCCTGGTTCGGCATGTGCGCGCACATGCGCCAGTGGTGGACACGATGTGGGCGAAGGTCCCAGAACGGTCTCGGTGGGCGCGTTGCCATGTCTGGATGCCTCGACCAATGGTGGGTGCCACGATTGCGGGCATGAGCGTGCTCGTTCTGGGGAGCGGTGTGGCGTTCGCGGCGGAACATGCATTGCCGGGGGAGTTGCTGTATCCCATGAAGGTACACCTCAACGAGGAGGTCCGCGCCGCATTTTCGGTTGGTCCACGCGCGCGTGCTGCATGGAATACGCGTCGCGCAGAGCGGCGATTAGAGGAATTCGAGTCGCTCCTTGCCGCGGGGCGTTTGGATGATCGCACGCCAGAGGAGCTGGCGGACCGTTTTACTGCGCACGCCCGTGCGGCAACGGCGGTTATGGGTCAGATGGAATCGCAGGGGGCGGGAGCAACGGTTGAGGAGTTGCGGTCTGATTTGGAGGGATCACTTCGGGCGCATGATGATATTCTCGCGCGTCTCGAGCCACGTGCGCGGGAGCGGGTGCGCGGTGTCCGTGGCCATGTGCAATCCCTGTTGACCGATACGACCAATGCGCGAGTGGTAGGGGAGGCGCAGGTACGGGAGTCGAAGGAGGGTCCCGCTCCCGGGACGGCAGAACGGCGCGTGGCGCGCGCGGCGACCGCGATTGCACGTGTGGAGCAGGTGATTGCGCGCGCGGAGGGTCGTGCGCATGGCGACACCGTTCGTGCGGCGCGTGCAAGAGTCGTTCGCGCTCAAGAGGATCTCCGCGCGGCGCGTGCGGTGTTGGGAACGGGTGCCGCTGCGGATGCGATGTTGCGTGCAGATGCGGCATTTCGTGTCGCTCGTGAGGCGCAGGCGCTGCTTCGTGTGGACGGTACGTTGCAGCTCCGTACGCGCCTTCCTGAATCTACCGCCAATGGAGACGCGCATCCGCCCGATGTGCAGCTCGAGAGCTCCGACGATGCACGGATACCGACCCCAGGATCGTCTGTACGCGCCGATGATCGTTCAGGTGATTCGCCCGCTGGATCACCACCAGCGTTGCGTGATGTGCCGGCCCGTGGCGTGTTCGATGTGCAGCTCGTTCCGGAACATGCGGAGCAGAAGCGGCGAGATGTGCCTCGGCGTTCGGGTCGGGAGCGACGCCTGCTCGTTCCGGATCAGCATCGTGGTGAGATACGGGAGTGATGAGCGGGAGCGGTGCACGGGTAGACAAAAACGATTCCCTCTCCGGGGAATCGTTTTTGTGTGCAATCAGAGTTACGCGACGCAGCTTGTTTGGGTGCTGGCGAAGCAGTACAGGGTTGCAGTGACGTTCAGTGCGATGTGCGCGAGGGTGACGAGCACGAGATTCGGATATCGCACGTAGAGCAATGCGAGGAGGAGACCGCCCACAAAGGTGAGCGGGAGGACGATTGCGGGGCTTGGGAAGATGGCATGCACCGCGGTAAAGAGGAGCGCGTTGGCGAGGATCGTGAATGCGGGCGAGCGGAGCAGTTGGTGGAGCTTCGGGATGAGGAATCCGCGAAACACGAGTTCCTGCGCGATGCTGACGATGAGGAATCCGCCCAAGAAATGTGGGGCCATCCACCAGGCAGGGAGGACGCGTCGTCCGGTGACGAACGCGATCCCCACAATGGCCGCAATGCCGAGGAGTGTCACGATGCCGTAGCGCGACCATCCTGAGCGTAGCGTATCTCCACGGAGGCCGAGATCTTTGGGTGACCAACGTTCACGAATCATGATGCCAACAACCGCCAGGGTCACTGCGATGAGCACCCAACCACGCCAGGCAAGGGGAATGACGCCGAGGTAGAGCAGGGTGGTGGGAAGTGCGATGAGCGTGAGAATTTGTAGGGGAATGTCGAAGGGCATACGGGGGTGAAGGAGAGAGGCGGAGCGTACAGGCGCGTACATCGCTCCACTTCATGGTGGCGTCACCCCCCGTCGTTGGCTTCCGGAAGGATCATCAACCGTATGGGTTTCTTGTTTCATATGGAGTATGGGAGGTTTCCCTGCGATCTGGTCGGGCTGCCGGGGCTCGAACCCGGGGCCTCTTGGTCCCAAACCAAGCGCTCTACCAACTGAGCTACAGCCCGACGAGGCGAGAGCAATCCGCGGCGTTTCGCCGCGGGCATCTGTGACACCGATTCGGCGGGCGAGCTATCCTGCTCGACGGACGAAGCGGTGGCGCAGATGCGAGCGGGCGCTAGCCCGCGCATTGCCGAGCGAGGAAGGGATGCATCGAGTCCGCGAGATACATCCCCAACCATGAATAAGAACAGGCAACCTCCGCAAGCATGACGCCCCCGGTGCTCGTAGGCGTTGCCGTTTCCATGGCGCAACATCGATCATCTCACGCTTTCCCTCGATAGGGAAGTACGATACCACGCGGTGCGCGCAATGCAAGCCGTGCGTGATCCCCTTGCGTCGCTGTCGGTCTGTTGCTAGGATCCGGGTACGTTCACTGCCGGCGCAACCAAGAGGAGGAACGTGATGCAGCGACCGAAACAACTCGGAGACACAAGGGTGTATGTGGCGAATGCGGATCCCAAGACGGCGGTCCATGTCCGGGAATTGCTCGGATTTTTGGATGGGTATTGGCTTGATCGTCTCGCATTCGTCGAACAGATGCGAGAGCGGCTTCCGGGAGGGGAACGAGCAATTCCGTTGACGCGTCGCGCCGTCGATGCGGAGCTCGAAATCGCGATGGAGCACATGCTGGCGCGATTGCCGTCTGCGGAATTGGTGCTTCCGGTATTCGCGACCGATCGGACCGGACTCTGGGATATCGTAAACCAGGCGATCCATCTCCATGCATGGGATGTGGGTGGGATCGCATTGCCAGCGACGGTTGCGGGGGTAGCCGCGGCACGTGAGCTCGTGGTCCGGGAAGGAGTGCCGGTGGTGCTGACCTCCTGTTGCGGACAGGAGCAGGCGGCAGCCGTACACGTGGCAACGCGCGACGATCCCGATGTCCCGGTGGCGGTCTCCGTTCCGGTTGGGCTGCTGGATGACGACGGGTACGATGGATTGGCGATCCTGGCGACATCCGCAAAATGCTGCGCGAGGCGAACAGTCGGGTGCGCGTCTTCGCGAACGACCTCCGGACCGCGGAGCACCTCGCTACGGCGCTCCTCATGATGCCGACGGCAGTAGTCGCTGCCCCGGCATTGCTCGAGGCATGGGCAGCGGAAGGATGTCCGGTATCCGAAACGATTTGTCGGTCGGGACCACCCCAGGAGGTCGTCGCCTATCGAGCATTCGATCGCGCAGCTTCGTCCTGGATCGCCTTCTCCCACTCCCACGAACAAGAAACCATGCAGCGTCAACTCCGTAAGGAAGCGCGTCGGTGGCACGAGTTGTTCCCAGGTGCTCCGCTGCTGTGAGTAGCAAGCCGACCAATATCCATTGGTCGGCTTTCCGTTTGCGTATGATACAACCGCAATGCCGCCCACGGTTGTGGGCGGCATTGCTCTGCCGAGGGCCGGGATTGAACCGGCGACGCCAGGCTCTTCAGGCCTGCGCTCTACCACTGAGCTACCTCGGCGAGGAGTGAGCGCCGCGTGCGAAGCACACGGCGCTAGTGCGCTGCGGGGTCGGCAGCCGAGCTATCCTGCTCGGATGACGGCACTGCAGCGCACTAGCGGGAGCGCGCACACGTACATGGTTTCGAGCGACGACCCGAGGTATCGAGCGAAGCGAAGATACTCCCAGAACGACCTGCTCGGATGACGGTGCTGCGCCGCAAAGGCGGGAGCGTGGGGATGCGAACATGGTTTCGAGCGACGACCCGAGGTATCGGATTCCTCGGCTCCCGTGCCCCTCTCTCGCTCGCACTCCTACGGTATACGCACCCGCATGGTCGCGTCAATACGGGAGGAATGCGCTGCGCCAGCGATCAATACGAGTGGCACGTGGTGTCACCGTGTCGCTGTTTTGGGAGTAGACTTCACCGCCGCTTTCTTCGATGGAGCCTTCGGCTTTTTGATGGCCTTCTTTTGTGTGATTATTTTCTTTTTCGTGATTACGGACTTGGTCGTTTTTGGGGTGACCTGAGGAGATGTGATTTTATTGATTTTTGCAGCTGCGACCGGAGCGGGTGCGGGTTTGGATTTCACGGTAACCGTCGGTGCAAGGAGGGGAGGCTCATGCCATGGGTCGTCACTCGAATCGAGTGCGAGGGCTGGCGTCGCGGCGATGCTCGCCATGAGGAGCGTCGTCATGCCGACGGCGAAACGGTATCCGAAGGGGAGGTGCATACGAGATGATGATGCGGACGAGGAGAAGTCGATTGTACCGTGTAGCCCTGGCGCGCGCATAGTACACCACCCCGGACGAAGTGTCCGGGGTGGAAGAGACTAGAACGGGAGATACGGGCCGAGCACGTCCATGTGCGTGGTCGCGAACCAGAATACGCCCCACGCGGTGGCGGATGCGAGCAGCCCCACGAACGCCTTGCCCTCGATGCTCTCCGCGGGAATCTCGCAGACTTTCTCGATGAGGTAGAGCGCGAAGAACGTGCCGCCGATCTTCTGGAGCTCACCGACATCGAAAACGGATCCGAAGAAGATGGCCGCGATGCCGGCAAGGATCGTGATGAGCTGCATCAGCGGATAGATGCGACGTCGGCTGTACCACTTCGACGAGGCGATGAGGAGTCCGAGGTAGCCGACGAACGATCCCATCCAGAGCGCGCCTGCGGTGAACACGTGGAGCGTTCCCTCGGAAATGCCGAACACACGAAGACCCACGAAGAGTGCGAGGAGGAGGAATCCTGCGGAGGTCGCTCGCGCGAGCGCGTCGTCGTCCGTGAATCCGACCGCGTACCCGCAGGGGATGACTGCTGCAGAGAACCCGAGCGCGCCCATGAGTGCGATCATGGCCGCGAAGCCGACGAACGTGCTGTTCCCAAGCATTGCGATGCCGCCGAGGGTGATCGTCAGGATGATGAAGTACGCCGTCGCAACGTGTTCGCCGAATTGCCTTTTGATGGCATCGCTGTGTACCTTCCAGGTGATCCCGAGTGCTGCCGCGAAGAGTGCTCCACCCGTGAGCAGGATGTACTCGGTACCGGAGGTGGCACGGAGACCCCATGCGACGAGCCCAGCGCTCGCGCCGTAGGCGAGCAGTTCGTACAGCATCGCGGGGACGCGGAGCAGGAGCGAGCCGAACAGGATGAACGCGCACACCGCGCCGCCGACGATCGCGAACACCCAGAGGATGTTCATGAATGTCACGAATCCTGCGGCCTTCTGGAGCAAGGTGAGTTGCGGTGCGGTGGTTTCACTGATGGGCGCGTGCAACGTGAGGAGCTGTTCGATAGGAATGGTGGTTCCCGCGGCATCGCGTGCTTCTTTGAGGTACCGGTGTAGCGCGGCATCGCGCTGGCTGATGGTGATCTCACCTTCGAGGAGCATTTCGCCAACCGCTTCGAGCTTGTACCGAATCGGCATGAGTGTTGCGGTGACATCGGGTGCGAGTGCGGTCGCGGTCGCAGCGGTCGCGGTCGTTGTGCCATCGGCCTGCGCAGGCGTGCTCTGGGACAGTGCGAGCATGATCAGAGCACACCAGACGACTTGACGATGCATGGATGGCTCCCTCCGTTGCCGACGCCGCGCTGGCGCCGGTGTAGTTTGTGTGTGGGAATGAGCGATGAATGCACTGGTTGTACCGCAGTTCGCGTCGTTTGTCAATAGCAATGCAATTCGCCCAACCAGGTTACGGTTGGGCGAATGGGTGAAGGGCGCGCGGAGGATAGCCTATCGTTGAGGGGGAATGGGCTGTCCGCGATCGTCGAAATCGCAGACCGGCTGGAGCAGTAGCTTGCACTGCAGTGTCCCGTGCTCGGTGGGTGAGAGCTCGGTTCCGATGATGCGGTGCAGCCGTCGGAGGCGGTGCGCGGTGATGGGCTGTACCTCGGTGAGTAGCTCCCGTGTGGCAACGTACCGGATCATATTCAGGCATGTCTGGCGAAAGCCCTCGGGAGTCTTCGGATCGAGGATCTCCTCGAATCCTCCTCCTTCATCACTGATGGCGAGCGGCAGGGTCGCGTACGCGGTGACGATATGCGGCGCACCATCGACGGTCATCGTGATTTCCGTTTCAATGCAGTACTGATGCACGGGCATGACTTCCTCCATTTATTGGGGTCTGATGAAACGCATGGCTTCCGGCGGTGCGGATTGGCGATAACACACGAATGCCCTCCATGCCGCCCGTGTGCTCATAATCGAGAAGACCAGGAACACGACGAATACCGGAGGGAAGAGTCCAATCCACGCCGCTCGTCTGGGCGTGATGTGGATCGCGTTTTCGCGGAGCACCATGGATCCGATGGCGGTGTGCCACTCGGGATACGTATCGATCGTGTCGTGCGCACGAAAAAAAGTTCCGGCAATTTTCGCATTCGGCAGCCAATAGTCGATAGCTAGGGATGATTTCCCGTTCTCCACCGAAGCGTAGGTGACGAGCGCCGTGGCGCCAGCCGCATTCGCGTGTGCAATGAGATCCTCGACGGAGATGTGGATGGCGAATGCCTCGGAGCCTCCTCTGGTGTTGGTCGTGACTGCCCACTTCGGATGAATTTCGACGTGGTGGGGGACGACGAGCGGGATGGTGCGTTCCGGAGCGAGTGGATCGAACCACAGTGCATGCGCAGTGTATCCGACGCCGACCGTCATTCCGATGAGCGCGCACGTGAGCATCGTGGTGAGCACGAGTGACCATGTTTCTTCCCGAATTCTCATACGCTCCTCCGCTACCATGCAGCGAACCAGATGGAGTGTGTTTTGGTAAGGTGCGTCCGATCTGCGTGTGCATTGAATCAAATCATGGAGAGAGTGTCAATGGTCGGCATGAAGATTCCTTGTGCGGTGGGTGACCATCGCCTTGCATCGCAGAGGGCGCAATCACGGAGATGGCTCGAGGAGGGTGCATTTTTTGGGATTACCGTAGACGCAAGAGCGAATCGCCTGCCAATGGATGGCGTGGTACGGCGCGACGGACATTCCCTTGCGAAGCGGGGTGCCATTGATCGTGAATTGGAGGTCGCTGGTCAGGAAAGCACGGAGTGCGTTGCGTTCGGCAAAGACATCTCGTGAACGCGTCTCGATATTTCCCATGAACGTGCGTACCGCACGCCAATCCCCCTGGACGTCGGTGAGCGTCACCGCACCTTCCGTGGGACGTCGACCGTATGTGGTGGTGAATAGAGGAATAGCGCCGGGGATCCGTTCCATCCATCGCGAGAAATCCGCCACATGCGCAGGACGCATGCTGAGCGCCTCAAGGCTCATGTGGTCGATGGGAGATACCGGAATACGATCCGGGAAGATGTGGTGGAATGTGGTGAGCACCGCGAGTCGCTCCGATTGTGTGCGATTGCGAGAATCCTTCTCTCGTCCGGACGCGAGGAATTGGATGAGGAATTCCTGGTCGTGCGATGGAAGCGCATCGAATGCGGTGACTCCGAACAGGTTGCGCAACGTAGTGCGGAGGATGGTGCGTTGATCGGGTGGAATCGGTTGCTCGGGTTCGTCAGGAGTATCGAGGATGGGTGAGGGGGGAGCATTCGTCGGTGAGGCGGTGTTCGTTGAGGATCCCCGAATGATGATCGTGCGTGTCGTGCTGGTGGCGCGATTGCCTGCGGTGTCCGTGGACTGGAGTGCGTAAGAGATGGACGCACCGGAAAGGAGATCGTCCCCACGATCGGTGAACGTTTGGATGCCGGGATACGCAATGCCACGGAGCAGCGCGGTCTCACCCTGCATGCGGAGCACGCGGAGCGATGCGAGATCATTATCCACGGGATCCGTCCAGGTGATGGTCACGGTGCCATCGGCACTCGCGAGTTGGATGTTCGTTGGTGCGGCAGGCGCGGTGGCGTCCGTCGTTGGTGCTCCTGCTGCTGCCGCAGCGTCAAACGCTAGGACGCGGTAGTTGAAGGCGTCCGCCACGAAGAGGAGGCCCGTTGCGGGGACGTACGCCACATCAGAAGGATAATTCATTTTTTGTTGGGTTGTTCCAGAGGTTCCGGTGGTGAAATCGGACTGCCCCAGGACGTTCGCTGCATTCATGTCATTCGTGATACCGCCCGAGAGGTGGTATACCATGACGCGGTTGTGGGCGCTGTCGGTGACGAAGAGTCGTTCATTCGTTTCGTCCCATATACTGTCGCCCGGGGACTCCAGGCCGCGCTGTGTGAGCGCGGATGCATTATCGGTGAAGGTGGTTTGTCCTAGGACATTCGCGGCATCCATGCCATTCGTGATCCCATCGACGAGATTGAAGACGAGCACGCGAGCGTTGCCATTATCCGTGAGAAAGAGACGACTATTGGTTGCATCCCAAGCAAGACCAACAGGAAAATTGATAGCGCTCCGCGAAACGCCTGAGGTGCTGCTGGTGAAATTGGCCTGCCCCAGCACATTGGCGGCATCCATGCCATTCGTGGTGCCATCAACGAGATTGAAGACGAGCACGCGAGCGTTTTGGGCATCAGCGACGAAGAGTCGCGTGTTCGTAGCGTCCCAAGCCATGGAGTAGGGAGTATTCATGCCGCTTCGGGTGGTTGCGGCGGTATTGCTCGTGAAGTCCGGTTGTCCCAACACGTTGGCGGCATTCATGCCATTCGTGATGCCCCCGGCAAGATTAAACACGAGGACTCGGTGGTTGTTAGAATCATTCACGAATAGTCGACTCCCGATGCTGTCGTATGCCAGTCCGGTGATCGTTGCGCCCAGGGTGTTCCGGGTGACCCCGGTCGTGAAGGAGCTAAAGTTGGTTTGACCGAGGACGTAGTCTGCGGTGGTATCGGTGAGCGCGTTGTCGTTGGTGAGATTGAAAACGAGGATGCGTCCCGTATCGGCCACGAAGAGTCGATGCCCTGTCGTATCGGCAACGATGGATCCGATGGAGTTGAAGGTTCGCGCGCTCACCGCGTTGTACACTGAGTTGTTTGTGGTGAACGTCGGATTGCCGTCGCTGTCCAGCTGCACGAGCACTCCCGTTGCATTCTCGCCGTCATTGACGCTCGCGACCTCATAGATGAGGACGCGATTGTTTTGGTAATCGGTCGCGAAGAGACGATTGCTATTCGTGTCGTAATGGAGTCCGCGGGGATTGTTGGTGGTTGCTGCGGTGAGGCCGCTTGTGGTTGTCGTGAAATCCGGCTGTCCCAGCACGTTGGCGGCATTCATGCCGTTCGTGATGCCTCCGGAGAGATCGAAGAAGAGGATGCGGTGATTCGCGTAATCGCTCACCATGAGGCGACTCGCGGCACTATCGAATGCCACGTCACTGGGATTCCGCATGGTGCTCTGCGTGAAATTGTAATCGCCACTCGTGAAGTTCATCTGCCCGAGTACGTTCGCGGCACCCATGCCGTTGGTGATTCCGCTCGAGAGATCGAAGATCAGTACGCGGTGATTGCTCGTATCTGCGACGAACAGGCGGCTTGCGGCAGCGTGCCAGGCCATACCCATGGGATAGCGAAGGCCACTCTGGGTGGTGACGGCGCTGCTTCCCGAGAAGTCTGCTTGGCCGAGCACATTGGACGCGTTCATGCCGGTCGTAACCCCACCGGAGATATCAAAGACGAGGATGCGGTGGTTCCCGCCATCGGCGATGAAGAGTCGCGCATTCGCGTCGTCCATCATGGCGGCGTAGGGGAGACTCATGGTTGATGCGGATGTCCCGCTGCCGGTACCCGTGAAGGTGCTCTGTCCGAGGACCGCGACCGCATTTTCTCCGTTGGTGATCGCGGCGACATCGAACACGAGAACGCGGTTGTATTCGCTGTCGGCTACGAACAGACGATTCGTAGTACTTGAGAATGCGATGCTATTACCGGGACAGAAGGTACTCGCGGAGGCACCGACGCACTCGCGTGCATTGAGATTGCTCTGGCCGAGTACCGCGTCGGCGAGGTAATCCGTGATCTCGTTGCTCTCTGAGAGATTGAAGATGAGGACGCGATTTTGGTCGAGGACGAATAGGCGATGTCCCGTAGCGTCGAGTACGACATCGGTTGGTGCATTGAATGCGTAGTTGGCGACTCCTGCCTGCACGGCAGTCGTATAGGTCGGGCTGCCATTGGCGTCGAATTGCCCGAGCACTGCAGTCGCATTTGCCCCGTCACTGATTGTGGCGTGCACGCCCAAGATATGATGGAGGATCGCATCAGAGGAAAACCAACCCATGAGCGCAAGCGTTGCGATGAGGAACAGTCGAATGCTGGTCGGGAATGCGGGTCGCTCCATAGTTTCCGCTGCCTGGTGACCTATCACGCATAGTATACAAGCCAACCAGACCACGTGTCCGACGAGTGAATGGGGCGCGCAGGTATTCCGACGATGATCATGATGGGCTGTTCCCGATTACAGCACACCACCCCGACGCCTGAGCGTCGGGGTGGTGTGCTTGTCGTTAAAATTTATTGTACCTCCCTACATTCTGTCTAATGGGGCGAGGAGTACAGGCGATCTGGTGGGCACGGGTGGAGTTGAACCACCGACCTTCACATTATCAGTGTGACGCTCTAACCAACTGAGCTACGTGCCCGACGAGCGAGCGAAGAAAAAAATGCCGCATTTATTTTCTTCCGAGCGAGGAGGGCACGCATCGCGCTGCGCGATGCGGCCACGGACGAACACCTGAGAAAATCCTTCCCACGCCATCCCCCTCTTCCGAGCGAGGAGGGCACGCATCGCGCTGCGCGATGCGTCCACGGACGAACGCCTCATCCGAATCTCTTCCGAGCGAGGAGGGCAAGTACATTACCCCTCCGCGAGCCGAGCGTACCATGCACCGCTCGACCGCTGCAACCCGCATGCGGTAACCACAAATAACACAATTCCCCCCGGATTGCTCCGTGGGGAACGGTGTGTTTCGAAAACAGAAGGAACGACATCCGTTGACGATCTGAAGCGTGGTGGTGAAACCCGGAAGCGATGCACTTTCGTACATCGACGACCTCGGATGTTCCTCCAACGATCTCCCGAAGGAGATCGCGGCGGAAAGAACTCCGTAGAAAGGAGGTGATCCAGGAGCAGCTTCCGCTACCCCTGCCTTGTTACGACTTAGTCCCTCTCATCAGGCCTTCCTTGGGCCCCGAATCCGAAGCCTTCAGGAATTCCCGACTCGCTTGACTTGACGGGCGGTGAGTACAAGACCCGAGAACGTATTCAACGCGCCGTGGCTGATACGCGTTTACTAGCGATTCCAGCTTCACGGAGGCGAGTTGCAGCCTCCGATCCGGACTGAGACCAGGGTTGGGGATTTGCTCCACCTCGCGGCTTCGCATCCCGCTGTCCTGGCCATTGTACCACGTGTGTCGCCCTAGGCATAAGGGCCATGCTGACTTGACGTCATCCTCGCCTTCCTCCCCGTTGCCGGGGCAGTCTCCTATGGTCATTGAAACATAGGACGAGGGTTGCGCTCGTTTCCCGACTGAACGGAACACCTCACGGCACGAGCTGACGACAGCCATGCAGCACCTGTGCTCCACCCTCGAAGGTCACACGTTTCCGTGCGCTTGCAGGAGCATGTCAAACCTAGGTGAGGTTCCTCGCTTAGTGTCGAATTAAACCACATGGTCCACCGCTTGTGCGGGTCCCCGTCTATTCCTTTGAGTTTTAGCCTTGCGGCCGTACTTCCCAGGTGGAGTGCTTAACGCGTTAGCTTCAATATGGGCGCTGGGAGGGTCGATACTCCCAACACCTAGCACTCATCGTTTAGGGCGTGGACTACTGGGGTATCTAATCCCATTCGCTACCCACGCTTTCGTCCTTGAGCGTCAGAACTGTTCCAGCGAGCTGCCTTCGCCTTTGGTGTTCCTGCCGATATGAACGCATTTTACTACTACACCGGCAGTTCCACTCGCCTCTCCCAGCCTCGAGTCCAACCATGTCCCTGGCATGCCTGGAGTTGAGCCCCAGGATTTAACCAGAGATGCGTTGGACCGCCTTCGGACGCTTTACACCCAGTGAATCCGGGTAACGCTCGGGGCTCTCGTATTACCGCCGCTGCTGGCACGAGATTGGCGGCCCCTTATTCCCCAGGTACCGTCAGAGTTCGTCCCTGGGAAAAGTCGTTTACACCCCGAAGGGCTTCATCCGACACGCGGCGTCGCTCCGTCAGACTTTCGTCCATTGCGGAAGATTCTTGACTGCAGCCACCCGTAGGTGTGGGGACAGTGTCTCAGTTCCCCTGAGGCTGGTCGTCCTCTCAGACCAGCTACCCGTCTTCGCCTTGGTGAGCCGTTACCTCACCAACTAGCTGATAGGACCTAGGCCCCTCCCCAAGCGACCCTTGCGGGCTGTTTTATTCGCACATCAGGAGATGGCGAACTTCATCGGGAATTAGCTCTCCTTTCGGAAAGTTATGCCCGTCTCGGGGGTAGGTTGCCAAGGTGTTACGCACCCGTTTGCCGCTGATTCCGATCTTGCGACCGAAACCCGCTCGACTTGCATGCCTTAGACACGCCGCCAGCGTTCACCCTGAGCCAGGATCAAACTCTTGACTGAAGTGCATTGCTGCACTTGTAGAGTCGATTGACTCGAACTTACAATTGGAAGTTCTTGCATCATCCGAAGATGAATGCGAGAACGATTCCGGGTTCACCGACCACGCTTCAGTTGTCAACGGTCAATCCGGTGTCGTGCATCACAGTGAGCGCATGCGCAGAGGGGCCGGACGTCGCACCGGAATTGGTGGTGCATTGATGTCCGAGCTCGGCAGTGCGCTCGCTGCGAGGAGCGACGAGCAGCAATAGATACGACGCGGGAGCGGATTTGGAGCCCGTTCGTTCGTCGAATAACGAACGTGGAGTGGGCCGAACAGAAAACCGCGACCTCCCGACGGTCGGGACTGGTCCCGGTTACCGCGCCGCTGTCGGCGCGAATGTTCGCGAAGTATCTTGAGTTTTGAGAAGTCTAGAGGTAGCGTACCGGCTCCAAAAACGCTGTCAAGGTCCGTTGGTCCACAGGGGATCCACAGCGGCGGCGATCGGCTGGCGATTGGCCGGAGGTTCCGGGATGCCCTTCCCGCTCCCGGGTGATCGGCTTGCGCTATTTTCAGCGTATTTCAAGGAGAGAAATAAGGTAATCTGCTTATCTCCGAATGGAGAAACCCCACCGAGCAGCGCGCGTACCACTTGGGAATGATTATCGCGCACTGATCGTGTACTCGGTGTTGCGACCTGCATGGTTGAAAATTCGCCCGGCACCGTAATGGTGCCGGGCGTGATGGCAGCGTCAGTCGACGGTGGGCGTGGCTTCCAGGGCGGCGATGTGGTCGGGGTCGAGTTTGTGGCTTCGAGCGGCCTCGATGAGGAGATCGAGGTAGGCGCGTCGTGGTTGTACGAGTTCGCGTTGCCAATGCTCGCGCCGTGCGATGTACGTCCATGCGAGGATGTCTGTTCCGGATGCAAGGCGTACGCGGAGGCGTCGCTTGCCGCGGTCGTAGTACTGCGGATGTCCTTCTTTGTAGTCGATCGCCTCGAGCGTGGGTCGATCTACGGAGACCACCACCCCGGGGAGTATGTGCCCGATGGCGCGGACGATGTTGGCGGCACCGCCATTCCGTTTGCGGGAGAAGTAGTTCCACGCAATCCGCCAGCCGCGGAGTGTTGCCGGTTCGGAGCGGAGAATACCGTCCGGATTTTCACCGTGTTCCTCGAGCCAGCGTCGGAGATCGGGGAGGTGCATGTTCGATCCGTATGCGAAAATCTGATGTTCCGATGTCGGATGCGCCATGCGAACCTCAGCTCCGGCGCAGAAATGAACGCTGCGTCGTTCGGAGTGCGTTCGCAATGTGCTCCCGAAGCGACTCCCAGCGGACAACGGTTTTCTCCCCGACCCGTTCGCATCTGAGGCTGGAAATCTGCGCGATCTCCTCGACGGTGAGTCCGGTCAGTGCTGCCGCATGCTCCATGGTGATGAGATCCGGAATGGGGTGGTATTCCTTGCGGAGCTGCGCCTGCAGTTCAAGGAGGCGTTCCCACGACATTTCGACAATCGCGACTCGTGCTGCCTCGGAGAGTAGTGAGCGGAGATCGGGCGCTCGTGGGTATTCGGATTTCGGATGTTCGGGCATGAGTTCCTCCATTCGGGAAGGTGCTGCTGCTAGTGTGGCGACGCTGCGCGCGCGGTGTCAATCGATCCATCATCCGGAATCGCACACACCGCTCCAGCCCTGTGCGAACAATTCCTGGAGCCGCTTCGCGAGCCCATCGACGAATGGGTCCTGGTCACGCGTGATGATGTCGATGGAGTCCTGATCGAGGATCACCTCGATGTAGCGCTGCTCGCGATAGCATGCCTGCGGCTTCGCGAGGTCTGGCACCGCGCGGCGGAATGGATTTTGCGTGGTGCCGGGGAGTGCGCAAAACCATCGGTCGTTGCGGAGCGTGATGGTTGCGGCGCCATTGAAGAAATCTTCGAGGAGGAGCTGGACGGCGTCCGCGGTGGGACGGCAGTTGCGCCAATAGACTAATCGATCGAGCGCCATGGGATGGTGCCTCCGTTAGGTTGGGAACGTGCTCCCCGAGGGAATCATGCTGCGCGCGATGCGTCAAGGGATGATTGTTGCGCCGCACGCCATGCGGCAATTTTCGCGTGATCGCCCGAGAGCAGGACGTTCGGCACGCGCCAGGCGATGCGTGGCCGTTTTGGGTTGGGGAGGAACACTTCCGGTCGGGTGTACTGGGGATGCTCTCGCTGCAAGTTGCAAGCTTCAAGCTGCAAGCTCGGATGTGGCACATCTCCCCGCTCGCTTGTCGCTTGCCGCTTGAAGCTTTCTTCAATGGGCGACTCGGCGTTGCCGAGCACACCCGGAATGAGGCGGGTCACTGCGTCTGCGATGACGAGGGCGGGGAGTTCGCCGCCGGTGAGGACGTATGGACCAATGGACACCTCTTCATCGGCGAGATATCGGGCCACGCGTTCGTCGACGCCTTCGTAGTGTCCGCAGAGGATCACGAGACGATCGAATTTTTGTTGATATCGTTCTGCGTCACGTTGCGTGAAGAGTGTGCCCTTCGCGCTCGTGAGGAGGATGCGGGTACTACGGCTGGTACGTTTCCCCTGCGCATCCACCGCACGGAGTTTTCGGAGCGCGCGGAAGAATGGTCCCACCTGGAGGACCATGCCCGCACCCCCACCGTACGGCCGATCGTCGACCGTACGACGTTGGCCGACGCCCCAGTCACGAAGTTGGTGCACGAAAAATTTGGCGCGCCGTTGCTCCTGTGCGCGTTTGAGGATCGAGACGCCGAGGTAGGATTGGATGACTTCCGGAAAAAGGGTGATGAGGTCGATGCGTTGCACAAATGATGTGGAGGATCCGCCCTACATGATTTCTTGAGCATACCACTCATCCATGGATACCAAATACCGCCCCTCTCGGGAGCGGCATTTGGTATCGCGTGATGGCGATCAAATTTCCAGGTCGATGGTTTCCGTGCTCTCCTCGTGCGCATCGCTCGCTGCGGGAGCGCGGCGACCACGGGTGGAGCCTTCCGGCTCCTCGATCTTCAGGTTGACGCGCGCATTATTTTTCGCGCCGACCACTTTGAGGAGCGTACGGAGCGACCGTGCGGTCTGCCCCTGCCGGCCGATGACGTACCCCATGTCCTCCGGATCGACTTTGAGCGTAATGAGTACGCCCATTTCATCGACCGTTCGGGTCGTGGAGACACTGTCCGGCTTATTCACGAGCATTCTCACTACGAATTCAACGAACTGCTGATCGGTATACTGTTGAGCCACAGGGTGGGAGCGTCAAGGATAGACAACCGGAATCGCTTCCGTACTGCCGACCTTATTGCTTGCAGTCGAGCGAATTCCGAAGAAATAACGATAGCACAAAATCCACAAGGTTGTCAACATACGATTTTCTGTTTCTGCAGCGACAATTGCCAAAAAAGAATTCCCGAACCGGAGGACCGGTTCGGGAATGATGGGGAAATGGGCGACTACTGTGCGGGTGCGGACGCCCTACCTTCGTCGGGACCTCCAGAGCAGAAGGAGTGCGATGGCTGCAAAGGAGCATCCTGCTGCAGGATTGTAGTTCGGTGCGGTCGCACGACAGGAGCATCCCACCAGTGCATCGGTGCTGGCACCATCCTCCTCTCCCGGAGGGAGGGGATTGAGCGAATTCGACGGAATCTCATCGGGTATGTCAGGAGGAGCATCCGGTGGGGGCTCGTGCTGCGGAGAGGACGATTCCGGGCGTGCGGTGTCGAGGGGATTCTTGGCGTCGTCTTCGCAGGATGCCTCGTCGCAGAGCTCGAGGGATGGCGGCATCGGGGGAACGTCGGTATTCGACGAACTTCCCGAGCGAGTGGATTGCGCAATGTAGTCGTATCTCCGGAGGATGGCGTCCGATGCCGGACTGATTTGGAGCATACGGAGATCGTGCGCGAGCACGCCACCATCCGCGTGGAGTTGCTGCGCTGCGAGATCGAATTCCCGGAGAGCATCCGTCGCACTATTCGCCTGCGCGAACTGCTCAAGCTCATTGCGCATCGCCTGCGCGAGCGTACGCATCTCCGTGGCGGTCGCTGGTTCGAGGTGTTGCGATGCTCCGAGGTCCTGCGCGAGGTTGTAGAAGCGAACCATCATCCATCGCGCCCGGAATCCCCCGTAGGGACCTTGGAGTACCCAGGCGTTCACCCATGCCTCATGTTGCGTGGCAAATGCGGACTGGATCTGTGGCACGATACCCGTCTGATATCGGAGGAGCAGGTCGGGATTACTATCGAATGCCTCGAACAGGTATCGCTCGTTGAGGTACTCGATGGCTTCCGTGTTCACCTGGAACGGTCCTGTGTCGGCGGTGTTGAGGACGTACCGCGATGTGGGCGTTCTCCCGTGGGGATCGATGGCGCGCGTGACGACGGCCGCTTTCGTGAGGTGACCGTACTCGTGCCGGAGGATCGTGTCGAGGAGTCGCGTTATCGCCGTACTGATCGCTGGCATGCCGAGTGTGGTGTCCAGGGCGATGCGGATGTCTCCCCGTCCGGGGATCGACAGCGCGTTGGCGCCCGCGTGCACTCCGGTGAATTCCGGAACGAACTCGATCTTGCCGGGCGTCCCCGTGAGGATGCCGGTGTGAACGTCGAGGAGCGTGAGTCGACGATTCGTGAGGAGGGCGACGGTTTCCGTTGCAGCGGACTGGAATCCGTCCGCAAAGAGGGAGAGCATTGTTTCCGTCCGCTCCCAACTCGTTGTGATTGCAATGGCGTCGACGTCGATCGTGGTCACCTGTTTCCAACTGAGGTATTCTGGCCACCCGCGACGTGCGAAGAACCAGGGATTGGAGTACCGCACGAGCTCCGTACGCACCGAGCCAGCCCAGACGATCTCGTCGACGTACAGCGCATCCCCGATGCGATACCAGAATTTGGCGCCACCAGCGTTCACGAGGGATTCGATAGTGGACGCAGTGAGTGTCTGGAGGTGGCGTTCGGCGGCGTGACGCATGACCCATTCGCGGACGCCGTTCGCTACTGATCCGCGGAGGATGCTAATGGAGAATCCTATTCCTTCGCCGAGACAGAGCGAGCATGCGGTGTATGCAAGAGCGGTGGTGAATGGGATTGCGACGCAGGTTATCCCGCTCACTGGGCAGGAGACCACTTCGAATGCTCCCGCCGCCCATCCCACGAGACATCCCGCGCACGATGCGAGCCAGATTTTCCCCATCGCATCGAGGATCGCTTCCCCATTGAGGAAGTCATTCGAGACGAGTGCGCTCTGTACCCCGACATCCCGTCGTATCTGGAGGCACTCGGACGAGATGGTTACCCGTCCGTAGTCCTGGCAGGGATCATGTGGCGGTGTTGTGCTCGCGAGAATATCGCGGACCGTACCGAGTTCGATCGCCTGTGGCGTCACGGTGAGGAGGTTCGTACTCTCTCCGGAACTCACCCCGATGCCGACACGGAGTCGGTACTCCGGTGTATCTCCCCAGTCGCCGGCGAACGTTGCGGTCCACTCCCCGTGCGTGGTGTTTCCGAAGCCGGTACGCACGAGGAAGTGACCCGAGGGAGTTCCCGGACGAGCGATGGTGTCGAAGAACCGACCATCGGACTCGAAGACACGCACCTCCGCCACCATCCCCGCGCAATCACCAGTGTGCGTGATCGTGAATCCGATTTGGTCGCCGTCTGCCGCGGTGGTTGCGTCCCACGAGACGTCCGTGATGTGGCATGGCATGACGCAGGGTTGCGCCGTGTGGGGCTGCCCGACCGTCGTGCGGCACTGCTCGAGATCCGTGCATGTACGCGTTTGGACGTGGTCCTCGCAGCGCGACCAGTCGTCGCATCGCCAGTCCGGTGTGCACGGGACGCACGTGCCGCGTTGGCACTGCGTTCCCGGGCCGCATGGCTGGTCGGTGATGACGCGGGTAGCGGTCGCGGCAGCATTGCGTGCGCATTGGTTCGCCGAGCAGGACCACGGAGTCTCCGCGATCCTGGTCATTGGTGTGTGGTCGTCGCACCATTGCGCTTCCGTCGCGGCAATGGGCGGTCTCGCGTCGCACTGCTCGATGATTCGTTCCTGCGCGCGCATCGCATGGGGTATGCACTGCGCCTGCGACGCGTCGCAGGAGAAGTCATTCCACGTGACGTACTCCCGGAGCGTGTCGCCGGAGCATTCCCGCGCAGGCATGTACTCGGTGTCCATGTCGTCGCAGTCCGTCTGCTGGCGATAGATGCAGCGGCCGGCTGTGCAGACGCCGTCCCAGATGCGAAGGTCGTACGCGCAGAAGTCCGGACACGCGACGCCGGCGCAGGGATCGCTCCGGCAGGCGCCCGCGTCACAGCCCCAAGCGCAGGACACGAGACCGTGGTCATTGGTCCATTGTCCAGCGGGAATAGCGCAGTCGCCGTTCTGACAGGTCGCATCAATGCGCCAGGTGCGTTCGCGGAGTTCATTGCCAGCGCAGTAGTGCTCGGGTGATGGAGCGGAGTCGTAGCGATTGCAGTCGAGTCCCTCATAGGAGCAACTGCACGTCCCGCCAGTGGCGACCGGGCGCCCCACCATACGAACATCGCCGTTGGCGCAGTATGGTGCGCAGGTGACGTTCACGCAGGGATCGTTGACCATGATGCACCGCTGGTCGACCCGGACGTACGCAGAGGTGTGTTCCAGTCGTACTTCCACATCGAAACAAATGCGTCCGAAGCGGAGCGGCGTGAAGCAGAAGGGATCACCTACCCAGTCGCGGTCACCGGGGGTGAGCGTGAAATCGGAGCTTTCGGTGTCGTCGCCCCAGGAGACGTCGGTACTCCGGAGTCGAATCGTGTCGACCTCGTAGGTGATGCTGCCGCTGTCGTTTCGTACTCGGATATCTCCGCAGGATTCGTTGCCCACGGCGAATGGTTGCGCAAAGTCGTCGGCGATGACCTCAAGGTCGCGCGCGAGATCTCCGGATCCGCAGCCCTGTTCGTCGGAGGAATCGCCGCAATCATTGTCGCTGTCACAGATCCATCGCGACGGTATGCATCGGCTGCAATTGCCGCAGGCGAACTCGTCTGTCCCGCAGGAAAGCGCGCACCCGCCTGGGAGTACGGTGATGTCTGCAGTGAACCAATTGCCGGTGAAGACGCGGCCATCATCGAGTTCGATGATGCAGCGTGTCTGTACGGTGTATGTCCCGGGGGTGGTTGGCGCAGTGTCGATGGCGGGGGAATCGTACGTGAGCGTGCCGGGTTGAAAATCCGCTCGGGTACCCAGCGCGATGCCGCCCCAGGAAGGGCGGTTCTCTGCAATGAACCCTCCAGCAGGAACGGGTCCCGACGTGATCATGAGTACGGTCGCGAAGGTGATCTGCGTTCCGGCGGTGAATACGAGCGGGCCGGGATCGGAGATGCGGATGCAGCTGAAGTTGGTCGTCTGCGCCATTGCGGATGATCCCGCGAGCGCAGTACCGAGCGTGATGAGCAGTGCCGTAGCGCGCATGGTGCCTCCATTTGGGTCTTGTTGCTCAAGTCATCCAATGTGGGTTGTGAAGGAACGCGCAGTATCTGGTTGGCCAGAATATAGCGTTGATGCGCGTCGGTGTCGAGGACGCAGATACATGCAACAATCTCTCCCGAGTGTCACTCGGGAGAGATCGCGAAGGCGCTTTACTCCAGCTACGCGGCACTTTTTGCTGCACCGGCTGCCTGCCTTTTTCGAGAGATTTGCACGACGCGACGCTTTTCTCCGGTCACGATCTTTTGATCGACGAGGAGGTTCCAGACCGTGTCCGATGGCTGCGCACCCATTCCGATCCAGTGGGTGATCCGCTCATGGTTGAACGCGATAGTTGCCGGATTCGTACGGGGATTGTACTGACCGAGGAGCTCAACGTAGCCGCCCCAGGGGTCTCGGGACTTCTCCTGGACGACGAGCCGATAGCTCGGTTGTTTCGTTTTACCGACGCGGGTGAGTCGAATGACAAGCATAAGACGAGAGATTGCCTATGTCGGTGAGTGTACGAGGGGCACGGGGAAACGTCAAGGCGGTATGAGGGAATAATGGAGAACGAGCCCGTCCGAAGACGGGCTCGTGATGACGTCTACCAGCTCGCGAGGAGCTCGATATCCAGCGTGTCGTTGGCGCCAGATGCGCCGCAGGTGGTGACCACGCGGAGCAGCGGCGTGAGCCCCTCCGCTCGGAGGAGACGGATCAGCGCCAGGCCGAGGTTCGCGAATTGCTGTTCCTCGAGCGGCTCGTCGGCAAATTGGATTGCCCGAATGATCGTTTCGTCTCCGTATCGGAGATCGCCTCCCGAGAGGCGATGGATACAGGCCGATCGGCTGCCCCGCGGATCGCGCCGCGTTGGACGTCGAGGATGTTCTGGGCGGCGACTTCGTAATGGCGCAGCTGTTCCTCCGCCCGCTCCTGAGCGACCGTATTACCTTGTTGCTGCTGCGCGTAGAGATGGGCGGAAGTGATTCCTTGGATTTCTTGTCCGAATGTCATTGTGCCCTTTGTGTTTTCGTCTCCAGACATGTCTCGATCCTCCTCTTGTCGGTTGAGAAATCGCTACAAGCATGATGGGGCATCGGATGCATTTTGTCAAGTAAGGAAAACAAAATGAACGACCTCCGTTGGTGGCGGAGGTCGAAATGCGTCTCCCGGAAATTCGGGCTAGCGGCCCGGTGCGGGCGTCGGCGCGGGCGCGGTCGGCGGCTCGCAGCGCGAGTTGCCGGTTCGATCTCGACACTCGGCCCGGTCCTCCTCGCGGAGGAGGTCGTCGAACAGCTTCTCCGCGCGGGCATCGATGCCCGCGGGGCCTTGTCCTTGTCGGCGCTGCTGCACCTGCGGCTGCTGCGTCGTGGCGCAGGCCCCCAGGCATCCGGCGAGCGTGATGATCAGATTTCGCATCTTTCCTCTCCTCCCGACTGCCTAGTCGGTTCCGATGGGTGTGTGCATCGTAGCACGGAATGCGTTTTACGTCAAGCGTGACGAACATTTTTGCGGAGTGGCGCTGTTTTGATGAGAGCGTCAGAAAAAGGAAGGCCCCGGCGGGGCTTGGGAGCGTGATGCTCGAAGCACGGCCAGGGCGTTGCGGTTACGGTGTGGTCTGCCAGGACAATTGGTTCCGCCGCTTCAGGGCGAAGTTGCCGCCGCGGAGACCGTTGTCGACGAGCAGGAGATCGGTGGGAAAGGGGCTGTCGACCTTGACGCTGCCAACCGCGAAGAGTGCGCCGCGTTCTTGGGTGACTGCGAAGTGCGGCCAGGGAAGGAACTCGATGTTGAATGTGTATCCGCAGGCGTGGCCCTTTTCGGATGCGGTGCAGGGATCGAGTCCAATGCGGGTCTCATTGAGCATGCCCTTCCATTGGATCACGTTGCCTGGTACCCAATCCGTGCAACTCCAGGAGCCGTCCTCGGTGACGTTTCCACAGAATTGCGATCGGCCCGCGTCTATTGGACCAGTGTACGTGATGTCAAAGTCCCACAGCTCGGCTGGGATTTCCACGCTGCATCCCATGCTGCTCGCACCGAGTGCAATGTGCATCGCGAGCAGTACGTGCGATGACCTCATGTTCCGCTCCTCTCCTCATTGCGCATGAGCCATACCCATGCGCTCGTGGGGTTCGAAGGCTCGCCCACGGAATAGCGCAGGTTTCGCGCGGCGATGTGGTCCGCGTTCCTGCGTGTCAGTGTGGACAGTATGCCACCATCTGGCGTTGCGGTCGAGTGGAAAAAGCAACCCCCTCGCACCCGAAGGTGAGAGGGGGGTAGTGATCAGCCGATGAATGCGCCGCGAACAGCAACGAAGCTGACGGGGTCGTCGAAGCGCGGGGCGCAGATCACTGGACTGGATGCCAACGTGTAGAGCGCTGCGATGGAATGGCGCTCTTTCCTCCAAACGGATCCACCGAGCGCGGTCCGAGCATTCCGCATGCGCGTGGGATGCTGGAGGTATCCTGCGATGCCCTCGAGCAGGGAGCAGGGGACGGTGTCATCGGAGATCATGTCACGGACATCGTGCATGGAGTGCTCGGCGAACCCACGGAGATTGGCGCGCATCCAGTACTGGTGGGTTCCGGGGTCGATGGATCCGTATGGAACGAATCCAAGGTTGTAGTCGTCTGGTCTCGTCTCTTTTTCGAGACCGTTCACGAGCACGAATCCTCCGAGCTTCGCGTAGCATCTGGCGGTGAGACGCGCGTCCACGAGCACGAGATTGGGAAACTGGGCGAAGTAGCGGTCGGGGAACTCGGGAATCCGTGGCACGGTCGCGAGGTACTCCGCAAACGATGTGTACCCGAGCTGATCGCCGATCCCGAGCGTCCAGAGGTGGAAGGCCTGCGTTTCTCGCGGGTCCTTCTTTCCCGGATTCGTGCCGCCTTCGGTCATGCGGCGGATGAATCCTTGAACGTCCGGTCCGATGCCGGGACCACCCGCCCCGCGATTCGCCTTGCAGATGCGTGCGATTTCTCCGAGTTGATCCGCGCTCACCTGGGTGAGTGGCTGTTGCCTCTCTTTTGTCATGGCAATCTCCTCCATCCGCGGTACGCCGTTGCGGCAGCACATCCGGAGATGTGCCAGCACATTGGTCTCCCTTGGGCAGTGGGTGATTTGGAAATGGACCTGTTCGGGTCCTGCCGTCTCTCACGAAACAGCAGGGTGAGAGTAGCATGGAGCGTTGCTTGTGTCAATGGATTGAATCATGCAAACGAAGATCCTGCCCAGAGGTGGGCAGGATCAGGTGCGTGTGCGGTCGGTGAATTAGAATCCGTACCAGAGGTTCACGCCGGGAGCGATCGCCAAGATCGGTCCGTTGTTGAGAGCGACGTATACGAGGGCACTGGGGGAGAGCGTCCACTGCTTCGTGATGAACCACGAGATGCCGCCGCCGGCACCGGCGTAGAAGGTGGCATCTCCGAATGCGCCGCCGAGTTGGTCGTGCATGACGGCGACGGCGGCATCGATGCCGATCGCGTCATTTACGGGGAAGTCTGCGGCGATCGTTGCCATGAATCCCCAGTAGCCGGTATCGGGGGCGAGCTCGATGCCGACTCCGGGGCTGAGACTCACCCCATCGAGCGGGAAGGTGAGCGAGACGCCAAGTCCGGGATAGGCGCCAATGTGCGACACGGACGGCGCGACGCCGGCGAATTCCATCGCCCAGACATTGAGACCAAGATCTTGCGCGGCGGCGCGCGTGGGAACGAAGGCTGTGGCCGTGAGGAGAAGGCAAGAGAGCGCGATTGAGCGTCGCATGGGGAGCTCCTTTTGGTGGGTGAGAATGAACTGTGAGGGGTAGGCGCGAGCACCGTATCAGGGAACTGTTCCAGAGTCAACGGGAGTTGACATTTTGGCTGCCTGATGCTACGGTTGCGCCAGCCGATGCGGCAGGAGGTGATAATGACCACGATGCGTTTTCGGTTCAATGTGAATTCCGGTGCGACAGCCGTGACCATGGACACGCGGAATCCGGGTGAGGAGGATGGAAGGATCCGCGACGTGATCGCGCAGTGTCGCCAAGGTCGCTATGGTCGGCTCAGCGAGCTCGTCGCCTTTTCTCGGCGCGTCCCGAACGTGCAGCCGCTTTCGTTCTACGAGGTCGAGCCCAGCGAGTTCGAGCGGTGGCAGCAGGAAGCCGCGCGTACGTCGATCGGCTCCGCCCGGTAGTCTCCACGCACAGGCCCCGTCGCTCCATGAGCGGCGGGGCGGTTCTTCTTTTATCTCGAGCGGAACGAGTCCGCGAGTGTAGCCGAGAGATCTCGCCGGGGGAGATCCTTCGTCACGGATTCCTCAGGATGGCGAACGTTGGGAAGTATAGCCGAGAGATTTTGCCGCCCGTGCCACCGTCCCATGGTGTGGGCTTCTTCGTCGAAGATTCCTCAGGATGGCGATCTTGGAGATTCGAAGGAATCTATTTTCGGACTACCTGCGTTGCCTCCTCGAGTCGAAGGCTCAGGAGTTTGGATGCACCTTCGTCGCCCATGGTCACGCCGTAGATCATGGATGCGCGCTCCATGGAGGAGCGGTTATGGGTGACCACGAGGAATTGGGTGTGCTGGGAGAGATCTTTGAGAATCTCCGCATAGCGGACGGAGTTTGATTCATCGAGCGCCGCATCGACCTCATCGAGTACCACGAACGGAGATGCGCTGGAGGAGATGATCGCGCAGAGGAGCGCGATGGCAGTGAGGGCGCGCTCGCCGCCGGAGAGCATGGCGATATGCTTAATGCGTTTTCCGGGTGGCGTCGCTTGGATGTCGATGCCTACCACCACGCGCTCGCCGCGCTTCGGGGGTACGTCGGAGGGGGGGATGTCGGGAATGGGGGTGCTAGTTTGTTCCGGCGCCGATTCCTCGATGGGCTCCTCACGGAGGAGGGTGAGTTTTGCATTGCCGCCACCGAAGAGCTGGCGGAAGTACTTTTCAAAATGCGTATTGATCGTGGCGAATGCGGAATGGAATGCGCGATCAATATCGAGCTCCAGTTCGGTGATGACCTGTTCGAGCGACGTGGCGGATTTTTGGAGGTCGTCGGTTTGCTGGGTGAGGAATGCGACGCGTTCCTCGAGTTCGCGATATTCCGCGAGCGTCTGCTCATCGAGCGTACCAATGGTTGCGAGTTCCCGCTGGAGGCGACCAATGCGGAATTCCGTATCCGTCTCCAGCGGGCCCTGCGGCGCGGGAAGCGTGCTCGGGTCCTCGGTGCTCGGGATATCGCGCAGGATGGCTTGGCGGAGATCCTCGCGGCGCTGCTCGCATCGCGCGAGTTCAATGCGACCATCATTCGCCCTTGCGGTGGCCTCGTTGAGGAGTAATTGCTGTGCGCGATAGTTGCGTTGCAGTTCGAAGAAGGCGCCTTTCTTCTGCTGTTCTTCTGCGTGCACCGCGGACATGCGGCGCTGCACTTCGGTTACTTCGCGTTCCACCTCCCGCAGGGCGGCCTCCGTTTCGGTGAGTTCTGGGGCCGGCGTCCGTACGTCGGGTGGGGTGCAACGCGTGCGGAGATTTGTGATGCGCTGGTGAATGGTGGTGAGCACCGCGAGGGTGGCGGGCACATCAATGGTGGGAGTTTCGCGGAGCGAATAGAGGAGCATGTCGATATCCTGGAGTGCGATATCGAGATCCGCGATGAGCGCGGTCGCCGGAAGCGCTTGATGTGCGCCGGCGCGTGTTTGCGCGGCGTTGCGGAGGAGGAGCATGCGCTCGCGGAGTTCCTGCCGTCGGTGCATGAGCGCTTCGTACGATCGTTGGAGATCGAGAAACGCGTCGCTTTTTTGTTCCTCCTGCTCCAGCGTCGAGAGCTTGCCCTGGATCTGGTCTACACTCGTTTGGAGTTTACGGCGTTCTGCATCGTGCACTTCCCATGCGGTGCGTTGCCGTTCCATGAGCCGTGCGAGTTCATGCCAGCGCTGTCCGTGAAATTGTGCGAGCCGTTCGCGGAGCTCTTGTTCGAGTGCATCTCGTTGCTCGAGACGTTTCACCTGACGACTCAAGCTGCGGAGTCGCGGGGTGAGTTCCGCGAGGAGCGTTTCGCCCTGGCGGAGGTTCTCGTGCGCGCGCTCGAGTTTGGCGATTGCCTGGTTGCGTTTGATTTCCGCTGGTCGGATGCCCGCTGCCTCATCGAAGAACGCCTTGCGATCCGTGGGCGATGCGAGAATGAACTCATCCACCATGCCCTGCCCAATAATCGAATACGTGCGCTGCCCGATGCGCGCGCCAGCGAGCAGGAGGAGGATGTCTTCTCGGCGGACCTTGTTGCCATTGAGGAGGTACTCGGCATCACCGGATCGATACACGCGGCGCGTAATGGCAACCTCGGTATAGTCGATGGGTGCGCTGCGATCTTCGTTGTTGAGGAGGAGGGTGACTTCGGCAACGCCCAGGCGCGGACGTCTCGGCGTTCCGGCAAAAATGACATCTTCCGAGGTTTTCCCTCGGAGGAGTTTCATGGATTGTTCTCCTAAGACCCAGCGAATGGCATCGACGACGCACGATTTCCCAGAACCATTGGGACCGACGATGGCGGTGATCCCACGCGATCCGGCGGTGGGGGGGAGGAACTCGAGATTCGTCGCGTTGGCGAACGATTTGAATCCATTGAGGTCAATGCGTTGAAGCCACATAGCGGGCGGGGCTTGAGCGTGTCATCAGTAGTTCTGCTGCGGCCTCTTCTAGTGTATCGAGTGTGCGCGGGATTGACACGGGATCGGCGGGGTACTACATTCGATTTGCTGAGAACGATGGTTCCGGCGTGTTCTTTGTGCAACCGCGCAGCGGAGGAGCAGATGACGATGATACAGCTCTCGGAAGCGATGCAGGAACGGCTCAACAAACTCATGCGACCGGCGGACGATGTCAACAAGGTGACCGTCGCGCAGGGGTTGCTGCGGGCGATCGGGGACCTTCAGACGAACGAGGAACGCGATGCGGCGTTCGCGTACATCTTCGCGAACTCCAGCTACGCGCCAATCTCTGGACCGCCGACGCCGGCCGAGGAGTACCCGAAGCCATTCGATGTCTCGCCGGATGGACCGGATCAGCGGGCACTCACCCGTGCGGTGGCCGAACACCGCATCGATGCCCGTCTGCGTGCGCTCGAGGCGAACTGCGAGGCGGACGGCGCGAATCCCGAGGTGCGCGCGCAGCGCGCGCGGGCATTCGTGATGGATGGTGACCTGCCGATCGTTGCGCGGGCTGCGGTGCTCGGATATCTCATCAATTCCGACGCGTTCGCGAATTCGGTGGACTGTCCGAAGGACATTCCGAACGACGAGCCGGTATCGAAGGACGCGGCCCAAGCGATCGTCTGGAAGCACCGGGGCGTCCTGCGGAGGGTCTTCGGCACGAAAAAGGTCGTCAAGACGCGTCACGCGCTCGCCGCGTGCATCGATGAAGAGGTGGGTGACATTCCGGATCCGCACGAGCGCGCGATCGTGCTCTCCCACGTGATGTACGAGTGCGGACAGTGTGCCGCGCGCGAGCACATCCGTTCGATGGTGGATGGCGCGATGCTGCTCGCTGCGGTGCTGCGCGACGACTAGTCGGTCATGCGCGATTGCCCCCGACTCCCGCCCTGGGAGTCGGGGGATTCTGTATGATGGGGTGGTTTGACTGCCGCGTGGTGGTGACCTATCATCATCGGCTATGCCTCCTCTTGCGATCCCTTCGAACGAACGCGCACCATATCGTGCGCTGTGGGATCGTCTGCGCGCGGCACAGGACATCCTCCTGGTTTCCCCGAAGCGACCGGATGGCGACTCGCTGGGATCGATTTGTGGCATGTGGTCTGCGCTGCGATTTATCGGTAAATCGGCGACGCTGTTCTGTGTGGATCCGGCGCCGCCAACGTACGGCATGCTCCCCGGCATCCACATGTTGGCGGTGGGCGCGCCCGCGCTCCATCATCGAACATTCGATGTGATCATCGTCGTCGATGCGGGGGATCTTGATTTCGCTGGCATCCGGGCGGAGCTGCCGCAGTGGAAGCGCTCGGGCGGTGCGCTGGTGGTCATTGATCATCACGCAACGAACACGCGGTTCGGCGATGTGAATTGCGTCATCACGACGGCCGCATCGACCACCGAGGTGATCACGCGGATATTGCAAGTAAACGCAGTGCCGATCACGCCGGCCACTGCAACCGCGCTCCTGTTTGGTCTCGTGTACGACACCGACGGTTTTTCTAATCCCGCCACATCGGTTACCGCAGCTGCTACGGCAGCGGCATTGCTGGCAGCGGGAGCGCAGATGGGTCCAATCCTCCGTGCGCAGTATCGCTCGAAACCCATCGGCTCGTTCCAATTATGGGGTCGTGCGTTCGAGCGTCTGGTGATGCATCCGCGTTGGCAAGTTGCGACCACAGTGTTGCTGCCCGAAGATTTTGCGGCATGTGGTGCGGAGTCCACGGAAGGCCTCGCGAATTTTCTCCAGAACGTGCTTCCGGCAAAGGCTGTCCTCGTCCTCAAAGATTCTGGAACCGGTATGGTGCGGGGCAGTTTCCGCACGCTACGGAACGATGTGGACCTCGGCGCACTTGCCGAGCATCTCGGCGGCGGCGGTCATCGGAAAGCCTCGGGTTTCGGCGTACCGGGGAGAGTGGTTCGGGAGGGCGATCGTTGGAGGGTTGTGGTACAATAAATGTTCTATGGCGAAAGTAAAACAATCTCAGAGCATGGATACGCCGTTGTCGAAAAAGGATTTTGTTGTTCTCATGCCGAAAATGCTCGGCGAATTTACCGAGGAGGTACTGCTCCCCGCAGTCGAGCGCATCGTGCAGACGGAGATCGCAAAATCCGAGCACCGCATGAAGGCATGGGTGGAGGAACGATTGGCGGATCTCCGTGCAGAGATTGTGCTCCTCACGCGGAAGGAAGATCATAAGGTACTGCGACTGGTCGACATGTTGCGGGCCAAAAAGTTACTCACGGATCACGAAGTCGCGGAGCTCTTGCGCATGGAACCGTTCCCGAGATCCTGATTTTTTATGCCTTCCAACACCCTTGTTCCCATTGTCGTAGAGAAATCTCAGTACGGTGAGCGCGCGTACGATATTTACTCGCGCCTGCTCAAAGATCGCATCATTTTTTTGGGGGACCCGATTGATGATGCGGTCGCGAATACGGTCATCGCGCAGTTGCTGTTTTTGGAATCTGAGGATCCGAAGAAGGAAATCAAGCTCTACGTGAATTCTCCAGGAGGTTCCGTCACTGCGGGTCTCGCGATTTACGACACCATGCAGTACATCAAGCCTGATGTCGCAACGATCTGCATCGGCATGGCGGCATCGATGGGTGCGGTGCTGCTCGCCGGAGGAACGGCCGGGAAGCGTTATTGTTTGGCCAATGCAGAGGTCATGATCCACCAGGTGCTCGGTGGCGTGGAGGGGCAGGCATCCGATATCAAGATTCGTGCGGATCGTATTTTGAAGCTGAAGGACCTCTTGAATCAAATTCTCGCCACACACACGAAGCAGCCTTTCGCGAAGGTGGAGAAGGACACGGATCGGGACTACTTCATGTCCGCACCGGAGGCGCTCGCGTACGGGTTGGTCGATAAAATTATTGAGGGGAAAGAGTTGGTGAAAAAAGAATAAGTACGATCGCAGCACGCATCCGCCGCACTTCAGTGCGGCGGATGCGTATTTAGCCCTATTTCGGAGGAGCTCTCTGCGTGAGGAGATCGGAATTGAGCGAATCCCCGGGGGGTCCCAGTTCGGAGGGAAGGGCCAATGTATGGGGCTTTGCTTTGTTGAGCAAATGTTACTCAGTAAACAGAAAATGTGATGCTAGGCCATTGACTTCTCGGGCGTTCTGTGGTACATTTCTACGTTCCCCGCACGACTGTTCTCAGATAAAGCACGAACCGACGGAACGGGGAAACGGAGCTCCGGTGTATCCGGATGCCACAATGATTGGTCTCCTGAGCGGGCGCTGCCATCGGAATGCAGCGCATGCCAGATGGGTGAGGTCCTTCGCTTGCTCAGGGTGACGCATTGGAAAAAGAAAATGAAATACCTCTTCAGGAAGCTGCGCTCGAGAGCACTCGCTCCGTAAGGAGTGAGGGGGAAGTGAACTCGAGAGGACAGGGCCCTGCGCTCACGACAAGCATGGGGTTTCGTGCTCGGTCGACTTGGCTGCTCCGGCAGCTCGGTCAGGCCCATCACTAAATCTCTTGAGCGCAGCTTTCGGGAGAGGTTTTTGTATAGTTTTGTACCTTTACTGATGATGGATGATGTGGAGCGAATGCTCCGGGAGGAAGTGATGAACGAGATGAACCGCGTGATCCGAACGACCAACGATCTCCGACGATTTCTCGTGACGCTCGCGATTGTACCGCTCGGCGCGGCAGTCGGCTTGGGGGGGATGGAGATGCTCCCGAAGCTCGACCGACTGGTCGGGTTCCGGGCCTCCGATGCCGGACTCTTCGCTGCGATCGTGGTGTGCGCCCTCGGCACTGCCTGCATCATGGCAGCGATGTGCGCCATTCTTGCGGCGCCGTACGAGGCGATCCGGGTATGGAAGCACGAGGCGGAGCGGCACCCGGAGCGGAAGCGCATCGTGCTCCTCGCCGCGTTGCTCGCGGTGGTGGCGGTCGCGAGCATGTCCGCGATGACCTCGCTCCTCACCGCCGCGTTGCTCGCGGGCCTCGGAGTCATCGTGCCGGCATACGAGCACATCTTCGCGGATCTCTTCGAGCAGCCGCTGCTGGGGGTCAAGATGATCCGGTACCTGCCCACGGACCTCGCGAAGCCGCAGTAGGGGCAGTTGATGTGACGCCGCTCATCCTTCGGGGTGGGCGGTGTTTCTTTTTTTGCGCGTGGACCGCAAACCCTGCCACTCGATCGAGTGGCAGGGTGCTTGGTGCGCGTTTTACGGTGTGGGCGGCGGAGCCGCTGCATCGGGACTAGGTGCCGTGACTGGGGTCGGAATTCCCGCGTCATTGGGTGCGGAGGGAGGTGCGGATCCATCGGTCGGGGGAGTGGCATCGGGCGCTTTCCCTACGAGGCATACCGCCTGCCACGGGCGATAGTGGCTATTAAAGACGCGTTCCGTCTTTGTGCCGTCCGCGGCGGTCACCGTGTACGTGAATCGTGCGTCGACGCCGGTATGCGCCTTCTCGGTGCATTTCTTTTCTCCGGGTTTGAGATCTTCGGTTTCGATGGTTTTCATGGGCGGAGGTTCTCGGAAATTGAATACCTCCGGCTCTGAAGAGGTGGCCGTACGGCCATCATTCGTTCCCCAGAATTCGTACTCGAGCGTGGTGCCGACGACGCGGGTGAGGAGGAGGAGATGGGCACCAGTATCATTCACGAATTTGAAGTCCGGTTTTGGTCCGTAGATGGTTGCATCCATCCCGACGGGTGGTTCGTAGTAGGAGACACGGTACGCATGATTCGACCGTTCGGTGACGGGGAGTCCGGCATTGAGAACGGTGCGGAAGAGGGTAGTGGAGACCTGGCAGAGTCCACCTCCGAATTCCGGCGTGGTGCGATTTCCTTTGATGACGAGCTCGGGTTTGTAGCCGCGCGTGTCATCGAATGGAGAGAGTGCGCCCACGGTGGAGAATTCTTCTCCGGGAGCGATCAGGAGGCCATTGAGGAGGTCGGCACCGACGCGAATATTATGTTTGCGATTCACGGGACTCCCTTTGAAGCTCGTGCTGCCGAAACCGAGGCGTTCACGGATGCCGAGATCGTTCGTGTCACCGAGCGTGATGGTGGGTGCGGTGGTTTTTGTGGGGAGGGGAATGGTGGGTTCACCGTGCTCGAATAATGCGGCGGTGATGCGGTGGGTGAGCTCATCCCGGTCAATGGCGAGTCCCTCACGGGGAGACTGGAATTCTCGAACGCGTCGGGTCGTGGGATCAATGGCGAGGCGTGCGTTTTCTGCGGGGCGCTCGATCGCACTTGTAATGGGTGCGAGGAAGCGATCGAGCGCTTCCATCTGGAATGCGGGTTGTGGTTGCGGCGACACAAGCACGCTGAGCCAGCTCGCCACCGTTTCACTCTCCGCGGTCCACTGTTGCTTCTCATGGGTGAAGGTGAGCGGGGCGCGGGCGAGCGCGGCATTGAGTTGCGGCAGGATGCGCTCGATGTCGTTTGCGGTAATCGTGGGTTCTTGGGTGCGAGTGGTGAGTACGATGGGTTGGGTACTCAGGGTGACCATGCGGCGCGTGGTGATGGCGGGTACATCGGTCACGAGTTGGTATCCCGAGCGACCCGGAATGACGCGCCAGGTTGCGGTCCCATCCATGGCGGTGCGCACGAGGCGAGGATTTTGGGGTGGCGCAAGTTCCTGCGCGAAATTCTCATGAATCGTTTTGTTTAGCTGCACTGCATCCACATGAGCGGTCATGGGCACGGTTCGGTTGCGACCAAAAATACCACGGATGCGCGCGGTCCATTGAGGGACGAGGTGCGTCTCCCGCCCGACGGCAAATGCGTCATCGACGAGCTCAGGAACATCGACATCAACCAGCGTATAGGAGAGGTCGGGGTCGTTGGGAGCGGAGATGGTGGGATTGATCGTGATGGATCGACCGTTGAGGGTGTAGGTAAATCCTGCAGCGAGTCGCGTGTCTACGACTTGCCGCATGCGCGCGATGGCGGCGTCCCGCGAGAGGCCGCTCACATCTACTGGACCAATGTGCACGCCCGAGAAGATGCGATCTCGGTACGCGCGATCATACACAATAGCGCCTACTCCCATCGCGCAGATGAGGAAGAGCACGAGCGCGGCGGCTATGGACCAGCCGAGGGTGGATGCGATGCGGAAGCGGGACCAATCGACGGACATACCTTCAGATGGCACATCGTTATTCCGTGCTGAGAAGTTCATTCAGGATTGCGCGTGCCTGCGTGTTCGGCGCGGCGGAGTCCGATGCAAAATGCGCGAAAAGAACATCGCCCAGGTGGAGGGGGGACGGGAGTTCATTCGTCGGTACACGAATCAATTCTCCGTGCTCGGTTCGGAGCGCGGCAGTATGTTCGGGATCGAGTTGTTCGACGGTGCAGCGCATGGGGGATTATCCAAGTATGGTGGTGCTGTCCGCTGGTGTGGCGTCCGTAATGGTGATCACTGTTTGTTCGACTAGCTTCGGGAGACGAATTGTGAGAATGCCGTACGAGAGGTCCGCGGTCGCGTGTGGAACGTCCACGGGTTCGGGGAGGAGCATGGATCGAGAGAATCGTCCCCAGTAGCATTCACGGGTGAGATACGATGCGTCCGCGTCCGGCGTGTTCGGCCGGCGTTCGCCGCGAATGGTGAGGAGGTCGCGATGGATGGCGATGGAGAGATCGTTTGGTCGTACGCCGCCCATGGCCGTTTGGATCACGAACGCCTCCGTGGTCTCGTATACGTCTACCGCGAGCTCGCCTTCACTGGCCTCCTCGAACCATTGTGCCGGTTCCTGGACAGGAATGGTGAGTGACTCCGGATTGAGCACGGTGGCGGGGAAAGACGGGAATGTGAATGGTGAAGTCCCCATAGTACCGTATGCCGGCATGCCCGGCCGATGGGAATCGGCGTCCGTCGGGCACCATCATCCTACTTGTTCATAGTACCGGTTTTTGGGCAACCGCGAAATCGGAGGCCATTTCGCTCGCCGGTCATGGCGTTGACGAGCGTGGGCGGAGCGCGTATGGTGGTGACGGTTCTTTTGTTTTTCCAATCCGGAACGGTAATCGGCGTCGGAGGATGAGTAATGCACATGGAATTGGGACTGCGACAGGTGCTTCGCCAGGAGATTCGGCTCGAGCAGTCGCTCCAGCTTTCGCTCCGCATGATCGAGCAGTTGGCGACCGATACGGAACGCGAAATCCAGGCGGAGGGGCGGCTCCTGGATGCGATGCTCCGCGATTGCGATCGTGGAACGTATGCCTCGGTCGAGGACTTCGTGGACCGCGTGGGGAAGCGGGTGCGCAAGAAGGATCGTACCGATCGGACGCGGTGCCTCGTGGCACAGATCCGTCAGGCCGTGGCATTGCTCGCGTGTCCCGATCTCGCAGCGGTGCGTGAGCTCGTGCAGTACGGGCGTGACGGAGTGCATTGCTGGATGATGGATCCGATCGTGTGCTACGCGCAGCTCCTCACGGTATGGGAGAGTGCGTCGTGCGCCACCATTGATCTGCGTCGCGTGAGTCTCGATGTTCTCTGTGGGCAGCAGCGGAATGCGCAAGGATCGCCCGCGGTACTTGATTTCCTGGTGGACTGCACAGCGGATGCGCGCTGCACCGCATCGCTCTTCACGATGATCAGTGCGGCGCTGCACCGGTCCGCGCCGCGTGTGGTGACCGCGTATGCGCACCATCTCCTTGCGGTGTTGCCGGTGGGATCGTGCACGGAGTTGCAGTGCGCGAACGCACTCGAGCTTCTCGCCGCGTACGATCACTACCTCGGACACGGTGGCGTGCGCGGCTGGCCCACCGATGCATTGCGTGCGTATGTTGCGGGCTGTCCTGATGCCGAAGCGACATCCGCCACGTCATCCATTCCGCCGCTCGTCCGCGCGCTGTTGCCCTCGGGGACATCCGATGCGGTGATGGAGCGGCTCGCGGCGCGGTTCGGGGAGCCGGCGCTGCGTGACGCGACGGATGCGGTGCGACATGTGCTCCGCGCGCTACAGTGGCTGCGCGGTGTGCCGATGGGAGGCAAGTATCTCGCGCACGCGGTCATGGTGACGGAGCATGCGAAGGCATTCCTCCGGGTGATCCAGGCGATCAACTGGGCAGCGTGGTCGAGTGGACGCGGAGAGGAGTGCACCTATCCGCTCGATGCGCGTACGGCGGAGGAGGTAGTGCTGCGCTTGCGGAATCACCAGCTCGACGTGACGCTTGGACAGCTTCCCCTTCGACCGGAGTATCGTGAGCGGTTCACGGATGCTGCAATGCAGATGCCGCCGAAGGTGCTCGAGATCGTGCTCCGGTTGACGAGTGTCTACTCGACACACGCGAAGGATGCGTTGCCAGTCCTCGCACGGATCGTCGAAGCGATCATGGATGGCGAATTTTCTGCGTGGCGGTATGCACATGACGCGGCATCGGTGCAGCTCAAGGCGATCAAGGCGCATCCGGAATGGCAGCAGCGCACGATCGCGTACCGGATGCTCGGGGACGCTGAACGGTGCACCGAAACGCTTCGTGCGGTGGCGCTCCTGCAGCCGGTTGCGGCCGCGGCGTTTGTGCGTGAGTATCACACCGTGTGGAGTCCTGATCTCGGGAGTAAGCTCGAGGAGCAGATTCTTGCCATCGAGGAGCAGTTTCGCGACGGGAGAGGGTCGTCGGGGGACCGCCGTGCGCTCGCGGAGCAGGCGAAACGCCTCCGCACGATGTATCGGGCGGCGCGGTGTATCGAGCTTTTCGTGTTGGAGCCCGCGACGATTGACCACGCACGATCAGTGTGGCGTGAGTTCCTCGGGCAGCCATGGGCTGTGCCGTTCCACGACTGCTGCGCGCAAGCGATTGCGATCCTCGATCAGCCGGAACTCCGCGCGATGCAATGTGTGACGGTGACGGAGACCGATGATCTCCTCGATCTCCTGCAGGTGGGAGTGATGCCGACGCTCACCTGCCAGCGGTGGACCGAGCACACGTCGTACAACCACTGCCTGCTCGCGTACGTTGCGGATCCAAACAAGAAGCTCTGGCAGCTCACCTCGCGGAATGGTGAGGTGATCGGTCGCGTGGTGGTACGGTTGCTCCCCTTCAAACGGAGCGCGCTGCTCCTCATGGAGCCTCCGTACAGTATGCGTTGGTCGGACGACCATACCCGCGTGCTGCTCGGGGAGGTGCTCCGGAAAGCCGCACGATTGGCGAAAGCGGTAGGCAAGCCGATCGCGGTGGGTTATGTTGGTGTGCGTCGGTGGGGAGAGTGGGGGAAGATGTTCGAGGAGCTGGCGAAGGGAGTTGAGGTGAAGCCGGTCACCGCGAACTTCCAGCCGAAGCTCCCGGAGAGCTTCAACATTGCGGAGTACTCGGATTCGCTGGGCGGATGTCTCCCGCGTGGACACGTGTTGCCGCACGTCGCGCGGCTGACCTATCTCCTGGTGAGTCCGGAGAGGGAGGCGGTGGAGTAGCGGCGTTGCTGCTGGCGGGCCTTTGCGGGCCCGCCTTTTTTGTTGTGGCGATCAGCCGTTGTCCCAAACAAATGAGATTCCTCGCGCGAGGAATCTCATTTGGTATTGCTTGTGGACTCCATCCGAACCCGAGCGCAGCGACCGGAGTATGTGGGGAAGAAGGACTTGCCCCGCGAAGCTCCGCAAGGAGCGAAGTGGGGGCTTTGCCCGACCCCACATACGGAGGGAGCAAGCGACTTGGTTGGAGGGAAGGGGGTACGGGAGGGAAACCGGGAGGTTTCCCCACGATCTGGTAGCCCCAACGGGATTTGAACCCGTGTCCCCGCCTTGAAGGGGCGGTGTCCTAGACCAGGCTAGACGATGGGGCCAAGACAAACATGGGGGAGAACCCTTGATGCGCAGAAGGGTTCTCCCCCATGGGCCCCCTCTCCATTGGAGCTTCGGTTCGCGGAGTGAATCCGTCGAACCTCAGCGGTCATTTTGTATTCGGCACAATGCGGCCACACTGCCTTTCGGCGGCATGGGGTGATGGTAGCATGGATTGGTATGCTACGGAAGCGTGTGCTCCAGGTGCTCGGAATTGAGTCATCATGTGACGAAACTGCCGCAGCGGTAGTGGCGGTCCAGCGTGCGGACGTTGGCCGATCGTTGCAGTTCGGATTTTCGGTGTCGGCGAGCGTTATTGCCTCGCAGGTGGCGATGCATGCGAAAACGGGCGGGGTAGTGCCCGAAGTTGCTGCTCGGGAGCATGTCCTGCAGATTATCCCGGTCATTGAGCGTGCGTTGCGCGATGCGTATCCATCCTGGCGTCCGCCGAAGCACCACGGCAAGCGAACGAAGAGTGCGCGAATGTTCGCGGGACCGCCGATCGATGCGATCGCCGTGACGGCGGGACCAGGACTCATTACCGCACTCGGGGTTGGAGTGGAAACAGCACGTGCATTGACGTATGTCTGGCGGAAGCCATTGATTGCAGTGAATCATATCGAGGGGCACGTACTTTCTGCGCTCCTTGAGCAAGCGGCAAGCGGCAAGCGGCAAGCTTCAAGTCATGCAGGTCCGGAGAATCGGTCGGCTTCGTCTGAGCCTGCGGCTCGCAGCTTGTCGCTGGTTTTCCCTGCTGTCGCTCTCATTGTGTCGGGTGGCCACACCGAACTCCTGCTCCTGCGGCGGTGGGGTGCGTACCGGTGCGTTGGTGCGACGCGGGACGATGCGGCGGGGGAGGCATTTGATAAGGTCGCAAAGCTCCTTGGGTTGGAATATCCGGGTGGACCAGCGGTTGCGCGACGTGCGGTGGAAGGTGATGTGCAGGCGATTGATTTTCCGCGCGGCATGATTGCTTCGGGGGATTTTGATTTCAGTTTTTCGGGGATGAAAACCGCGGTGCGCATGTGCGTGGAGCGCGCAACGCATCCCGCTGATCCGAAATTCGTTTCGGATGTATGCGCGTCGTTTCAGCAGGCGGCGGTCGATGTGCTGGTTGCCAAAACAATCACTGCGGTGACGAAGTATCGCGCGCGCACCGTATTGCTAGGTGGTGGTGTTGCCGCGAATCGTGCATTGCGCGAGCAGTTGGCTACTGCATTGGCCCTGCATCCGGACGTTGCGCTGCACCTGCCGCCACTGGCATACTCCGGTGATAATGCTGCCATGATTGCCGCAGCGGGTGGCGTGCGTCTGCATCTCGGCAAGCGCACACCATGGCAGGAGATTGCCGTGGATCCGAATTGGGAGTTGGGAAGATAGAAGAATCACCGCATCCGTGGGGATGCGGTGATTGGGGCTATCGTCGTTTGCGCTTGTTCGTCCTAATGCAGCTGGCCATGCGACCGTAGAGCACTCGTGCGGCGTGTGCAGCAATGTTTGCTCCGCCGATGATGTGATGGTTCTCGTTGAGCGTTTCCGGGAGGTATTCTGCACCGATCGTTTCCCGGAGTGATCCGTAGCGCGCGGTATCCTTGCAGAAGAGATGGATATCGAGCCGCCATGGTTTTCGGTACATGCCCTGGACTGCAAGGTGGCCGTGCGCGCGCGTCTCCTTATCGTCTTCGTCCGCAATGACGAGCCGCATCTCGAATCGCGCGGTGGGCCGCGGTGCATCGGTGAGTTGGAGGCTCAGGCGCAGTGTTTGGACCCCCGTCCCGTAATAATGATCGAAAAAGAGGAGGTCGTGCGGGCGGTCGTAACTGCGGCCTGACCAGTCGATACCGTTCGGCGTGTACCTCGGTATGAGCTTATATTGTTGTGCGAGGAGTTCCGCGCATTCCCAGTTGCGTCGTTGCGCCCAGGCGAGCGCCCGTGGAGTCTGCGCGTGGATGATGCGTGCCGCAGTAGGGAGATTGTTCGTGATCTCCTGAATCGCGTGGAACCAGCTGATCATGTGATGGGTTCTCCTGTGTGCATGGGAAGGAGCTCGAGCGAACACGCTACGATAGCAGATGATGATGTGTATGTCCATTACGTCCACTGGTACGCGAAGTTGGGTAGAGGTATCTGCGCGCGCGTTGCGGCATAATGTGGCTGCGCTACGAGCCATGATCGGCAGCGAGCGCGTACTTTGTGTGGTGGTGAAGGCGAATGCGTATGGGCACGGGATGATCGAGGTGGCGCGTGTGATCAGCGAGGAGCGGGCGTTTTCTGGTCGGGGACCTGTCCCGCGAAGCGTCGATGCCGATCGACGCGAAGTGGGATGGTTCGGGGTGGATAGTCTTCCCGAGGCGCTCGCGATTCGCGCGGTGGGCATTGAGACACCGATGATCATTTTAGGATATGTGCCGATCACGGATGCGCGCGCTGCGGTGCGTGCGCGGGTGCGGGTTACCGTTGCGGAACCGGCAACGATGCGCGCGTTGTCCGCGGTGGCGGGTCGGCGTGTAGTGCGGGTGCATGTGAAACTCGAGACGGGAACGCAACGTCAGGGTGTTGCTCCGGAGGCGCTGCCGGCATTTCTGCGGATCGTGCGTCGACTGCCCGGCATATGGGTAGAGGGCGTATCGACGCATCTCGCCGATGTCGAGGATACCGGTCCGGATGGATTCGCTGCCGTGCAGCTTGCGGCGTTTGATCGTGCGGCCGCGATCGCGGAGCAGATGTGCGGGCGTCGATTGCTGCGACATGCGTCTGCGACTGCGGCAACGATGTTACTTGCGGAGGGACGGCATGATTTCGTGCGACCGGGCATCGGTTGTTATGGTCTTTGGCCATCTGATCGGACACGTGCCGTGATGGAGCGCCGCGATCCTTCGGCGCGTCTGTTCCCGGTACTCAAATGGAAAACGATGGTGGGTCCTCTGCATGAGGTGCCCACGGGGGCACCGATCGGCTACGGATGCACGGAACGTGTATCACGACGCACGCGGATCGCGGTACTTCCCGTGGGTTATTGGGATGGGTATGATCGGAAGCTCTCGAGTACCGGGGAAGTCCTCATCCGTGGTCGTCGGTGCAAGGTGCTCGGCCGCATTTGCATGAATATGTGCATGGTTGATGTGACCGACGTGCCGCGCGTGCGACTGGAGGATGAGGTGGTGCTCCTTGGGAAGCAGGGTCGTGCGGAGGTCACCGCGGAGGAGCTGGCGGGAAAGGTTGGCACGATCAATTACGAGGTGGTGACTCGGATCAATCCGTTGTTGCCGCGGCGAGTGGTATGAGGAAAAGCGACAAGCGTGAAGAGTGGGCGAGTCGTTCTGAGGGGGAAACGACGCGCATAGCCACGCGCATGGCGCGTACCCTGCGTGGCGGCGAGGCAATCCTCTTGGATGGGGAATTGGGGGCGGGGAAGTCGGTGTTCGTGCGCGGCCTCGCGCAGGGATTGGGGATTCGTGCGCGCGTGACGAGTCCTACGTTTGTGCTGATGCGAGTCTACGAAACGACGCGCACATGCCCGCGTTTTTTGGTGCATGTGGATGCGTATCGGGTTCGGAATGCTGAGGAGTTGGTGGCTATTGGGCTGATGGAGTGGACTGGAAGACCGGACTCGGTGGTGGCGATCGAGTGGGGCGAGCGAGTCGCGGAGATTGCGCACGCGGCGACCAGAATCATTCGTGTGCGTTTGACGAATGTCGATGCCGCGCAGCGCATGATCACGCTTGATTGAGATGCGCTCCTATCGATAACAAAAAGCGACGTCCGGGAAGGGACGTCGATCATTTATGATGCGTGGGATTGTCGTATTGCGGCGGCGAAGGGAATGGCACCGTCGAGTTCCACGATACGGATGGCGCCCGGTGTTCGCGGTGGGTCGCATATCGTGCAGTACTCGGTGCACGTGACCATTCCTGGGAGGGTGATGCCCTGCGCGGGATCATGTCGTTCGCGTGCGCCGCAGTTCGAGCAGTACGTGCGTGTTTGCTGTGGGGAGGCGCAGAACGTGCAGCATCCACGTCGTTCCGCAAGTCCGCCGCTCGGTCGTTGGCAGATGATGCAGTGTCCGGGCATTCGCGGCGCAATGTTATGACGCTGCGCGGCGGCGAGGTGTTCGAGTACGGGGATCGTCCGCCCACGCATGCAGCGCATGGCATACGCCACACCTGTTTTGCGATCGGTGGAGTTCGGAGTGCACTCGATGCATCCTTCAAGACGAACTGCGGTGCCCAGCTCTGGGGGACTGTGCATCAGCATCTCGGCGAGATAAAAAACTCCCTCTGCAGCGTTCAGGCGTTTTCGATGGCCACATCGCACGCAGAGGACTCGTACCTCGAGCGGATGCACGCACCACTCGCAGAGAAAATTCGCTGCACGGCCCGGCGGACCGAGCACATGACAGACGGAGCATTTGCCTTCCAAGACAGCTCACCTCCTTTGGGAAGGAATGTGTTTATGATGGAGCGATGCGGACGTGGTGTCAAGGACGTCGTGGGGGATGTTCGTGGCGTGCGCTGGGTTGCAAAAAGCGCATTGCTTCTTTCGCATACCGCGTTACCGCCTGGAGGTACGTATCTTCCTCGGGTGCCGGAAGTTCGCGAATGAGGATATTGGCTTTGCGTTGGTCGGCATCCTTGTGTTCTTTGAGGGTCAAATCCAGTGTGATGCGTCGAACGTTTTCTGTTTTCTGATCTTGGTATTCGATGAACGCATCAATGCCGTGGAATATGTCGAGCGGTGATCCGACTGCAGTGTACGCACGCACACGATCTGCGTCCTGTTCACGGAGATGGAGTTGGTCGATGATTTCCAAACGGAGATCGCGGAGGAGATCCGCATCGGGATTCGTGGGATCCCAGGGTTGATGTGCTCGCACGAGACGCAGCGCTGCATCGAAGCGAACGAAGCCGTCGGGCGTGGCCACTTTTTGGAGCGCTTCCTGATATGCGCGGTCCTGTGTGATGCTCCCTACGAAGTCTCTTTCAAACTGTCGGCCGGTGTATGACCATGATGGCTCACCGAAACGTGGGGACATACAAAGATGGTGCGTTCACTCTGCCACCCGGAAGACTTCGCTTACGGTGGTGAGTCCGTCGAGCGCCTTGAGGATGCCGTCCTGCGCCATGGTCACCATGCCGGCTTTCTGAGCGATCGTTTGCATGTCGTATTCAGAGACTTTCCCCGAGAGGACGACCTCCTCGATGTCTTTGCTCATGGTGAGGATCTCGTAGATGCCGACGCGGCCTTTGTATCCCGTGCCGTGGCACGTATCGCATCCGTTGCCCTTCATGAAAGCGCGGGGTTTCGTGGCGACTTCGGTGCGTTCGTGTTCCGGAAGTGCGGCAATGATCTCCTCAACCCGGGCGAGGAGTTCGGGGGTGAGCACATCGGGCGCGGCGCAGTCGGCGTGTACGCGGCGAATGAGGCGCTGCCCGATAATCGCGTTCAGTGCGGGTGCGAGGAGGAAGGGTTTCACTCCCATGGAGAGGAAGCGGGGGATCGCGCCCGCGGCGGAGTTCGTGTGGATCGTTGAGAGCATGAGATGGCCGGTGAGTGCTGCTTGAATGGCCACTTCTGCCGTCTCGAGATCGCGGATTTCTCCCACCATCACGACGTCGGGGTCCTGTCGGAGAATGGCGCGAAGCCCCTTTGCGAAGGTGTAATCCTTTGCGGCATCGATTTGGCTCTGATTGATGCCTTTCAATTTGTATTCCACGGGATCTTCCAGGGTAATGATCTTCGTTTCGGAGTCGTTGAGTTTATTGAGGACCGCATAGAGGGTGGTCGTTTTTCCGGACCCCGTGGGACCGGTCGTGATGATCATGCCGTTCGGGCGGCCCACTTCGCGTTGGAGTGCTTCGTATGCGCGACCGCGGACGCCGAGTTGCTCAAATTCGAGACTTGCGGAGGACGACATGAGGAGACGCATGACGACGCTCTCGCCGTATGCAGTCGGCAACGTGGACACGCGGACGTCTATCCTATCTTTGGCGAGACTGATGGTGAATCGTCCGTCCTGGGGAACGTCGTCCACGTTGATTTTGAGTCCGGAGAGGAGCTTCACGCGACTGATGAGTTGCCCCCAGCGTTCTTTTGGAATGGTGGCGACCTGCCGGAGGATGCCGTCAATACGGTACCGGAGGAGAATAGCGTCTTCCTCCGCCTCGACGTGGATATCGGATGATTTCGCCTGGACGGATCCCGCAATGATAAGGGTCACGAGATCAGTGACGGGCGCTTCGCGAAGGAGTCGATCAAGCGCCTTGAGATCACTGAGAGTTTGGGTGTATCGATCGAAATCGGTCGCACTGATGCGTACCCCGGTTTCTATTTTTTGTACGTCGGGAAGCGCGTCGTAGAGTTTGAAGGCGTGGGCGAAGCTCTCTTCCGATATCGCGTATCGCTGCACGTTCGCATGAAAGCGTTCTCCCAGCTGATATGCGAGTTCGATGATTTCCTTCTGTTCCGGGTGGAGTGCGGCGATGCGGATTTCTGTTTGCGTGTTGAGAAAGCAAATGACATGCAGTTCAGTCGCCTGTGCTTTGGAAATGGTCGCGAGCGTTTCGGGCCCGATGGGAAACGCTTTCAAATTGATGTGGCCCACTCCCAAGGATCTTGCATGCGCCGCCACTTCGCGTTCCCGTGCCGAGAGCTCGAGTTCCCGCATCTTTTCGGCGAATTTTTCCGCCACGTTCTCCGATGAGAGTTGTACCTTCGGGTGATCGGAAGACATACCTCGGGAGACGGAAGCACTTAAGGAGGCACGGAAGAACGGAGACGTGCCTCAGTTTTTGCGTGCGTATCTGAGGAGCCACGGCTCTGGCTCTGCTCCGGGGCTGGTGAGGCGGAGGTAGAGGAGGGTCCAGGCGGCAACCAGGAAGATGCCCGCAAGGACGGCGATGCTCGCAAGGAATCCGATGAGCGTGAGCATGCCGAGGGGAATTGCGATACGCGGGATGAGCGCGATGCGGAGCATGCTGCCGATGCCCACGAGGAATGCGAAGGGCAGCATGAGGAGCGCGGACCCCACCAACCACAGGAGGAATGCGGCCACATGGGCGGCGGTGAAGAGGAGGGAGTGCTCGAGCACGACGCGGAGATAGCGCGTACATAGCGCGGCGCCATCGCGGAGCGCGGCAAACGGAGTACGGCCATCAAGGACGATGCTCGTCAGAGCAAATGCGGTCACGATCTCGATGATGGTCAGTACGGCGGTGGCTGCCAGAAAACCGGCCACTGCCCATGGTGCTGCAATGGGTGCCGTAGGCTGCGCGACAGCAATGAAGAGTTGCAGCCACCCGGCAAGCACGGCAATGGTGATGCCTTTCGTGATGCAGTGCAGGATGGTGGTGGGTACGAGGGCGCGCATGGCATCGCGGTGGAGTGTGATGTCCACTGCCGCGCGTCGTGATCGGCGTTCGGTGGCGAGGATGAGCACGTTCACGCCATGCACCGCCAGAAGCATGACGGCAATGAGTATGGTGCTCAGGAGCGCCGCATATGCAATGAGCGCTGCGGTTGCACCGGTGCCCGTGGCACGTGCTTGTGCCCAGAGCATGGCGAGCGTACCGAGATACTCGCGGGGAGTAGTGATTGCGCGCGCGACGGAGCTGGTGGGATCAGCGCCGAGCACTTGAAAGGTCGCGGTACCCACGCCACTCCCGATGAGGAGGCCTCCGAGGAGGGCGACATACCAGAATCGGCGCAGGTGGGTGGTGAGCGACCACGCGGTGGTGAGAAGGGATCGGTAGGCGACGGACACACGAGATGGGGATGATCACGATGCGCTCGGAGGTTCTGCGGTAGGCGCAGGTGCCTCGGTGGCGGGCGTCGCCTCTCGCTCGGGGGTGTTACTTCCTGGAGCTGCCCGCCAGTGATGCGGGTGTTCCGTGAAGAGTGCCTCGAAGGCGTCCTGTTCAATGGTTTCCTGAGCGAGGAGTTCTTGGGCAATGCGATCGAGCTGTGTGCGCCGTGCGCGAACTACCTGCGTTGCCCGCTCCATGGCCTCTCGAATGATGCGGTCGAGCTCCATGTCGATTGCCTCCGCAATTTTTTCCGAGTAATCCCGTTGCTCGGTTATTTCCCGCCCCAGGAAAATCATCTCCTCCCGCTCCCCGAATGTCCGCGGACCGAGCACATCGCTCATCCCGTACTCCGTGATGAGGCGGCGCGCAATACGGGTCGCATTGCGGAGGTCATTTGAAGCGCCAGTGGTGAGTTCATCTGCTCCGAATACTTCTCGTTCCGCCACGTATCCGCCGAGCGCCATGGCAAGCTCATCAAAGAATTCAGCGCGGGTGCGGAAGTGTTTGTCCTCGAGTGGGAGCTTTAGGGTGTATCCTGCGGCGGGTCCGCGCGAAATGATGGACACCTTGCGCACCGGATCGGTATGCGGGAGTTCGTGTGCGACGAGGGCGTGCCCCCCTTCGTGGTAGGCGGTGATTTTGCGTTCCCGATCGGAGAAAATACGACTGCGACGTTCCGGACCGAGGAGCACTTTCTCGATCGACTCGAGGAACTCGGTCATGCTAATGCGCTTTTTGTCGCGCCGTGCCGCGAGGAGCGCGGCCTCGTTCACGAGGTTCGCGAGATCCGCGCCGGAGAATCCGGGCGTCCGTTCCGCGATACGGCGGATGCCGACGCCGGTGGCCACCGGTTTTCCTTCGAGGTGCACGTGCAGAATTTCTTCGCGGTCGCGAATATCCGGAAGATCGAGCATGACTCGGCGGTCAAAACGGCCTGGGCGGAGTAGTGCAGGATCAAGCACGTCGGGGCGGTTCGTTGCGCCGAGCACCACGATGCCAATGTTTGCATCGAATCCGTCCATTTCGACGAGGATTTGGTTCAGCGTTTGCTCGCGTTCATCGTGGCCACCGCCGAGTCCTGCGCCGCGTTGCCGTCCGACCGCATCCAACTCATCCACAAAGACGATGCACGGCGCGATTTTTTTTGCGCGCTGGAAGAGCGAGCGCACGCGGCTGGCGCCGACGCCCACAAACATCTCCACGAACTCTGATGCGGACATGTGGAGGAAGGGAACATTCGCCTCGCCCGCCACTGCGCGCGCGAGCAGCGTTTTGCCGGTTCCGGGCGGTCCCATGAGGAGCACGCCTTTCGGAATTTTCGCGCCGAGTGCGGTAAACTTCTTTGGATGCTTCAAAAATTCCACCACCTCCTCCAGTTCCGCTTTTGCTTCCTTTGCGCCCGCGACATCGGAGAATTTCGTGCGCTTGCCATCTTTTGCTGCCTCACGCACGCGCGCCTGTCCGAACATGAGCGCCCGTGAGTTCGCGCCCTGCACTTGGCGCATCATGTACATGATGAAGCCGCCAATGAGGAGGAAGGGGAGGAGGAAGGGGAGGAGCGAGGAAATCCAGTACCCAATACCGCCCTCCTCTTTCACTTCCAGGGGAATGCGCTCGTACGTTTTTGGTTCCAAGCCGTAGCTGCGAAAGAGTTCCGGGACGGCAACGCCCGGTTCCTTGCGGACGAGCGCGATGGATCCGCTTTCGAGGGTGACGTGCAGGGTGGAGCCGTCCACGACGATCGATTTCACTTTTCCGTCCCGGACATGACCGATGAGCGCATCAATACCGATGCGCTCCGGTTTCGTAAGCGGAACGTTGTACAGGCTGAAGATCGTGAGAATGGCAAAAAAGGCGACGAGGATGGCGATGGTATGTTTCGGGGGAGTGCGCATACGAAAAACAATCGATTCACCTTCTCCCAGAGTACCGTGGAGTGACCGTCAACGCCAGCTCGCCCTGCCATGCGGCGGGGCGAGCGGGGAGCGTCCGTGTCACGCTTATGACGGAGTCGTTGGCCGCTTCTTGCTGAGTCCGAGGCGGTGCTCCTTGGGATCAATAGAGATCACGGTGAATTCCATTTCTTCTCCCACGTGGGCAATTTCTTCAGGATTGGTGGGTGGCGGATCGCCAAGTTCCGAGATGTGCGCCAAGCCGTGGATGTCCGGATCGAGTTCCACGAAGAGTCCGAATGGTTGCACCTTCACCACGCGACCTCGGACCTGCTGGCCCACCGTGTATCGCTCGCTCACCTTTGCCCATGGATCATCGTGCAGGCGCTTCAGCGAAAGGAAGATTTTGGATCCTTCGATGTTGAGGATTTGCGCGCGTACGCGATCGCCCATCTTGACGACGTCCCGTGGTTGGTCGACACGTTGCCAGGAGAGCTCGGAGATATGGACGAGACCCTCCAGGTGACTCTCGTCGACCGCTGCTTCCGCGCCTTCCGGGGGAGCAGGGAACCGTACGAATGCGCCGAAGTCCGCAATAGCGGTGATGATGCCGTCCACCGCATCTCCCGGGTGATACTGCGCGAGGACCTGTGCCTGCGTTTCTTCCCATGCCGCCTTCTCGGAAACGATCAGTTTTTCTTCGCGAGGATCCACGTCGATGATTTTTGCATCGAGGGTCTTCCCGACGAACGATTTGAGCTTCTCCAGGATGCGCTGCTTATCGCCACCTGCCACGCGCGGGTAATTACCGGGCGAGAGCTGGGAAACCGGGAGGAACCCCTGCACGTTGCCGAACTGCACGAGGAGTCCGCCCTTGTTCGCTTCGAGCACGCGGACGGGCGTCACCGTACCGTTGCGGCGCAGCTCCTCGAGCGAACCCCATGCCTTCTGGTGTCCTGCCGCGCGGAAGGAGAGCTCGAGCATGCCGCGCTCGTTTTCGAGGTCGAGCACGGTCGCATCGACGGGGTCGCCCACGTTCAGGTTGGAGGTCATGCCGGACGCATCCAACAGTTCCGGCCCTCGGACAATGCCGGTACGGAATCCTGGGAGATCTACTTTGACTTCATTGCGTCCAATGCCCACGACCATGCCGTGGACAATATCACCGACCTTCGGGATTTTTTGGTGCCCCTTTTCGGTGAGGAGGGTTTCCAATTCGGACGGCGATCCGTCCGCCGCTGCTGGTTGCGCTGCTGCAGTATCCATATCCGATACGCTGCATAGCCGCTCCATCGATCGTATTGATGGAGAAGCCCCCGCGGGGATGACCCCGTCGAGAAGAATGAGGATGTCGGTAGCGTAGGCGATTGCGAGTGCACTGGCAAGGGAGGGGCCAATGGATGCGATTCGTCATAACAAAGAACACCCCCAGCACGGAGCTGGGGGTGCTGAGGGAGGGGGTGTGGAGTGAATGCCTAATTCGCGGTAGCGCTGGGTTTTTGTGGTGCCTTCCGTTCGAGTTCCTGGACGCGCTTTTCGAGGAACGTGCTGCGCGCGTGTTCCTGCTGGTACCGTTCCTCGTGCCGCGATCGCCGATCGGCGATGTCCCGGAAGAAGGTCTCCCAGTTGTCCGGGAATCTCGGTGCGCGGTCGGGATGTTTGGAGTGGTCGGGGAAGCTGCGCAAACGGATTTGCTGATCACGCTCGATATGGTCATCGAATTCGCGGAGCAGGGATTCGGCGGACAGGGGCAGGGAGTGTCCATGGCAATCCGTGAGGAGAAGGTCCTCGATGCGGTAGTGTCGCTGGAGATTGCGCGCGATCGTCCAGTCAGGGACGGGGACGCCCTGGTAGGTGAGGAGCGATGCGGTATGGCGACCACCGAGCGCGATGGTGATCGCGCAGCGGCCGGGGGTCACGTGCTGGAGTGCTTTTCCACGGAACCGGGGGGGATGCACGATGCCGTGGTATTCGACGGATTCGTACTGCGTGACGGTGTCCTTTCTGGGGACGCCCCATGCGGTGACCTCGTAGCCGATGTGGTTGTGACGGTAGACCGCGGCAAGGTATGCGAGTGGTCCGCGGTGCGATTCCTTCTCGGCGCATTGGGCGATCCGGAAGAGCGCGATCATGCCGAGCACGATGCCGATGCCGATCGTCATCCAGAACGGGAGGTGCGTGATGATCGGTTCCTCCGCGAGCCAGGCAACGGGCATGGCCACCGCAATGACGAGCGCGGTGAGCGATCCGCAAACGACCTTGATTCTGCCGTACGGAATGGGGCAATAGTTGGAGACGAACTGCGGGATGGGTTGCGTGGTGCCGTTCGCATCGTACGCGGTGTTGATCTGCATGGCCGCTCCTCTTCTTTCGGGTGCGTTGTGAAGGATGCTGCGGGCACCATAACGCCGGATGGGGGAGGAGGTCAATGGCTTGACGCGGGGACGGATTTATAATATGGTTTCGTCGGATTCCGGTTTTGTTCCTTGTGAAAGGAGGCTGTGGTCATGCGTGCATTGCCGAAGAAGTATGACGATGCGGTGAACGCGGTGAGCCGTGTTGCTGAGTGGTTGCAGCAAGAGCGGGTGCGGCGCATTGATACGGTAGTGGGTCAGATGTCGCTCCCGGGAGAATGGCTGCATTGGCTCCTCGTGATCGTGACGATCGGTAGTGCCCTGGTGGGGTTGTTGGGCATGTTGGTGGGTATTCCGGTAGATCACCGGGAAGCATTCACCTGGTTCCCGGCGACGGTGGTGGCGCCCAAGGTGTTCGGCGTTTCGTTTCTCGCGTTGATATTGGTGTACGGCATGCGATTTTCGGAAGTAGCGAGACGGCGATCCGAAAAGCGTCGCGAGTGCGAGCGGGAAGTGGCGAATGATCCGCTTGCCCGTCGCGCGCAGCTCATCGTGGATGCGGTGCACGAATACGCACGGCATGTGGCGCAGTACCGCTCGTGGCGTCAGGCGCTGGATGATGAGTTGGTGACGGCGGATGCGCCTGCAGAGGACGCGTACTTCACCTTCATCGATCATGCGCGTGGGCTATTGGATCGTGCGATGGTGAATTTCTGGAACGTGCATGAGCGCGTGCAGCGTGCGGAAGCGCTGCGGAAGCAACACGTCACCGGAGAGGCGAGTGGCACGGGCCTTGCTGCGTTGCTCGAAGAGCTGCGTGTGGACATTGCGTCACCGGCGCTCCCAGGAGGTATCACCAATCCTGCGAGCGCACTCGAGGATGAACGAGTGCTCGCCAAAGTCGCCGAAGAACTGCGGACGATCGAGTCCGGATTGGCGTTCAACCCGGAGCGCGCGAATCCATCGGCGGTTCCGGCGCAGGACGCGACCGCATCGACTCGGTCATAGAACGTGCGAACACCCTCGGCAGTGCCGAGGGTGTTTCCTATTGGTGGTGCTCGTCGTTACGTATGTGCGGCGTCGCGGTGGGACCGCCCGTGGCGTCGGTGTGCTTGCAGCGAAGGAAACCGCCGCAAGCGGCTGGCCGAATCATCGCTCCTTTCCGCAGAGTTGTTAATGGTTCCCCGAATCGGTACCATATGAGTATTCGCGGGGCATCGCCCCGCGGCTTGTAATGGTTATCGCTCGAACATCACGTCCCTGGAACGAAAGCGATTTTCGCAGAGGTCTCTATGCTCATCGCATATCACGGAGATGCGTGTATTCGGTTGACCGGGAAGCACGATGCGGGGGAATTTGCGGTGCTCCTCGATCCGTATGACGTGAAGGTGACTGGATTGAAACCGATTCGTCCCTCCGCGGTGCATCTCGTGTGCGCAACGGCGGGTACACTGCCCGAATTCGGGGAGGGTCCGTTTGTGGTGCGCGGGCCGGGGGAATATGAGGTACATGGGGTATCGGTGACCGGATTCCCGGCTGGCGCGACCACGATCTATCGGATCGCAGCGGAAGGACTTTCGATTGGCCATCTCGGCAACTGCGCGGTGCCATTGGACGCCGCGATGATTGAGCGGCTCGGGGAAGTGGATGTGCTCACGGTTCCGGTGGGCGGGAACGGCGTCCTGAATGCGAAGCAGGCATCGGCAGTGATCGAGCAGGTGGAGCCGCGGCTCGTCATTCCGATCCAATATCGCGCTCCCGGGCTGTCATTGCCGTACGAGAGTATTGACGCGTTTTGCAAGGAGATGGGGTGCTCGGCAAAATCTCCAGAGGAAAAGCTCCGCGTGGTGAAGAAAGAGCTCCCGACGGACGAGATGTGGGTTCGGGTGCTCGCGGTTGATTGATTCGTGCATGCATCCCCGACGTCAGCTCATCGTGCTCGTGGTGGCAGCGGCGGCGCTCATCGGGATCGCATGGGCGGTGCTCTTTCGTCGGCATGTGCTTGCGCCGCAGGTGGAATGGGGCAGGAGTCGTGGGTTCACCGAAGAGATTTCCCATCGATTCACCTCGGCGGTGCGAAGTTTCACGGACGCGGCGCAGCGAGTGCGGGCACCGACGCCCACCACGACTGCCGGGAGCGATGGCGTGATCACTCCGGAGCCGAGCGCGCCGCTCACGAATGCGGTCCCCGCAGCGACACCTTCGGATGCTGTGCAAGGAACAACGATTCCGTAATTTGTATCGATTCGCATGGCGAAACTCATCAAACGTACTGCCTCCCGTTCCGGATCTCGTCAGGATCCGGAGGCTCCGCGCTCGATTGGTACGGTCGAGCCCATGTCTATTACCCGTGAGATGGAGACATCGTATCTCGATTATGCGATGTCGGTCATCGTGAGTCGCGCGCTGCCCGATGTGCGTGACGGATTGAAGCCGGTGCATCGGCGCATTCTCTACGCGATGTGGCAAATGGGCCTTCGGTCGAATGCGAAGTTCCGAAAGTCCGCGGCGATCGTCGGTGAGGTGCTCGGCAAATACCATCCCCATGGGGACACCGCGGTGTACGACGCCCTCGTGCGCATGGCACAAGATTTTGCCATGCGCGATCTCCTCATTTCTGGGCAAGGGAACTTCGGTTCCATGGATGGTGACGCCGCCGCCGCCATGCGGTACACGGAGGCAAAGCTCGCGTCCCTTGCGGAAGAGCTGCTGCGCGATATTGAGAAGGAGACCGTGCCGTTCATCCCCAACTACGATGCCACGCATGAGGAGCCGACGGTGCTCCCGGCGCTCGTACCTAATTTGCTCGTGAATGGCACCGTGGGTATCGCGGTGGGTATGGCGACCTCGATCCCGCCGCACAATCTCGGCGAAGTGTGTGATGCGCTCATGCATGTGATTGAGCATCCGGACGCATCCGTGGAGGATCTTCTGCAGTTCGTGAAGGGGCCGGACTTTCCGACCGGCGGCACTATTTTCGATCAAACGGAGATTACCCAAGCATACGCGACGGGACGGGGATCGATTGTTACCCGAGCGAAGGCGGAGATCGTGGAAGAGGGGAAGGGGACGCAGATTGTGGTCACCGAGATTCCGTACGCGGTGAATAAGGCGACGCTCCTCGAGCATATTGCGCACCTCGTGCAAGAGAAGAAGATTGAGGGTATTCGCGACCTCCGGGACGAGTCATCGAAGGGCGAGGTGCGGGTCGTCATCGATCTCAAAAAAGATGCGTATCCCAAGAAAGTGCTCAATCGCCTGTATCACTCGACCGAGCTCCAGACGACATTTCACGTGAACATGCTGGCGATCGTCGATGGGATTCAGCCGCGCATTCTCACGCTGAAGGGTGTGCTCGAGGAGTTCTTGAAACACCGACGTGAGGTGATTCGTCGTCGCACGCAGTACGATCTGACGCGCGCAAAGGAGCGGGCGCATATTCTTGAGGGATTGCAGATCGCCATTCTCCACATCGACGACATCATTGCGACGATTAAGAAGTCGCAGGATCGCGATGAGGCGCGCGTGAACCTCATCCGGAAGTTTCGACTCACGGAGCCGCAGACGAACGCGATTCTCGACATGCGGCTCTCGCAGCTCGCGAACCTCGAACGCATCAAGGTGGAAATGGAGCTCAAGGACAAGCTCGCACTCATTAAGGAGCTCGAATCTATTTTGAAATCGGAATCGCGTATTTTGGGTGTTATCAAGGAGGAGACCAGAGAGCTCCGTGCAAAATTCGGATCCCCACGTCGTACGGAAGTGCGCGTGCAGGGGGTGAAGGAGTTCAAGCAGGAGGACCTCATTCCGAATGTGCCCGCAATCGTCATGGTGACGCGCGACGGGTATCTGAAGCGGGTGCCGCCAGATACGTTCAAAACGCAGGGACGAGGTGGGAAGGGCGTCATTGGGCTCACGACGAAGGAGGAGGATGTGGTGGATTACCTCTTTGCGACCATGACGCATGCGGATGTCCTCTTCTTCACGACGCGCGGCCGCTGTTTCCAGTTGAAGGCGTACGATATTCCAGAGGCGAGTCGCACCTCGAAGGGTCAGGCGCTCGTGAACTTCCTCAACCTGTCTCCCGCAGAGAAGATGTCGGCCATTCTCCCGCTGTCTGATCTTGGCAAAGAGGAGAAGTACCTCGTCATGGCGACGCGACAGGGGGTCGTGAAGAAGGTGGACCGGGCATCGTTCGAAAACGTGCGTCGTTCCGGGCTCATTGCGATCAAGCTGCGCGGCGATGATCTCCTCGAATACGTGAAGCCCTCCACGGGGCATGATGAAGTGCTCCTCGTGTCGCGTCAGGGACAAGCGATTCTCTTCAAGGAAAAAGATGTGCGCCCCATGGGCCGTGTTTCTGCTGGCGTGCGTGGCATGAAGCTCACCCGCGCGAACGATGCGGTGGTGGGGATGGATGTGGTAGGGAAGAGTGCTGCAGAAAATTCCGAGGTGCTCGTGATTATGGATCGCGGGTATGGGAAGCGCACCTCACTCGGACAGTACCGAACCCAAGGACGCGGCGGATCCGGTATCAAGACGGCGGAGGTGACGGACAAGACGGGATCGGTGACTACCGCATTCGTCATGAACCGCAAGGCGCCCCCGGAAGACCTCATCGTGGTCTCCGCGAAGGGTCAGGTTATTCGTCTTCCGTATAAGCAAATTTCCGTCCTCGGCCGCGCGACGCAGGGCGTCCGCGTGATGCGGTTCAAGGAAGAAGACGACGAAGTGGCGAGCGTAACGTACGTGTGATCCCCAAAGCGGAGCCCCAACCGGGGCTCCGCTTTGCTGCCCCGCTTGGTGCGCATCTTTCTTCTGCTCGATATCCTGCCTTGCCTCTGCTCGCTGCCCCGTCCTGCCTCTGCTTGCCATTCTTTCTGTCCCGCGATCGCCACCCCGTCTTTCTCCTGTTCGCCATCCTGCCTTTATTCTGCTCGCCATCCCGTCTTTCTTCTGCTCACCATCCTGTCTTTCCTCTGTTCGCCATCCTGAGCGAAGCGAAGGATCTCACCCCACAGCACACGCAAACAAAAGAGCATCACGATATTGGCGGGAGAGATCCTTCGGCTTCGCCTCAGGATGGCGAGATGATGATGTGCAATGCGATCGAGCTCGGCATCGTTCCCGTTTTTGCTCGCGATCTTGTCCTTCCCCTGCTCGCCATCCCGTCTTTCTTCTGCTCGCCGTCTTGCCATATCCCCCCTTCACCATCCTGTCTTTCCTCTGCTCACCATCCTGTCTTTCCCCTGCTCACCATCCTGTCTTTCCCCTGTTCGCCATCCTGAGCGAAGCGAAGGATCTCACATGATGGCCTCGCCATGGCATATGACGGATCGTGCGTACTACGTCTACATGCTCACCAATGCGGCGCGGACGGTGCTCTATATTGGTATGACCAATGATCTCGTGCGTCGTATCCACGAACATCGCATGGGAACGGTCGACGGATTCACGAAAAAGTATCGTTGCGATCGTCTTGTGTATTACGAGCAGTACACGACCGCATACGAGGCGCTCGCTCGGGAGAAGGCGCTGAAGGGGTGGACGAGAAAACGAAAATTGGACCTGGTACAAGAGACCAATGCGACATTACGAGATCTTTGGGAGGAGATTATTCGGTGACCGTGATACTACCCTTCGCCATCCTGAGGCAAGGCCGAAGGATCTCACGGAATGATACGTGCAAACGCCGGAACATCGTAGTTCCCATGGGTGAGATCCTTCGCTTCGCTCAGGATGGCGAAGGGGGTGATGTGGCGGGATGGCGGAAGGGAATGGTGTGGCAGGGTGACGAAGGGGGGTAGTATGGCAGGATGGCGGGGAGGGTGATGTGGCGGCATGGCGAAATGGGATGATGTGACGTGGAGCGGTGATCCCGTACTGCCGTCGACTCTCTGCATGTCCTCCATACTTTTGTTCGCCATCCTGTCTTTCTTCTGCTCGCCATCCTGAGCGAAGCGAAGGATCTCACATCACAGCCTCACCGTGACATATGCCGGATCGTGCGTTGCTCCGTTCTGTTCTGTCGTGGCTTCGCGGACCCGCAATGACCAGACGGGAAAAGAAACCGCACCCAGCCGAGTCGGCGGGGTGCGTGTGGTTACACTTCCGGGAACAGCGTTTCGAGGTGGCGCGCTTCCCCATTGAAGTGTCTTGCGTACAGGTTTCGAATCACGGCGCGGACGAGGCCTTCGTGGCCGCGCATCGTTTCGGTGGTGAAGTCCGACGCCTGCACGAGGAGCGCGAAGTCCGCCTGTATGCTATCACGCACGAAATCAAATGCGGATGGACTTCCACGGCCATGCAGTATCGACTCGTTGAGCCAATCTATTCTCTGGTTGATGCGTTCTAGGAGCAGTACGGCCAGCGGTTTCTTCGAGTTTGCTTCAGCCAAGGCAGACCTCCATTTGGGTTTGTGTTTGAATATCGCATGAAGATTAGCGTGAATAAGGCCAAAAGTCAAGTTTCGGCCCCACTGCGGGCGTGTGCCGGCCTTTGTAAGAAGTTCGTGTAGTGTGTGACGCATATACGAATGCTCCCACCCTCAATGGAGGATGGGAGCTGGGGGAAACGAATTCTGAGCATCACAGCAGGGGCGGCGTCGGTCCCTCTGCGTCCGGGTCGAGTTCGTATTCGACGCTGACGATGTCGTCGAGTGCGGCGAGCGCCGTGAGTTTTCCGGCAGGGACGCAGATGATGGCTTGGCGCGCCTCTCGGAGGAAGCGTCGGAGACTGCCGTCGGCGCTGCGGATGGCCTCGGTGAGCAATTGCTCCGTGGCACTCGATCGAACGGTGACCAGGACGGAGATCGGCTCATCGGTGCCCTTGTGCGACATCGCACGAGCTGCGTGTGCACTGAGTTTGTTATGGGCGTTGGTCATGCGTTCTCCTTGGGGCCATCGTCCTCGAAGAGCGGCGCGCCTCCCCAGAGACGTTTCATGAAGAGCATGGTGTGGACGGGATTGATCGTCGGACGTTGGGGGTCTGCTGCCTCGGTGAGCAGCGCGCGGTCGATTTTTCGGAGGCGATCCACGATTCTGGTGAGGTCCGATTCGGGGAGTCGCCTCGCGTAGCACACGCAGAGATCGAAGAGTTGTGCGCAGCACCACTCGATTTTACCGTGATCCGGATGATCCGGCGGAAGTGCGCGGTAGAGCTCCTGGTGTTGCTCGATTTTGGCCAGAACGAGATTGACGGTTTCGTGTATCGCGTTTGCTGCATCATTCGTACGATCGTGCATGGCGTTCCTCTTTTTTGGTGCGTTTGTAGATATCGGCTCATGACCCGCTGAGCGCGTTGCGATGTGCAGCGCTAGCACCGGATATCGGTCACCGGCCGCGGGCCGTCTTCGGTGAGGAGTTCGAGTACGGGCGACGCGAGGTGTGGATGGCGCTGCGCACGCTTCTGGAGCTCGCGGAATCGCTGGAGCACCGCATCATTCGACGCATGGGTGGGCAGGATGTGACCGAAGACTACGCCGGCTTGCTTGCGACTCGGCATGACGATGCGATACCGACCGATCTCGAGTTGAGGTGTGTTCATGGCTGCTCCTTTGAGTGTGGGGATCGGGAAGATGTGCGTGGATGGATCAGGTACCAGTAGATCAGCGCGCCCGCAATCGCACCGAGCGTGAGTGGGATGAGCTCGATCGGGGGAAGTGTTGCTCCCGTGCAGCGGGTGAATCCGTACGTCATGAGCATTGCCGCGCTCACGAAAATCACGAGGAGTGCTTCTGGGCGAAAACGGCGTCGCCACTTCCATGCGCACCATCCGGAGATGGTGATCAGGAGCAATGTGCTGATCCAATAGGAAATGCAGAGGAGCGCGGTACGCATGTCTTCTCCCGATTATGATGATCCTTGGGTGCCACGTGCGACGAGTCGTCGTGCGTCTTCGAGGAGATCGTGGACGGTGCGCGGAATGCCGGTGGCACTGGTGCCGGTGATGAGGGATCCATCTTGCGCGGGAAATGCGCCAACGCTGCATGCGAAATCCACGGCGAGCCGGAACCATACACTGTCGGCGTCGATGCCTTCTCGTGGTGGGACGACGTCGTGCCACGTTTCCGCACAAATGGTCGCCGCCTCATCCGGCGTGCAGTGATCGCGAATGAGGGTGGCCCCCTCCTGCTCGCGCCCCGGGGTGCGCACCAGTCGCGCGCCCTCGTCACAGTAATCGATGCCGGTTACGGTGCAAGCCGATAGTATGCCGCACGCGATGCAGGCGCTTATGATTGTTCCGATCGACATCGCGTCCTCCTTTTTGGATTGGGAATGTGCGCGGAGAGCATACCAGGGGCGGTGCTGATGGTCAACAGAGCGTATGCGGAATTGTCGGATATCGCTATTCATGGCACGATAAAAACACCAGCGGTTGACCGTGTGATGGGTTTTCTACTACCCTAGACCTGAGTAACCGCAATCGACTTCACTTTTTTGGATATGGGACTTCCTGGACATCGACGCACCTCCTCGCATAAGCGCCGCCGTGCCTCTCATTTTGCCTTAAAGAAGCAAAATCTCGCTGCATGCGCGCACTGCCAGAAGCCGGTATTGCCGCACCACGCCTGCTTGTCCTGTGGGTGGTATGCCGGTCGACAGGTGGTTGCGGGCAAGCAGAAGCTTGTGGAAACGAAAGCGGCGAAGCATAAGAAGGCATAGCATGCTCCCTGGCCATCGTGTGTTTCCGTTTTTGAGTTCTTTAGCCCTTTAGTTCGCTCGTCCGCGTATGGCCAACCGCCACCTCCTCCGCACTGTTGCCATGCAGTCCCTGTTTCAGTGGGATTTCAATGGTCGACCCGAGGGCGCGCTTCCGGCGATGGTGACGGAGAATGTGAAGGAATTTGCACCTGGTATCGATGACGTGGCCTTCGCATTTGAGGTGACGAAGGGCGTGGCGGAGCACCTGGAACCGATTGATGCGCTGATCCAGCAGTGGGCGCCTCATTGGCCGTTGGAGCAGATCACGAATGTGGACCGGAGCGTCATTCGTCTCGGCATTTTCGAGCTCAAGTATGCCGGCGGCGGCGTTCCCCCGAAGGTGGCTATCAATGAGGCGATCGAGCTGGCGAAGACCTTCGGCGGAGATGCGTCCGGCCGATTCGTGAATGGCGTACTGGGCGCGATTTATAAGGACATGCTCGATAAGGGCGAGGTGACGGAACCGCCGGCGGAAGAACAGGGGACGGAAGAGCGCGGGGAGTCTCCGGTGGAGGAGGTGTCGCGAGCAGTGGAGGGGGATAGTGCTGGTGCTGATGTGGTGCCTCCGGAGGAACCCGCGACGGATACCACAGCGTAATGTAAGAGACCTCTGCAAAAATCCAGATTCGCGCCAGGAACGCGCTGTTCGGCTGCGCTGCGTTCCTCGACCGCTCACGAGATCCGCTGGATATCGCTCGGGTCTGCGTCGCGCAGCTCGCTCGAACATCACGTCCCTGGCGCGAAAGCGATTTTTGCAGAGGTCTCGTAATTCTCACGTGCATGGCGGATAGTGAATGCGGAATTCGTGGTGACGACATTCCGTATTCACTCTTCGTCATCCTTGGTGCATGACCGATCTCAGTGGATTGGAGCAGCAGTTGGGTGCGACGTTTGAAAATCGCGACTTACTCCTGCAGGCGCTCACGCATCGCTCATATCTCAATGAGCATCCGAATTTTCCCTTGGGGCACAATGAGCGTCTCGAGTTTCTCGGCGACGCGGTGATCGAGTTGGTCGTCACGGAATATCTCTACCGCAATTACGACAACCCCGAAGGGGAGCTGACGAATTGGCGCGCGAGTCTCGTGAATGCGAAGATGCTTTCGGAAGTTGCTCGGGAATTGGGCGTCGAGCCGTATCTCCTCCTCTCCCGAGGCGAGGCAAAGGAAACGGGAAAGGCACGGCAGTACATTCTTGCGAATGCATGCGAGTCGGTCGTCGGTGCACTCTACCTCGATCAGGGCATGCGCAAGGCGAAAGCTTTCTTGAGCCGCGTGCTCTTGCCGCGATTGCCGCACATTCTCGCGAATCACCTGTACATCGATGCAAAGTCACGGTTTCAGGAGATTGCGCAGGAACGATTGGGCATCACGCCGAACTACAAGGTGCTCGAGGAGGTTGGTCCGGATCATGCAAAGCGATTCACGGTCGGCATCTTCCTGGGCCGCGATCTCGTGGCGAGCGGCGGGGGATCATCCAAGCAGGAGGCGCAGATGGATGCCGCAGAAAATGCACTCAAGGCGAAGGGGTGGGTGTAGGTTCGCGCGCTCCGGCGCGCCATGCGCCCGTGGTGAAATGGATATCACGGCAGCCTTCGGAGCTGCTCTTGGGGGTTCGAATCCCTCCGGGCGCAAATACAGCATAGGCAAACCTCCCCCACTCCGCTCCTGAGCGGAGCTTCGCGGGGCAAGCCGGTTTTCCTATGGACCCTTTCCCTTCTGCCGGTCGAAACGACCATGCGGTCGCTTGCCTGCGGGCGCATTCGGGGTCGGCATGAAAGCTGGTGTCCGGCACCATCCCGAGTCCGCGAGGGACCTCACACCACACATGGGGCATGTGAGATCTCTCGTCGCCCAGCGCTCCTCGAGACGACACAAGGGTCGGCCTGTCTTCTTTCCCGAACGCGTCCTCGGCGGCACTCGGGTTGGATGGGTACAGTGAGAAGCGCAGAAATTTTCGTACTGAAACGGGCATGAACGTGCCGCTACTGATTGGTGGGGCTGTGCTGAGTTTTGGCGTTGCGTTGCTTCATGTCGTGATCATATTTTTTGGAGCACCGGCGTATCGGTATTTTGGAGCCGGGGAGCAGATGGTTTCCATGGCGGAGCGGGGTTCGGTGATTCCGGCGGTGCTCACGCTTGGTCTCGTCGGAGTGTTTGTGGCGTTTGGCGGTTACGCGCTCGCGGCGGCAGGGGTGGTGAAGGGACTTCGGCTGCCCTTCGTCCATTGGGTCGTCTTCGCCATTGCGGCAATATACTCGCTGCGCGGCCTCATGAGCGTGAGTGGACTGTTTTTGTTGATCAGTGGATTCGATATCGTGTCGTCGTTGATATCCCTCGGAATTGGGGTGGTGCATTTTTTGGGTCTCTATTGGAATCGGGTGCGGAGGCTACTGATTTCCTGAAGCAAGGAATTTTGCTCTATGATTCCCGATCCACAAAAGCCCGGCGTGGGGGTTGCGGCGGTGATTTGGCAGGATGAGCGGCGGGAACGGCTGCTGCTCGGACTTGGGCATGATCCGGCGACCAGAGATTCGATTTACGCGATGCCGGGCGGTCATTGGGATCCGGGAGAATCGCTCATGGAGGCGGTGCAGCGGGAGGCACGGGAGGAGGCAGGCGTGGCGATTGATCGCGTGACCTTTTTGTGTGCGTTCGATTTTTTTCGAGCAGATAAGCAGCGGAGCTACGTGAGTATTTGGTTTCAGTCCTATTGGGCAGGTGGGGAACCGCAAGTGATGGAGGCGGCGAATAAACGGAGTTGGGGATGGTGCACGCCAATGGAGGCACTGGCGCTGCCGCTGTGGGAGCTGGATCGCGTCCTTATTGCTCGAGCTATGTCCGGAGTGGAGCGATTCGAGACGAATCCTGCGTTAGTGACGGTCGATATGCGACCGCGGACACCGACGGTAGGTGTGTGAGTGGTTGCGGGAATGCAAACTCGACATCGGGCGACCATTAGTATGTAGCAGAGGAGCTGGATCCCACGACGATTGACGTGTGAATAAACGTCCTGCATGAATGGAAGAGTGCACGGGTCGCTAGCTCAACTGGTAGAGCAAATCCCTCTTAAGGATAAGGTTCCGGGTTCGAGCCCCGGGCGACCCACCAGAATCACGGGACGAACCTCCCGGTTCGCCTGTGGGCCCACTCCCTCCTTTCGGTCGAATCAGCCATTCGGTCGCTTGCTCCCTCCGTATGTGGGGTCGGGCAAAGCCCTTCTTCCTCACATACTCCGGTCGCTGCGCTCGGATCAGGATGGAGTCCGCGGGGCGCACCAAAAAATGAACTTTGCATACAAAACACCCGGGCATTGCCCGGGTGTTTTGTATGGGTGCGCCACTCTTTAGACGCGGAGGGCGTCCTTGAGGGTCTTGCCTGCCTTGAACTTGGGGACGCGGACGGAGGGGATCTGGATTTTCTCGGTCGGGTTGCGGGGGTTCACACCCATGCGGCCCTTGCGCTCGCGGGACTCGAAGGTGCCGAATCCGGTGATCGTCACCTCGCCGCCGGACTTCAGGACGGAGATGATCGTATCAAAAATGAGATTGACGGTGTCCTCGCCCTGCTTCTTCGAAAGTCCGATCTTCGAAGCAACGATGTCGACCAGCTCGGCCTTGTTCATACAATGACGAATCAATGGCGGGTATTGCATGGACGATCAGAAATTCGACCATGTAATACTTCCATCATTCGTGCACAATTAATTGCTAGGAAATAGTGACCTCTCGATGCAGACGTTCCACTGCGACGGCGCGATGTGCGAGCGGATCCACATCCACGAGCATCGCATGTACCCATGCCGGACCCGTTTCCGGCCACACGTACCGTTGTGGTATGGCGGTCACGAATTGCGGAATGGAGGTGGCGGGATCCACGCCGATCACCGAGTCGCGCGCGCCGGTCATGCCTACGTCTGTCACGAACGCGGTGCCCTGTGGCAGGATGCGGGCATCAGCCGTCGGAATGTGCGTGTGGGTGCCGTAGATGATCGTCGCGCGACCATCCGCGTACCAACCGAATGCATTTCGTTCGGAAGATGCTTCTCCGTGAAAATCCACAATCACCACGTCCGCGGGATGCTCCGTCACGATCGAGTCGAAGGTGCGGAACGGATTATCCACGAGGTCCTTCATGAATACCCTCCCGAGCAAATTTACCACAAGCACTGTTTTCCCGTCAACGGACAGTGTTTTCCACCCCACTCCCGGAGCACCTGGCGGATAGTTGGCGGGGCGGATGATTCGGGCATCGGGTCGGCGCATGAGTTCGATGCCCTCGGGCTTGTCCCAGACGTGATTGCCGCCCGTGAGCAGCGTCACACCCGCGTCGAGCACATCGGCGAGTGTCTTCTCGGTCATGCCGAGGCCGTGCGCGAGGTTTTCGCCATTCGCAAGCACCACGTCTGGCTGGTATTGCTGGCGCAGTTCCGGCAGCACGCGCGCGAGTGCTTGTCGACCAATTTTTCCAACGACATCACCGAAGATGAGGAAGCGCACAGGAGGAAGAGGGAAGAATCATCGGGCGTATTCGATGGCGCGGGTCTCCCGGATGGCGGTGACTTTGATTTCTCCGGGGTAGGTGAGTTCCTGTTCGATTTTTTTCGCAATCTCCTTGGCGGTGCGATACATCGTGAGATCGTCCATCTTTTGCGGGGAGAAGAAGACACGCACCTCGCGCCCGGCCTGGATGGCGTACGCTTTGTCCACGCCCTCGAAGGAGACGGCGACCCGTTCGAGTTCCTCCAGGCGTTTGAGGTAATCCTCGTAGCTATCTTTTCGTGCACCGGGCCGTGCGCCCGAGATGGCGTCAGCGGCCTTCACGATGCATCCGACCACCGTCGTCGGCTTATCCTCATGATGGGCGATGGGAGCGTAGCACACCTCCTCGGACATCCCGAATTTTTTGAGGATATTGTAACCGATCTCGATGTGCGTTCCCGGAATATCGTGATCTACGGATTTTCCGATGTCGTGGAAGAGTCCGCCGCGTTTCGCGTCGGCGACATTTTGACCGAGTTCCACGGCCATGAGGCCGGCCAGGTTGGCTACCTCGATCGAGTGGAGGAGTACGTTCTGCCCGTAGCTCGTGCGGTACTTCAGGCGGCCGAGTACCTGGACGAGTTTCGGATCGATGCCCGTGATGCCGAGTTGGAAGAGCGCGTCTTCGCCCGCCTTCCGGACATCCGTTGCAAGTTCCTTCTTCGCATTTTCTACTGCTTCCTCGACACGTCCCGGATGGATGCGGCCATCCTGAATGAGGTCCTCAATGGCGCGTTTCGCTACTTGCCGGCGAATCGGAGAGAATCCCGAGATCGTGATCGTCATCGGCGTTTCGTCCACGATGATTTCGCAGCCGGTCAGTTGCTCGATCGCCTTGATGTTGCGTCCCTCCTTGCCGATGATGCGTCCCTTCATGTCATCAGAGGGGAGGGTCACGCTCGATGTGGTCGTTTCGACCGAATGGGAAGAGGCGAGTCGTTGGATGGCGGTCGAGAGAATCGTTCGCGCCTTTCGTTCGATTTCCTCCGCATTTTCCTGCTCGAGTTTTCGGAGGCGCGCCGTGAGTGAGTCACGAGTGTCTTCGGCCACGCGTGCGAGGAGTCGCTCCTGTGCGGCGTCTCGCGGGAGCTGTGCGATTTCTTCGAGCTTCTTGATCTCGGCGTCACGGAGGGACTCGATGGCGCGTTTCGCTTCCTCTAATTTCGTGCGTTGTTCCTCCACGCGAGATTGCTGCTCTTGCAATTCGATCAGTTTCTGATCGAACAGTGTTTCTCGTTTTTCGAGTCGTTGCTGCATCGCGGAGAGTTCGCGGCGGCGCTCGGTTTCCTCGCGCTTCGCGTCATCCACGATTTTGAGTCCTTTTTCCTTTGCCTTGAGGAGGAAGTCATGCTCCCGACGCTTTGCGTCTTGGAGAATTTCTTCGGCGCGACGCTCCGCCGCAGATACGCGCCGCGCAGCCATCAGGTGGCGATACGCGTACCCCATCGCGGCGCCGCTCACTAAAATGGCGGCACCACCAATCACAATCATCAATACCTCGGGCATACAATGCCCACGAGGCTCCGGACGAGGCGTCTCCAGTCCCGAATGATGTACGAGATCACGCGTCCTCACCGATGAGTGAGGGAATCGATAACGGTACAAGCTCCACCGGAGCGATATCCGGTGAGCGCAGAGCGATCAGCACTTCGAGTACGTGCGCGTGCAACATGCGATAGGTCTTCTTGGACGACGCGTTGGAGTGTTCGTGGGATCCATTAACAGAGGAGGGCAGAGAGGCCCTTCGCATCGAAGCGTAGCATGCAGATATTGGCGGGACAAGAACAGGGGAACGGCGCAACTGAGCCGTTGCGGCAGTATCTCGGGTGCGTGGTTGACGGGCAAGGAAAACGGAATACGACCGAAATTTCGTATGTCATCGCTTGACTGAGCGGAAACATCGCGGGTACCGTGGAGAGTATTACCGACGCTCGCTGCTATGAACGTTTCCGAACTCGCACGCCGTATCAATCTCCCCCCGCAGGAGCTCTATGAGCTCCTGCCGCAGTTTGGTTTTGATATTGGTCGCCGTGCGATCAAAATTGACGATCAACTTGCGCAGCGATTTTTGAAGCAGTGGCCGCGCATTCGGCGGGAGTACCAACGCCGGAAGGAAAAGGAGCGCGATGAGGAAGAGCGGAAGCAGCGGCGACGTGCAGTGGCGGAGGGAACCGCGCGGGAGGTGACACTTCCCGCCATCATCAATGTTCGGGATTTTGCGGCGTTGCTCCACATGCCGGTATCGGAGGTGCTGCAGGAGCTGCTGCGGAACGGAATCCTCGCGAACATGAATGAGCCGATCGACTACGCGACCGCCGCAATTATTGCGGAGGATTTGGGGTTCCGTCCCTCCGCGAGCGCAGCGGCTCCGGTAGAGGTGGAGCGGGAAGCGGCGAAGCCGACGCCCGCCACAGAGGCATCTGCTCCATCGGGAACAGCCGGCGCCCTACGTGCGCCAGTGGTGGTGGTGCTCGGGCACGTCGACCACGGGAAGACGTCGCTCCTCGATCGGATTCGTTCCGCGCGGGTGGCCGCTGGTGAGGCGGGGGGCATCACGCAGCATATCGGCGCATATCAAACGATGCAGCAGGGGAAGCCGATCACGTTCATCGATACTCCTGGACATGAAGCGTTCACGACCATGCGTTCGCGAGGCGCGCGGGTTGCCGACATTGGTATCCTCGTGGTTGCGGCGGATGACGGCGTGCAGCCGCAGACGAAGGAAGCGTTGAAGATCATTCAGGCAGCAAAGCTGCCGTTCGTGGTCGCCATGAATAAGATTGATAAATCGGATGCGAATCCGGAGCGTGTGCGGCAGGAACTTGGTGCGCTCGGTGTGCTTTCCGAGGAGTGGGGCGGGAAGACGCCATTTGTGCCTGTGTCGGCGAAAACGGGCGATGGGGTGGAGCGACTCTTGGAGATGATCCTGCTGGTTGCGGATGTGGAGCGCGAGCGGTTGCAGGCAGATCCGGAGGCACCTGTTGAGGCTGCCACCGTGGAGTCCCATCTCGATAAGCAGGAGGGTCCCGTGGCCACGCTGCTCGTGCAGAAAGGAACGTTGCGCGCCGGAGACGTCCTCGGTTTGGACGGCGCATTCGCGGGGAAGGTGCGCGCGATGCGCGATTATCGTGGCGAACTTCTCGATGCGGCGCCGCCGTCGACGCCGGTTCGTATTTTGGGATTCAAAGTGCTGCCCGAGGTGGGCGATATTGTGACGGTCGCAAAGCATCAGAGTGAGCTCACTGCAGCGAAGCGCAAAGTGGTGCGCGCGACGAGCGGGATGTCGACGCCGATCGTGGTGTCGTCGTCCACCACCACAGAGTCCGCCACGCCGCCGGCAGTGGTGTTGCCGATTGTGGTGCGCGCCGACATGCTTGGTTCGCTCGAAGCGGTGTGCAATGAGGTGGAGAAGATCGGTGGGTCGATTGCGCGCGTGCAAATCATTGGCCGCGGTCTCGGCAACATCACGGAAGCGGACATTGCACAGGCAGAAGCGGCAAAGGGACAAATTTTTGGATTCGGAGTGCACGCGCTCGATCCGATTCTGCGTCGCGCGCGAGAGGCGAACGTCCCGATCACGACGGAGAAAATTATTTACGAGATTCTCGCGAAGATTCGTTCCACGCTCGAAGCGATGCTGCCGGAAGAAATCATCCGCGAAGATTTGGGCGTCACGCAAATTCTCGCATTGTTCCGGAAGGAGCCACGTTGGCAAGTGGTGGGCTGCAAAGTGCTCGCGGGTAAAATCATCCTTGCGAAGGGTGTGCGAGCGAAGTTGCTCCGCGGCGGCGAGGTCATCGCGGAGGGCCGCCTCCTGGGACTTCAGGCAGGAAAGGAAGAGATACGAGAAGTGGTGGTGGGCCAAGAGTGCGGCATGAAGATTGGCGGCATCGAAGGGATGGAGGTAGGTGATCAGATCCAATTCGTCCGCGAGGAGAAGCGGAAACAGAAATTGTAGGAATCAGCCGAGAGTGACGCGCAAGTGTACACCACCGGAGTCGCCCTGCGACTCCGGTGGTGTGTTGACGAGGTTTTGGACAAACAGGATCGGGTCGCGTGCGGAGCTTTGGTATACCGGAGGTGGTGGGTTGACGAGGCCGGCGGAAGCGGGTACGGTCAGCGCAGTAGTGCACATTCACAACACATGGGAACCAGGTCGAAATCGGCGCGAACGACGACACGGCGACGGACCACCCGGAAAAAGGGTGTATCTGCGCGAGAACAGAGGAGGAAGGCAGTGACGAGCGATCCTGTGACGAGCGCGGTCGCTTTGGATCACTACGCTGCGCTCGAGGTGCATCCCCGTGCGCGGCATAGCGTGATTCGGGCTGCGTATCGCGTCCTGGCAAAAGAGTATGCTCCGGATAATGCGAGCACCGGGAATGCTGATGCGTTTCGGCGCATCACTGCAGCACATGACGTGCTCGCCGATGCGGATCGGCGCGCCGTGTATGATGGCGATCGCGGGAAACTCGAGGGCAAGATCGTGGGTGAGCGGTGGCGTGTGCTTTCCCGAATTGCCGAGGGCGCAATCGGGAAGACGTACAAGGGTGAGCATGTGCTCACCCGGAAGCCGATCTGCATCAAGTTCTGCGCGGAACTCGACCCGCAGTTTGGCGAGATCATGCTCCACGAGGCCGAGGTGATGTGGGATTTGCACCACTACGCATTGCCGGCAATTCGTGACGTATTCCTGCACGAGGAGATCGTGACGCTCGTCATGAGCTACGCACCGGGACTCACGATCGCGCAGCAAGTGGAGCGGTACGGGCGTCTCCCCGCGATTCATGTGGCGTGGATTACGGACCGCATCCTGAATGCGCTCGTCTATCTCCATGATGAAGAGGTGGTGCATGGCGACCTCAAGCCGCAGAACGTGATCCTGAGTAAACCGAAGAAGCATGTGCTCACCCTCGTCGATTTCGGCCTCGCCATGGCAAAGCCGAGACGGGATTCCGAGAATCTCGGATACACGGATTACTTCTCGGCACCAGAACAGGTGGCGATGCGGGGGCCATTGGTACCGGCATCGGATTTCTATGCGCTCGGCATGACCATGCTCTACATGCTCGGCGGTGAACGGGGGCTGCTCGCGAAGCAGGTACCCGAGGAAACGCCGGATCCGATGAGCAGGTTCATTCAGAAGATCATTGTTCGTGATCCACTGGCTAGGCGTTTCCGCACGCAGGAATTGTGCGATGAGTTTCAGGACGTCCGTGTGCGTTCCTTCGGGAAGCCGCGCACGAGTCTGGAGCCACTCCCCGGCGCAGAGCGCGCGGGGACTTGAAAGGAGTGTGCCATGTCCGAATCCGGTGATTATCAGCAATCCTCGTACTGGTCGGGACACGATTTCGGTGATGCCTATGCGCGATACGATCAGCACGCCGGGCGGAGCTACGCGCAGGCGCAGTCCGCGGGGGTGACGATTCAGGATCTCGTGCCGAAGCGGATCAGCACGCAGAGCACGCGACCACTGCTCATTCGCATCGACCATACCGGATCCATGCACGAAGCGCCGAAGAAGATCTTCGAGAAGCTGCCGTACCTCTCCCATGAGGCGCGCCAGTACCTCGGGGACGACACGGAGCTCAGCGTGGGTGCGATCGGAGATATGAGTAATGGTCAGGTGGCGGGCGAGGGCGATCGGTATCCGCTGCAGATTCGCGACTTCGCCCAGCTCTCCGTTCCGCAGGCAGGAGCAAAAACGAAGAGGAAAACGGCGCAATGGGAGGATCCCGAGATTGCGAAGCGCCTCCTCGAGCTGGTTATCGAGGGTGGCGGTGGTGGGCAGATGCATGAGAACTATGAGTTCGCCATGTTGTACGATGCGCGGAATGTGGACATGCCTCGTGCCATCACTCCGGTCGCCATCTACATTGGCGACGAGATGCCGTATGAGGTGCTCGCACCGGAGTACGCGGAGCATTACGGTCACCTCGCGCTCGAGAGGTCCATGACCATTCAGGAAGTGGTGGCGGAACTTCAGCAGAAGTACTCGGTGTACTTCATCCAGCTGCCATACAGCGGGCACGTAGATGGCGATCAGATGACCGCAGACACGAAGACGGTGCATCGGACATGGGCGAATCTCCTCGGTGAGGATCAGGTGAAGTACCTGCCCGACCCCGCGCGTGTCGTCGATCTCATTTTCGGCATCCTCGCGCAGGAGACCGGGCGAGACGCGTACTTCCGTCAGGAGATCGAAGCGCGTCAGACGCCGGCTCAGGTGCGGACGGTGTACAAGGCGCTCGGAACGACGCACAAGTTGCCGAGCGGCAAGGAGCCGAGGGGGCTGCGATCCGGCAAGTCGACGCTCCATCGACCGTCCTCCGGGAAGAAGACGAAGGGTCTCCTCGATGACTGATGCGCGCCCGCTCGATCTCCTCGTGACGCTCTGGCCGAGTTTCCCACACTTCGCGCAGTTCGCCGATGACCCGCGGCTCGCGGGCATTCGACTGAACAGTGCGATGGTGTCGAATGCGGAAATCGAGCAGGAGCTTGGGATTGCGGCGGCGCATCGGGGATCGGTTCCGCTCTTCTTCGACGTGAAGGGGCGACAGCTCCGCATAGTCGAGGTCGATGCGCAGCCGGATCATCTCGAGTGCGTGCTCAATCATCCGATTGCGGTACAGACGCCGACGTCCGTGCTGTTCAAGGGCGGTGAGGATTCCGCTCGGCTCGATCGGTTGGCGGATGGGGGGCGGCGCCTCATCTTTCATCGCGGACCGCGCTTCGCGGTGCGGCCGGGCGAATCGCTCCACATCCGTCATCCCTCGCTCCGCGTGTCCGGGAACCTCTTCACGGAGCAGGAGCTCCAGAAGATTGCGACCGTACGCGGAGCAGGATTCACGCGGTACTTCCTCTCGTACGTCGAGTCCGCGCGCGATGTGGATGAATTCCGGGAGCTGGTGGGTCGAGATGCGGAAGTTTGGTTGAAGATCGAGAATCCGAAGGGCCTTCAGTATGTCGCCACGGAGTTCCGCAAGGAACCGAACCTCGTGCTCGTCGCCGCGTGTGGTGATCTCTACGTCGAGATGGAACGGCCGCATGCAATCCTCGGCGCATTGCGGATGATCGTGGAGCATGATCCCGAGGCATGTGTGGGGTCGCGGATGTTGCTCTCGGTCGTGCAGGAGCCGCTTCCGCCGATGCTGCGGAGCGCACTCCAGTACATCGCGGAGCGGCGTCCGGAAACGAGTGATCTCCACCGCATGCTCATGGCGGTCCTCCATCGGCCGGTGCCCTCGCTTGCCGATTTCGCGCAGCTCGCGTGGCTCTACGATATCGGATACCGGCGGATGATGCTCTGTGATGAGCTCTGTCTCAAGGGTGAGTTGCTCACGACCGCGGTGCATGCATTCGATGCGTTCCGTACGTCGTACGGTGCGCCGATCACGAAAGCGTCGCCGCTGATATCGAAGGGGCATTCGGCGGCGGGATCGACGAGTGCGCCTGCGGCGACCACTACGCCTCCGCGTCCCACAGTGTCGGCTCCCATCAAGGGTCCGCGTATTCTTTGGACGCCACTACGATCGCCACCGCGCGGTGGCCCAAAATGACGTGATCATCGCACCGGCAGGCCATGCGCCTGCCGGTTTTCTCTATATTGCTTGACATATTGCGTGTGCGGTGAGAAAGTCCAGCTGGTTCCTTTCTTGCGAAATCGTGCACCGCGCGTCGGTGCAACGAGGAATGGAGGAGGTTCATGTCGCGACATCTCCTTGCCTTGCGACAGGCGACGATCGGCGATGCGTCGGAGTCGATTGCTGCGGTACTCGATCAGCTGGCGCGGGAAGACCCGGTCGGCGCGCAATGGCTGCGGTCGCTCGACTGGGCGGAGCTGCGGAGACTTGCGGCAGAGCGCGCGCTTGCGCAGGCGGCAAAAACGCTTGCCTGTCCACTCCAAAAGCAATACGCGAATGCGTCGCAATACGGAACGGAATCGGGTGATCCGCCGAAGGGGACGTGCATTGGCGTGCTCGTTGGGGGAGATACGGGGTACGGATCCTCGGTCCAGCTCGGTGTAGCAATCGATGGCCAGGCGCTTTCCTTTTTTTGGAATGTCGCTTCTCAGGAAGCGGCATCGGGAACATTGGAGCGCATGCGGGAAACGGTGCGTCAGGCGTTCCGGGAACAGACGCGTATCCTCATGCTCGAACTCCTCTCGGAGGATGGCGAAGTCCAGCGCGAGCAGGACGCAGCAGGGCGCACGGTGCTCCGGGCGACGCTGGTGGTCGGTGGAGGTGCGCGATGACCACGAAGGGCACGATTACCATCATCGCGATACCGAAGAGTGCGGAGGTGGAGGTGCATATCGATCTCCCCGAGGTTCCGGAGTGCACGCGCATCGCAGCACGGATGCAGGCCGTCCTCGCGTGTCTCGGTGCGCCGCTCGAGGACATTCAGGATCTTCCGGCGCCGCGACAGCGACAGGGCGTTTCCCATGCGATGCGGAAGCGCGTGCGAGGGGGCACATGAGCGCGATGGTGCAGGTGGGCGAATGCACTGCATCGACCGAGGCGATGGGTCCGGGTCGGCGCGCGTGCCTCTGGGTCCGCGGATGCTCGATCTGCTGTCCGGGGTGCGCGACGCCGGAGTTCATACCGTTGAGCACCACGCACGGCGTTTCGGTGGAGGAGATTGGTGCATGGATCGCACGCGCTCGTACGGAGCAGCAGATCACGGGTGTGAGTTTTTCTGGCGGAGAGCCGTTCGAGCAGGCAGTCGCGCTCGCCGCGATCGCGCGGTACGCACGCACGATCGGCTGCTCCGTTCTGAGCTGGTCCGGGTACACCCGCGCACATCTCGAGGGATCGAGCGCGCCTCCCGGATCTGCGGAGCTCCTTGCCACGCTCGATGCGCTCATTGACGGTCCGTTCATTGCCGCACAGCAGGGCGGTGCTCCGCCACTACGAGGATCAACCAATCAGGTACTGCACCTCCTCACCGATCGCCACCGTTCCGAGGATTTCTGTGTACGGACCGTCGAGATTCGTACCGATGCGCAGGATCACCCGATCGCCGTCGGCGTCGACCGCTACGCACGCCAACACGCGATTCTCCGGTTGCTTGGCCAATCGATTCGATAGAGGAGCGAGCATGCTCGTAATCAGATCGTGTCCCATCGTTCCGCGATGGGGCTTCCCACTTCCGGATTCCGTGCGAGTCCGAAAATGGGAGGCGCAATGCCTCGGTTCCTTCACGTGCAGGAAAGAGAGGAGATGGTTCCATGCAACGGTTATCGAAACAGCCGACGTCGGTGGTGCTGCAGCCCAAGCAGATTCTCCTTCCGCATTATTTACGGGAAGGGGACGGTGAGCATATGGTCTGTTTGGCATGGTCCAATGTAGGGACGCATGTGGTGGTGGGTTCTGGCTCCGTCATCTCGTCCTGGCGGAGCGATGGGATACTCTGTGGGCGATTGTCCATGCCGAGCAATACCAATGGATGGAATGTTGTGTGTATTGGGGAAACGCAGATACTCTTGCAATGCAGTATCGATTGCGGGAGCTTCGAGAGTTCGGTGACGAAGTGGCTTGCGCCCATGCATTTGCAGCAGATGGAGCGCCTTGGACGGCCGCGCAGGGTTGGGGACATAGGTGTTTGCGTGTCCGTTGCCCCGAATCAGGAATGGGTTGCTCTGGAGACCGTGCCGCTACGGCAGTCGAACGTTTCGGGCTGGCCGGTATGGTGGACACTCTATTCCATCATCAATCGTCGACCGATGTTCCAGATGTCGATATCCAATCGGTCCATGCTGCACTCTTGGGAGCCGCAGAGCCGTTGGTGTGCTCTGGCCAGCAAAGAGGCATCAACGGTTTTTCTCGTCGCTCCATTGCATGATGGAGGGAGAGAAGAGGAGGTGCAATGTGGCCATCTGGTGGAGGATATGGCGGTGTCGCTAGACGGTCAGCGGCTTGCGGTGGTGTGCGAGCGCGGGCATTGCTGGGCGTATCGGGTGTCGATGGATGGAACCGGCGCATTTGATGTTGCGTTGGATCGGCCGATGCGGAGCCTTAGGGTGCGTATGATGGAGTCCGTGTTCCTTCGCTGGACCCCGGATGACCGACTCATTTGCGTACTGGAACGAGAGCCGAGCATCGTGTTGACGGACGTGTGGGGAGGCTCGAGGCCGCGGGTGGTCGCGAAGGTGCGAGGTCCTGCGGAAATGCGGTTGCTGAGCGTATCTCCTGATGCGCAACGGATGCTCGTGGTGGGCAGGATATCCAAGTCACTGTTCGGCCAGAACGTTGTTGAGCGCTTACCTGTTGTGCTCGATTTTGGCGCACCGCACTTCGATCTCGCCCCCCGGGAAAATTGGGCGGACGCCTCGTTCGGGTGAGTGCGCTTCTCGCGTGGTTCTGTTGCTCCGCGATTTTGTCCCATCCCCGGATGGGACTTCCCACGCCGCGATCTCCAAGTGAGGCCGCTGCGTGGGAGGAGTGGTTCTTTCACCAGAGCAGGAAAAAGGAGGTATCGGTCATGGAATGGCTGATGCAATTTGACGCGCTTCGGGCGCGGGGACAGCACGCGTTTCTGTTTGTGGGGAGCGCGGGAGACGGATTCCCGCGGTCGCCTGCGGATGCCGCAAGTCCGGTCGACGCGCTCGATCCATGGGCGGAAACAATGGCTCACCACCTCGCGGGCACGCAGGCGCTGGTAGTGACGTTCGATGTGGCAAGGGGACTGACGTTCCGTTCTCCCGAGGATGAGCAGGCATTCCATGTGGGTGCGTGTGGCGATGCGCCATCGCCGTCGCCACAGAATGCCGTTGCGCGTGCACGGGCAACGCGGCCGACCGCGTGGCCGTGGGAACCGGCGGAGGCGCTCGATTGCTTGCGTCTTGCCTGCACGCGATTCGCGACTGCCACGGGGAATGCGCGACGCTCCTTGGCAATCATCCTTCCCGACGTGGATGCCATGGTGCCGGATGCCGCCACCATGGCAACTCCGAGTTCGGCGGTGCCATTGACCTTGCTGCGACTCCTGGAATCTGACGCATTCCGTCGGTGCGGACACTGCTTCCTCATGAGTGCGCCGACCACGCGATCCGTGGATGAGCGATTGCGTCGTCCCGACGCACCGATCGCGGTGATTGCGGTGAGCCGCCCGACGGAGCAGGAGCGGGACGCGTTCATTGCGTCGTCGTGTGCGACCGAATTGACCGATCTCCAGCGTGAGCGTGCGATCGCCGCACAGGCGCTTGCCGAAGCACGGAGCCAGGTGGTGGCGAAGGCTGAGGTCGACCGAGCACAAGCAGCTGCAGCGATGCGCGATCATGCGGCACGCGAAGCGGCGCTCGTGGAGCATGATGCGGAGTACCAGCGTCTCGAGCGGATATATCAGGAGTTGGCCGCGCAGCAACAGCGTGCGCGTGACCAGGCCTCGACGGATCGGCGGCAGCGTGAGCATGCGCTCGTGCAGGAGCATGATGTGCTGGTGAAGCGCTTCCTATTGGATGCCGCGCTTGCGATTGTCCCGATGACGGACGACCGATGGTCGGCGATGGAGGTGGGTGACGCGTTGCAGATCACCGTGCGGAATGGGTCGGGTCAGGAGGAGGTGATCGTCAAGCACGTGCTCGAACGGAAAGGCGATGGGTGCGTCCTCTCGCGGAGCAATGATCCGCATGCCCCACACGTGCATCATTGCGACCAACATCCGGGCGAACATCATCCGAAGGATCATCTCCAGCCCATGCTCTTTTTCTGGAAGTGCGGCATGGTGCATGGACGTCGGCTGCATGCGACCAAGGACCCGGAGCCGATGCCGATCCCGGAGGGATCTTCGTGGACGGTCATGTACGTGCCTCGCGAGCGTTTCGTGGTACAGGCGCGTCTGGCGACGATCGAGCAGGAGCGTGAGCGCCTCGAGGTGGAGTCCGAGACGGTGGTGACCCCGATCGATGGGGATGTACCGCGCGCGGCAGCTGCATGTGCGGCACGACGCGCCATCGTGCTCGCCGAATGGCAACGCGAAGGCGGGGTGCTCCGTGCGGCGATGCAGGAGGCAGAGGCGTGCATGGCGAATCCGGCGAGTCCGGAGATGGATCGCTGCGCTCGGGAACTCCACCGCGCGGAACAGCGGATCACCGCCGCATCGGTGCGCGGCGCATTCGCGCTCCCGGATGGCGGCAGTGCGTCGTGTGCTCGGCTGATGCAGGGGTTCGGGTATCGCGATATGGTGGCGGTGCTTCGGTCGGCACGCGCGGAGCGGCGTCCGGCAACGGCGGCCGACGTGCTCACGGCGCGGCAGGCGATCCTCCGTCGGTCGTACGGTGATCTCTTCGAGATCGTCGATCCGGAGTTCGGATTTGCGGAGATCGCGGGCTGCGATCACGTGAAGCGACTCTTCGCGCGCATTCGTGATCACATCCGTGCGGGCAATCGATCGCGGGTGCCGATGGGCGTGCAGCTCCTTGGGCCCCCCGGCGTCGGGAAGTCCGCGATTGCGATGGCGTTCGCGCGGGAGTGCGGATTCCTCTTCGTGCGGATGAAGAATATTCGTGAGCCGTGGGTGGGGGCGTCGGAGGCGCGGTACGAGCGTGCGCTGCATGCGCTCCGCGAGCTCGCGCCAGTGGTCTGGTTTCGGGACGAGGTGGATCGTGCGGATGCGGGTCGTGATACGTTCCATGGCGATTCCGGGGTTTCGCTCCGTATCCAGGAGATGACGATGGAGTTCCTCGCGGATCCCGCAATTCGTGGCCGCGTACTCGCGCTCAGCGCTTCCAACCATCCGGCGCGACTCGAGGCAGCGCTCGTGCGCGCGGGGCGGACAGACGAGCGGCTCGCGATGCTCTTTCCGGACGAAGCAACGATTGCGGCGCTGCTCCGCATCAAGGTGCGTCAGCACGGATTCCCCTGCGCGATCGATTCCTTTGCGCCGTACGCGGCATCCATGCGGTGGTGGCCGGGCGGACTCATTGAGAAGGTGGTGCGCGTGGCGTACGATTTCGCGGAGGAGCAGGGTCGCGCGGCGATCGACGATGCATCGCTGCGCGCCGCCATCGCGGATACGATCCCGCCGGACGATCACGAACTCGAGTACGCGGAGATGACGCGCGCCGCCATCAGTGCGACGAGTAACCAGCGCCATCTTCCGGCAGATGTGGATCAGCAGCTTGCCTGGGCGGAAGCCGTGCTCCGGAAGCACGGGCGAACCGATACGCATGCGCGGATTCCTGTTCCGGTACGAAGTCCCAGCGGCAGTTTGCCTGCGTGAAGTCTGATGTCCTGTCCCATCTTCGGATGGGACTTCCTACGCCGCGATCTCTGTACGAGGTCGCTGCATAGGAGGAGGGTTCTTTTCATGAATGCGGAAAAAGGTGTCATGGCGACGTCGGCGGCGTTCTCGCCGTTGCCGCTGCGCGTTCCGGATCCGGTCGTGACGATATTGCCGAGCAGCAACATGGCGCAGCGGGTGGTGTGGTCACCAAATGATGCATATGTGGTGACGATGAGCAGGGTGGCCGAAATTGCGGGCATGGCTCGGGTGATGATCTGGAAAGACATGAAGACGGTGGCTGCATATGTGGGTTCGTACAACGCGCGACCGGAAGAAGATGGGGTGGCATGTACGGGTGATGGGCGATTGTGGTTCGTCAACAGGGATGGGAGTGTCGTGTTGGTCGCGCATCCGGAGATGGGAGGGGGTGTCGAGGTGTTATCGCGTCGATTCGCGAGCCCCCACGTATTCGCTGGTGCGTCGGACGGATCGATCTTTATCCAAGCAGGTGATATGTGTCCCCGGGTGCTCCTCGTCGCCACCGGGAGATCCCGTATCGTGTCCAGCTCGGAGAACTGCACGGGTCTCGGGGTAGATCCACATGGAAAGAGTGTGGTGATCGTGAGTGATGCTTGGGTTGCTGGGGGTAATTACGTGGGGACGCTGCAACTCCGTCCCTTGCCCCATCTGAAGTCGCCAGTGATTCGGCGTGCGTCCTGTGGAGCACGGTTCTCGAATCCGGTATATAGTCCCGATGGGTCACGCATTGCGGTGGGATGTTCCAAGGGACATGTGCATGTGTTCACGAGTAGCGCACTGGAGGAGCGGGATTGGATCTCTCCCCCACGGGCGCCCAGTGAAATACTCGCGCTTGCCTGGAGTACGAACGGCCACCTCTGTGCGGTGGGGATGCATAAGATGCTGCTGATGATTGACATGCGTACGGGCAACACGATCCGCATCTTCGACGACATGCATCATGACGTGGTTTCGCTCGCCGCATCCCCGGACTCTCGGCGTCTGCTCGTGAATACCCACGGAGTATCCGCCGACATCGCCGAACAGAAACATGGTGCCGCCATCTTCGACTTCGGCTCCCCGAATTTCGGCACAGACGCGGCCACGCACTGGGCGGATGCATCGTTTGGGTGAAGAGGAGCATCATCTCTACAGGAGGTGTCGTGTGTTGATTGATTTGGATACCGGGACGAATCATATTCGAGATCCATGGATGGCCATGCTGCGAGGGCACGAGCAGCTCGTGGATGCCATGGTGTGGTCTCCAGAGGGGGATCGTATCGTCACCTCGGATCTCGATGGCTGGATCTACATGTGGGATGCGCGGACAACCGCAGTCATCCATGCGAAGCATCGGTGGCCTCGGCTGGTCTCGGTTGCGTTCGGAGCAACGAAGCATCGGGTATATTTTCTTTCGCCTGAGCACGAATTGGGTTGCTGGGATCAGGAAGACGCATTTGGTCGCGACCGGGTGTTTTCCTCCTTTTCGTCGGAGATGCGTCAATTCGTTATGCGTGGTCCGTGGTATATCGCGTGGGCACCCCCGGGGAGAGTGGATTCGGATTACGAGTACGGGAACCTACTGAAAGATAGGTGGGAGGCGCACACGATACGCATGGACGGACGCTTGGATGCGGCGACGCTCACCGGTGATGGAGGACCCTATGCGTTGCTCCTGTCGGGTCGTCAGGTGACGAGCGTTCGGATGGATGCGTTTGTCCCCTTGGCGACATGCAAGGTATTGCCGCACCATCCCCAGCGTGCTCCTTCGATCGTATGTGCGCGGCATGGGCGATGTGCGGCAATATGCTGCGATGACCACCTCCATATCATTGCGTTCAATGCAGACTACTCGAGTGCGGAGGAGGTGCAATGTTTGGAGATGGGAGGACAGATCGGTGCGTACGAGTGGCTTTGGGGTGATCGCGCGCTCCTCATTGCGCGGAAGGGATGCGCCACGTTGTGGTGCGTCGATGTGCGCAGCGGTGTCGTGCTTTGGCAGTCGAATGATTGCTGCACTCCCGCGGGTGTCATGGTTGGCGCGCCGGACAGCCGCCGAGTACTCATCAATACACGGCCGAAAGAAAATAATCCCAGAAATAGAGGAAAAGAAGCGCTGCATGCACTGACCCTGCTCGATTTTGGTGATCCGCCCGCGTCACGTGATGGTTCGCCATGTTGGGCGGATGCATCGTTTGGATAGCGCGATTTGGTCCCATCTCCGGATGGGACTTCCCACACCGCGATCTCGGATGAGGTCGCTGCGTGGGAGGAAGGTTCTTTCCATGACGATTGAGCAGAGGAGGTGATATGACGGTGTCTGCCGGGCAACCCACGTCATTGCAATGTGTTCCGGATCCTGTGGTAACCATCTTGCCGGGCACGTATCGGGTGAGGGAGGTGGTCTGGTCACCAGACGATAGGTTTGTGGCGACCCTTTCGGATGCGATAGTAAATCGTTGCGTCGAAGTGTGGCGTGATCCTTCGGGCAGTGTTACGCGCATGGATACATACGCCGCGCGGGCTATGGGTATAACGGGTACGAGAGACGGACGATTGCTGTTCGTCCAGAGTGACGGTCGGGTCGTGTGCGTTACTCCATCCGATCCGCAGTCGCGTCCGTGCGTGGTGTCTGCGTGTGCTTGGCTTCCCGAACCCCGATTGTGTTCTGGGGTGTGGGGTGAGACATGCTTTGTGGGTGCGGCGAACTCCTTCTATCGCGTATCACTCGCGGCGGATGAGAAGCCGCGTGTCCTATTCCGCGCGAAGGTGCGTGACGACCTGGTGGTGGATCCTCGTGGTGGGCATATCGTGATAACCCATCAAGTGTTGGCGAACGAACATTACGATGGCGTGCTTCGGCTGCGTCCGTTGGCGTCCCCGAAGCCTCGTGTGGTATGGCGTGCATCTTGCGGAGCTTGGGGGAGTCTTTCGCGTCCGGCATACGCTCCCGACGGATCGCACATCGCTGTGGGATGTTCGTGGGGGCATGTGCATCTCCTTACGAATAACGCGCAGGAGGAGGAGGGCGTCGGCGTCATTCGCCACCCCGAGCACTTTCATCCGCACATTGCCTGGAGTGCGAATGGTCGCGTGCTCGCGGTGGGAGCAGGGTATGAGCTGCGCATCGTAGATGTCGCCACACGCTCCGTCATTCGCACCTTCGATCGCCTGCATGATGCGATCTACGCGCTCGCCGCGTCCCCGGACACTCGGCGGCTGCTCGTGAATACCCATGCGCAACCAGGAACGAGGGACGATGCGCGATGGAGCGCCGCCATCTTCGACTTCGGCTCCCCGAATTTCGGTACCAGCGCGGCGGAGCACTGGTCGGATGCATCGTTTGGGTAACGAAATGGTTTTCGTGTCGAATGGGATTCCCATCTCCGGTGGTGCCTCTGCGCTTTCGAGATGGAGCGTATGTTGCATGTTCTTTGCATGACGAAGGAGTAGCGCATGTCGATGTTGGTGCTGGATCCGAAGATCACCCGACTTCCTGCTGTGACGCAGACGAATGCATGGTATTCCGTCGTATGGTCCCCATCTGGCGCGTACGTGGCTGGGGTACAGGATATGAAGATCATTTCGTGTTGGCGTGGTGATGGGTCGCTGCTTTGGACGCAGGACTACTCGCGTGAGAGTGTACAGGATTGTGTATTCGCAGGCGACGACACGCTCTATGTGCGGTCCATCGGTTACTTCAGGGATGGCACACGTCGCGTGCGTATTCGGAGGTGCATGGTGCCGGATCGGCGTGGCCGCAATGCGATGGTGTGTTCCCGTCCGGTGTCTCGGCTGGGGTCCATGGCGGCTACTAGGGATGGCGCCCTCCTTTATGCGGAGTGGTTGGGCAGTGGTCTTTCATGGCATCGGTACTCGCAATCATGCTCCCATCCGCACCAGTCGGTGATACGGGAGATTGCCTCCTGTGCGGATACGTTGCACTTCTCACGTGATGGGCGTTGGTTGTGGGAGGTGCAGCAGTCGAGCATCCAGGTAACGTGCATGGTGACCAATGATACGGCGTGCGTCGCAAATTGTGGTGCTTCCATATTGGCGGTAGACGTTGCAGACGAGAGTCACCGTATTGCGGTGGTGCACCGAAATGGACGTATTGCGGTCTTTGCGCATGAGCGAGATCCCCGTAACGGTGTGCTTCGAGTGGTGCGCGACCGTCCGGATCGGCGTTGGTGTCGGTCGATGCGGCATGCGGCAGTGATTTGGGGACCCGGTGATCATCTCTTCTTGTTGATTGGGCAAGAGCATCGCCTGTTGCTCGTTGACGCGGATGCCCCGGACGAACTTACGGTCATGGCGGAAATACCGCAGGTGCGGCAGGTGGCGACGATCTCCCCTGATCCGCACGCGCGTCGGGTGTTCGTGCTCGGCTCGCTCTCCACACCGTCCGCATCGCGTCGCCGCGAATACGACTATGGTTCCGCGCTCCTCGATTTTGGTTCCCCCTACCTCGGCCTCGTTGCGCCCGTGCACTGGGCGGATGCATCGTTTGGGTAGCGCGATTTGGTCCCATCCCCGGATGGGACTTCCCCCGCGGTGATCTTGCGGAAGATCGTTGCGGGGGAGGAATGTGGTATTGGTTCTTTCCCAAAGGAGGCGTGTCATGTCGAATGGATCGGCGGAACGTGGAAATTTGATTTCGGATCCGCGAGTCGTGCTCCTGTCCGGACCGGATCAGCGGGCGGATAGTTGTGCGTGGTCTCCCTCGGGAAATCTCGGGGCGACCGTGCACGGGGGTACGTGTGTGTTGTGGGATCTCCATACGGGAGCAGCGACGGTGCGCTGTGCGACCGGTCGGCTGGTGCGCGACATTGCGTTTGATGGATCGGGTAGACGGATCATGGTCCTGGATGATCACAGCGTTTCTGCGTGGAGCGGTGAACGGGGAAACTACGAGGGCGTTGTGGTGCTCGCGAATGGATACCAGATGCTCTCCATTGGTGGCTATTATTTGGCTGCGTGGCAACCGGATCGCTGCCTGCTCCAGCCAATGCGAAGGGACGTGCTCGATCCCATCGAATTTCAGGAGCGGTGGAAGGCGGTAGTGCTCTCCGCGGATGGGTTGCTGACCTGGTTTCTTTGGTCGGATGGTGTGGTGGCTGCGCATACGGGAGCGGGATCGGCACATCGTATCGCTGAATTTCCATTGGTCTGTGAGGGCCGTGATCGATCCATTGTCTGTGCGCTACAGGGTCGGAGGGCGGTGGTGTGCTGTGGGGGGCATGTGCACGTGTTCGATTGCGATGCGCCGGAGCGTCAACGCGAGCGTATGTGGGCATTGACGGATCCCATTCATGCAGCGACGTGGCTTTGGGGAGGACGAGCCCTACTGCTGGCGCATGGTGCATCGCGCGATGCGAGTCGGCTGTGCGGTATCGACGTGGCAACTGGTTTTCCGTTTTGGCGCTCGTCGGCCCATACCTTGCAGCAGGTGACGGCATTTGCGTCCGCACCGGATGGCCATCGCGTGCTCTTGAATGCAGCATTGGTGACGCCGTTCTCGGCATCGGATGCGGAACGTTTTGGCGCGACGGTACTCGACTTCGGTGACCCGCCCTCGTCTTTGGGTGGTTCACTGCATTGGTCGGACGCGTCGTTTGGGTGATGGAGTGCGAACATGGGATAGGGCGGCGACCGCGTACCAGGTCGACGCATGGGAGGAATGATGGCATTGCTCGATTCCGCGGTGTCATTATTGACGCCGGATCTCTTTGCAAAAGCACGCGCCATATTGCCGCCGATTACCCTACCGCGGCCACGGCGTCGTTTGCTGGGCGGACTTCCCGATCGACCGACTGCGCTGGTTTGGGCACCAGACGGATCACATCTTGCGATGATCTGCCACCCCGCGGAGACCGTGGTTTGGCATGCGACGCGTGATGCGTGCGATTATTTTCCGCCGGCCATGGCATTTGCGTTTACGGGAGGGGATGCACAAACGTTGTTGTGGGATGATGGGCAGCACGTGCAGCATTCGCGAATGCTCTTGACGGTGTCGATCGCGGAGGGTGCGTCGACGTCGTGCAAGCGGTGGTCGCGATTATTGCCCATGGATGCGGATCGCTGTGTGTTTGTCGAGGGATTCGAACCGGATCGATTTCCTAAATCGGCTCGATGGACGGCGCGTTGCTTGGCGAGTGGTGCGTCCTGGCCCTTTGCGGGTGGGCCGTGTTCCGGGCCCGTCGAAGTCCTGCGCGACCATAATCTCCTGGCAGTGGCAGATGCGGCGTTATTGCAGTTTTGGGAGGTGCCGTCGCGCGGCGTGGAGCTGCCGAAGACGCTGTTGCGTCAGCAGGTTGCCATGCCGTGCACCGATGTCATTCGCGCGTTGGCGACCTACCAACACTCCTGCGTGGTGGGATGCGTGCGCGGGCATTGCTACGAATACGATTGCCGTGCACAGGCGTGGACGCGAGGGGTCGAATGTCCCGGTAAGGATGCGATCACCGCGCTCGCGGTTTCGTCGGACGGGCGGGTACTGTTCGTGAGTACGAGCAATGCCGCATCGATGATTGGTATGGACTGGCAGCGCGGCGAGGTGTTGCGGAACATCGGCCCATTCTATCGTCGCCGGTCCCCGCGTCTGCTCGCGGCGAGCCCCGATTGCCGAGTGATCGCGTGCGATGAATATTTGCCGCCGACCGATGATCGGTGCTGGAGCGATCGGGTGCTCGACTGGTCGGATCGCATGGGTATCCGTTCTGGCGGACAGCTGCGCCTCGTCACGTTGCTCGATTTCGGCACACCGCATTTCGGGGTGACCCATTGGGCGGATGCGTCATTCGGGTGAGGACTCCACAGCACGCGGCTTGACCGCGTGCTGTTTTTCATTCAATACTGAGTAACTTATGGAAGGCGCTCCCTTCGACGTGCTCGTCATCGGCGCAGGACCTGCGGGACTCGCGGCAGCCATGTTCACGGCGCGCCGCGGGCTGCGCACGTGCGTCCTGTCGAAGGACATCGGCGGGCAGGCGGCGCTCACGGATACGATTGAGAACTATCCCGGGATCGCATCGGTGAGTGGACGATCGCTCGTGGAAACGATGCGGGGACAGGCGACGCGCGACGGAGCGGATTGGCAATTCGGCGAAGCGATATCCATCGTTTCGGATGCATCCCTCCATTTGGTGCGTACGGCGGAGGGAACGACCATTGCGGCGCGGACGATTATTTTGGCTTTTGGGTTGACGCCAAATGATCTCGACTGTTTGGGCGAAGCGCCATTGCGGGGGCGTGGGTTGTACTATTCCGCCGTTGCCGATGCGCCGATGCAGGACGGGAAAACGGTGGCGGTTGTGGGGGGTGGTAATGCCGCGGTCACCGCGGCGCTCGAACTCGCGCCGCGCGCCGCGCGGGTGTACTGCATCCATCGTCGCGAGGAGTTCCGTGCGGAACAGGTACTGCTCGATCGCCTGCTTGCGCTACCGAATGTGGTCTGTTGCCGGTCGACCGTGGTTGCGGAGGTGCGGGGGGATGATCGCGTCCGCGAGCTGGTACTTGCGCCGGCGACGGATGGTGCGTCGCGCGTGCTGGCGGTGGACAGCGTGTTTGTGCAAATTGGCTACTCCGCAAAAACGAATTGGCTCGATGGCGTGGTCGCACGGAATGCGCGGCGCGAGGTGATGATTGATCGGGATTGCCAAACGAATGCGCCGGGTATTTTTGCGGCAGGCGATATTACGGATATCAGCTATAAGCAGGCGGTGATTTCGGCGGGGGAGGGGGTCAAGGCGGCATTGCAGGCATTCAAGTACCTGCAGACGCAAGCAGGTCGTCCGGCGGTGATGTTTGATTGGGAGGTGAAGACGGTGTAGGGGTGGTCTGTTCGCGCACGAAGGCGCCCACGCACGAATGGTGCGTGGGCGTTGGGTTACTCGATCTCCTCGCAGTCGGCGTTGCCGAGGACGTTGGTGTCGAGGACAAAGACATGGCGCGTGCCGCCGTTATCCTCGCTGATGATCGTTCCGGATCCCCAGATGCCGCGTTCGAGCTTCGCGACGCGGACGACGCTGGGGTTCGCGAACTTCGCGCAGGCGAGGGCGCCGTCCTCCGTGATCCAGAAGTTCCCCATGAGGACGCCGCCTACGAGGAGGCCGCCGATCCCACCGAAGAGCACGATGATCGTGAGGAGGAGCTCGAGGAGCGTGTAGCCGCGGCGCGAGCGGCGGGTCGACGCTGCCAGCGGAGGAGGAGTGGCGACGAGTCGGAGTTGCGGAGTTTGTCGCGTCCGCATCTCTTCGATCGCGCGTCTCGTGAACCTTGTGGGGATCTGTGGACGCAGGGAGAGGAACGCGCTGACTGCAGCACCTGCAACCGCCGCCTGTCCGGCGAGTGGCCACACCGAATATCCGAAGAGGAGCGAGAAGAGTGCGTGCGCTGCGCCGACGACGCAACCGATTCCCAGGGAGAGGATCCCATAGGTTCTGCACCACCCGAGCACGCGATCGACATTTTTGTTCCGTTGCTGCACGATATGCCTCCATTTCCGTAGTGCGGAGATTTGCACAAAAGGACGCTGCCACTGTAGAGGAAAATGGCCATTTTGTCAAGGGGGTGTACATTCGCCTTCCGCGATTCCTGCTGTGCTACCATGGCATCTATGGCGAAACAGTCTCCGTGGCAAGCAGCGCTCACACAACTTGAATCTGCGGCCGCAATCGCACAGGTCCGACCTGAGATCATTGAGCAATTACGGCGGCCGGAGCGGGTGATTCAGGCGGAATTCCCAGTACGGATGGATGATGGGTCGCTGCAGTTTTTTCAGGGCTATCGCGTCCAGCATTCGAATGCCCGAGGACCGTACAAGGGCGGCATTCGATTCCATCCGAATGTCGACATGGATGAGGTGCGCGCGCTCGCGTTTTGGATGAGCATCAAATGTGCGGTCGCCGGCATTCCGTTTGGCGGCGGCAAGGGCGGGGTGACCGTGGACCCCAAACGGCTGTCCACGGGTGAGTTGGAACGATTGTCGCGGGCATACGTGCGTGCCATGGGGATGAATTTCGGTCCGCGGCATGATGTGCCGGCTCCGGACGTCAATACGAATGGTCAGATCATGGCGTGGATGGTGGAGGAATGGAAAAAGGTGGTGGGTCGCAAGCAGCGAGCCGCAAACCAGAACGAGTGGCGCGCGACGTTTACCGGAAAGCCGATAGGGAAGGGCGGTGCGGCGGGACGAGAGCAGGCGACGGGATTCGGCGGCATGGTGGTGCTCCGGGAAGCGCTCCGCACGCTCGGAAAGCAATGGGGCATCAGGAAATCGCCCACGGTCATCGTTCAGGGTTTTGGCAATGTGGGATACTGGGCGGCGCGCACCGCAACGGATTTCGGATTCCGCGTCATCGGGATTTCGGATTCCAGTGGAGGTGTAGTCGTGGATGATGGCGATACGGGTCGAGGATTTGATCCCGCGCTTGTCCTTGCGGGGAAGGAGGAGGTGGGGCAACTGGTGCATTTCGTGAGCGGCGGACCGTTCGGCGGAGTGTCGCATGTGCGGACCGTTACGAATGCGCAGCTCCTCGAAACTCCCTGCGACGTGCTCGTTCCCGCGGCGCTCGAAGGGCAGATTACTCAGAAGAATGCGGCACGGGTGCGAGCGAAGCTCGTGCTCGAATTGGCGAATGGTCCCACCACACCGGAGGCGGAAGCGGTACTGCGGGAGCGCGGCATCTCGGTGATTCCCGACGTCCTCGCGAACGCAGGTGGCGTCACGACTTCGTACTACGAATGGCTGCAGAATATCCGAAACGTGCGATGGACGGAGGCCGCAACACTCCGAAGGCTCGACGCCCTGCTCACGGAACAGGCGCGCAAGGTGCTCACGCGCGCCGCGCGATCACGCGTCACCCCACGACAAGCCGCATTCGCGATCGCCATCGAGCGGATTGCTGATGCGATGGGGTCATAGCGGGAGCTGGGTGATTGCGATACTGTATCCACAGATACCCTCAATTCTCTATGGAGCACGAAATGATCAATCCTCCATCCGGGCCGCGCATGGTCCGTCGCGTACGCACCGTGCCGCCACCCAGCGCACTACCGGAGTCGCACACTTCTATGTCAATGCGTCCACGTTCCGCATGGCCATGGGTTCTCCTGTTGGTGGTAATGGTTGCCGTGGGCAGCGGAGCGGCCATGTACTGGCGACGGCAAGATGCTGCACCAAAGCCGTGGCAGGCGGTGTTCCTCACGAATGGGCAGGTCTACTTCGGCCATCTGGCGCGATCGCGCGTTGCGACCACGATGCTCCTGACGGACGTGTATTACATTCAAGTTGCTCCGCGGTTGCAGGCGCAGAATTCGGGCACAGGGACGAATGAGGCGGGAACGGCGAATGCGGCAGATCTCGCACTCGTGAAGTTGGGCGATGAGTTGCATCGACCCACGGATGCCATGCGGATCAATCGTGCGCATGTGCTTTTCACGGAGGAGCTCCGTGCGGACGGACCAGTCGTACAGACGATTGAGCGCATGCAGCGTGGCGTGCCAACGGCAGCGCCGCAGGCTGCTCCCGCAGCCGCCGCGCCCGGCGCCACTGGCGGCGACGCGGCTGCTCCGGCGAACGGCGGAACAGGAAAAACGCCAGGAGCTTCGGATCGTCGATAGCACGCATACGGGCACGCAACGCCAGCCAAACGGCTGGCGTTGCGTATTGCGCCAACAGAGCAATGGCGGTACGCTGCGGAACACGGCCTCCTCTATGCGATACGACCATCGGACCATCGAGCAAAAATGGCAGGATCGTTGGATGCGCATGCAATCGAACGCTGCGCGGGATGGTGATGCGCGTCCGAAGCAGTACCTGCTCGTCGAGTTTCCCTATCCCTCAGGCGAAGGACTACATGTTGGGCATTTGCGATCCTACACCGCGATGGACATCCTCGCGCGGAAGCGACGCATGGAAGGGAAGAATGTGCTCTATCCGATTGGATGGGACGCATTTGGGTTGCCCGCAGAAAACTACGCGATCAAAACAGGGCAGCATCCGCGCGTGACCACGGAGCAGAACTGTGCGAATTTCCGGCGCCAACTGCAGGCGATGGGATTTTCCTTCGATTGGTCGCGCGAGGTGAACACGACCGATCCCGCGTACTATCGGTGGACGCAGTGGATTTTTCTCCAGCTGCTGCGGCAGGGCCTCGCGTATAAGGCGAAGATGCCCATCAACTGGTGTCCGAAATGCAAAATTGGTCTCGCCAACGAAGAGGCGACCGGGGGAGTTTGCGAACGGTGCGGTGGTCCGGTCGAAAAGCGAGATCGCGAGCAATGGATGCTTAAGATCACCGCCTACGCAGAGCAGCTCCTCGCGGGGTTGGATACGGTTGACTATATCGAGCGCGCGAAAGCGCAACAGCGGAATTGGATTGGGCGGAGCGAGGGCGTCGATATCGACTTTTCCGTGCAGGGGAGCGATGCGGTGATCACGGTTTTCACGACGCGGTGCGACACCCTCTATAGTTGCGCCTTCCTCGCGCTCGCGCCGGAGCATCCGCTGGTGACACGGCTCACCACAGAAGCACAGCGCGATGCCGTTGCTGCCTACGTGGATCGCGCGCGGGCGAAAACAGAAATCGAGCGCACGAAACTCGACCAGGAGCAGGACGGCGTGTTCACCGGGAGCTCTGCGGTGAATCCAATAAGCGGAGAGGTGGTGCCGGTTTGGATTTCCGACTTCGTGCTCGGGCATTACGGACACGGTGCCGTATTCGGTGATATTCACGATGCACGTGATTTTGTTCTGGGGAAACGCTACGGGATTCCCATGCGGGTGACCGTGCTCCCTCCATCGGGAGATGACGTTGATGCTATTCGTGCGCAAGCGGTGTGCTATCCCGACGACGGTGTTCTCATTGATTCCGGTCCGTTCACCGGCATGACCTCATCCGAGGCGCGTGAGCGGATTGCACAATGGCTCGAGGAGCACGGTGCGGGACGTCGGCGGGTGCAGTACAAACTCCGCGATTGGGTGTTCTCGCGGCAGCGGTACTGGGGTGAGCCGATTCCGGTGGTGTTCTGTGCGGCGTGCGGTACCGTTCCGGTGCCAGAGGATCAATTGCCCGTCCTCCTCCCGGAGGTGGAGCGATACCAGCCCACCGATACGGGCGAATCGCCGCTCGCAAATATAACGGAGTGGGTGAATACGAAATGTCCCCAGTGTCATGGTCCTGCGCAACGCGAGACCGATGTCATGCCGAATTGGGCGGGATCGTCGTGGTATTTCCTGCGCTACATCGATCCGAAGAACGACCGCGCGCTCGCCGATCCGACTCAGTTGCAGTATTGGATGCCCATCGACTGGTACAACGGCGGCATGGAGCATACGACGCTCCACCTCCTCTACTCACGATTTTGGAATCTCTTCCTGCACGATATCGGCGTCGTGCCGGTGGCCGAACCGTATCAGAAGCGGACGAGTCACGGCATGATCCTCGGACCGGATGGCGAGAAGATGTCGAAATCGCGGGGGAATGTTATCAATCCGGACACGATCGTTGCCGAGTACGGAGCCGACGCGGTGCGGGTGTATGAAATGTTCATCGGCCCGTTCGATCAAATGGTGCCGTGGTCCACGGATGGACTCGTAGGATGTCGGCGCTTCCTCGAGCGCGTCGCGGCACTCCTCTCGCGCGTGGATCCGAAGCCGGCGGGCGATTCCTGCGGGACGATTGCGGATCGCGATCTTCTCCGCATGATGCACCGGACGATCCAGCGAGTCACGGAAGACATTGAGGACATGCACTTCAACACCGTGGTGAGCGCGCTCATGGAATATACGAATGCACTGGTGAAGCAGGAGCGGATTCCGTTTCTCGCCTACACGACGCTCCTCACGTTGCTTGCGCCGTTTGCACCGCATCTCGCGGAGGAGCTCCACGAGCAGCTGCCGGATCCGGAGGCACCCGCACACCTGCTCGCGGATCACCCGTGGCCGGTATTCGATCCCGCACAGTTAGCTGCGGACACGTGGGAGATGGTCGTGCAGGTGAATGGCAAGGTGCGCGCAACGCTGTCCATGCCAACGAACGCCACACTAGCGGAAATGCAGGAACAAGCGTTGCGCGACGCGACCGTCCAAAAGCACCTTGCGGGCCGCGCTCCGACTCGGGTCGTTGTGGTACCCGGAAAACTCATGAATATCGTGGTGGACTGAGCGGAGGACTGCTATGGCGCACTACCTGGTTACTGGCGGCGCGGGATTTATTGGATCGCACCTCGTGCGCGCCCTGCTTGCGGCGGGGCACCGCATACGGATTCTCGATAATCTGTGTACGGGCACTCGGGAGCAGTGTGTGCCGGAGGCGGAACTCTGCACGGAGGATATTCGTCGTTTTGATGCGATACTCCCCGCATTCGATGGTGTGGATGGCGTGTTTCATCTTGCTGCCCTGCCGAGCGTGCAGCATTCTCTCGAATATCCACGAGAATCGCATGCAGTCAATGTTGATGGCACGTTGCATGTATTGGAAGCAGCGCGGCGTTCCGGGGTGCGGCGTGTGGTGTTTTCGGCATCTTCTGCCGCATATGGCGATCAGGAGATCATGCCGATATGCGAAACCGCGTCGCTCGCGCCGAAGAGTCCCTACGGTCTCCATAAATGGATCGGTGAGGAGTACGCGCGGACCTATGCGCGGTGCTTTGGTCTCGAAACGGTGAGCCTTCGGTATTTTAACGTGTATGGTCACGGGATGCGTGCGGAAGGTGCGTATTCGAGCGTCATCGCGATTTTCCTGGAACGACGCGTAGCCGGTGCAGCGCTCACCATTACCGGCGACGGTACGCAGACTCGCGATTTCGTGCATGTACGAGATGTGGTGCGCGCGAACATGCTCGCCATGACCTCTCCGAACGTCGGTCGAGGGGAAGTCATGAATATCGGTGCGGGAAAGCACTGGAGCGTGCATGCGGTCGCTGCGAAAATTGGCGGTCCCGTCACGTACGTTCCGGCGCGACTCGAGCCGCACGACACGCTTGCCGATATCCATCGCGCGCAGCAATTGCTCGACTGGCGACCGGAGGTAGATTTTGATGATGGTATTCGCGAATTACTCGCGTTGCATCATCTGCCCGTTCCCACATCACCGACGGCCGTATCTGCATGAATGACATGAACCCTCCTATTGTCCTCCTGGGCGCACCAGTTGCTGCGCGTATTGCATCGGAGTTGAGTGCGACCGTTGCCGCATGTCCCATCCCTCCGAGACTTGTGGCGCTTCTGGCGAATGATCGAGAAGAGAGCCGAACGTATCTGCGCAAAAAAGCGGAGGCAGCAGCGCGGGTAGGTGTCGCATTTGCTGTACAGGAGATGCCCCGATCGGAGTGGACGACTGCCGCAGTGCGTAACCGGGTGTTGCAATTGAATCAGGACCCCGCGGTGCACGGCATCATTGTGCAGCTTCCGCTCGCGGATGGCATGGAGAGCGATGCGGTACTGGCCGCGCTTGATCCGCAGAAGGACGTCGACGGGATGCACCCCGCAAACACCGGTGCATCGCTCCTCGCATTTCCCGGGTTGCGTCCTGCGACCGCGAAGGCGATCGTGGCGCTCCTTGCGCACTACGACATCCCGCTTGCGGGCAAGCGGGCGGTCATCGTGGGGCGGAGTCGTATCGTGGGTAAGCCGCTCATTGGCATGCTGCTCGAAGCCAATGCAACGGTGACCGTTTGCCATCGTCAGACGCGCGATCTTGCGAGCGAGACGCGCCGCGCGGAGGTGCTCATCGTTGCTGCGGGTACCCCGGGACTCATTACGGCGGATATGGTTGCGGATGGTGCGGTGATCGTCGATACCGGATGGTCGCGTGTGGAGGGAAAGATTCGCGGCGATGTGGATCCGGCAGCGTTGGTACGTGCACAGGCATACGCGCCGGTACCCGGGGGCGTGGGTCCGGTCACGGTGGCCATGTTGCTCGCGAACACGGTGGAGGCGTATCTCCAGCGGCGCGCCTCCCACGTTTGACGCGCACTGCGTTCGCTGGTACGGTAAGCCCGCCGCAATCTTGTGGCGGGCTTGTCCATTGATAATCAAGAGAAAGGAGGAGGTGCCATGCGGAGGAGCTTACTCGGCGTGCTCGTGGTATTGCTGGTGCTGCGGAGCATCCCTGTAACCGCGGCGTCCGTGGATTTCGGCGTGACGGTGGAGGTGGATCCGCTGCTCACCAGCATTGATCCTGTGGTGCCACGCACCGCAACGCGAGATGCAATGGTGCAGCGGTGTCCGTCGATCATCCTCGGTGCGCCTGATGATGACCGCGGCATCTTTTTTTCCGAGCGTCCGATGCTCGTGGTGCGTATTCGACCGGCGCCGGTTTCTCGTGCACAACCAGAACAGCGCGGCGTCCTTGTGCAGGTGGGGTTCACACGTGGGAGCGGTGCAGAGCCGACGTGGGTGACGGCGATATCCCCGGGAACGCCCGAAGTGCTGGCTTCCCATGTGCGGAGTGCGGTGACGCAGGTGACGGCGGCGTACGTCTGTCCGGAGCGGGCAGCATCACCGGATGCGCCGCGTCTCCCGCCGTCCATGGCGCATGGGGATACCGCGACGACTGCTCGTGCGCAGGGGCCGATGCTGCTTCCACCGGTCATACCGACGAGCACCACGACGGAAGGTCGTGATGCATGGCGTACGGCCGCGCGGGTCCTCGGATATTCACTCCTCACCGCAAGTGCCGTGAGTTTGGGTGTGGGCGTGTGGCAGGGTACTGAGGTGAATGCTGCGGGAAGTGCATTTACGCGTGCGACGACGCAGCCGGATATTTTGGACGCGCAATCGCGTGGGCTCGCCGCCTCCGATCGGGCGAATGCGCTCTTCCTCACGAGCGCAATTGTTGCAGCGGTGGGCGGGCTGGCGGTGCTCCTCGAGGTGATCGGGGCATTCGATACGGAAGATCACGAAGTTGCGGAAACGTCCGTGTTGGTACCGCAGGGCACGCGCGCGACGACTCTGCGGGTACCTGCATACCGAGGAGGAGATCCATGGAACGCCCGTTGATGCGCATGGCGCAGCTGCTCTGTGTGGGCATCGGCGCCATCGCCTGTACGCCACAGTTTTCGCGACCGGGTGATGTGCTCCCCTGTGGTGCGGACGGCTCGTGCGCGACGGGGTATGTCTGCACGCCGGTCGAGCGGCTCGGGCGTGTCTGCCTTGCGCCCGCACAGCGACCGCTATTCTGCGATATCGTCGAGCAGTGTGATGGGCATGACAATACCTGCGATGAGGAGGTGGATGAAGGCCTCACGCGGACGTGCACCACTGCATGCGGACAGGGAACGCGGCGGTGCGTGTCCGGCGATTGGGGTGCGTGTAGCGCACGTCAGCCGCTGCCGGAGCGCTGCGATGGGATCGACAACGACTGTCGGAACGGTATAGATGATCCCTGGAGCACGCTGCTCCGACAGCCGTGCATCGTCGGACGCGGTGCCTGTGCGCGCACCGGGGTGTACGTGTGCGCCTCGGATCAGCTCGGCGTAGTCTGCGGGGCAACGGCTGGCAGTCCAGGGACGGAAACCTGCAATAACGTCGACGATAACTGCGACGGCGTCATTGATAACGACCTCACGCGCGGGTGCATGTCCACCGTGGGGAGCGGCATGGAAACGTGTCGAGCGGGCGAGTGGACGAATTGCACGGCACCGCCGCCGATCCCCGAGGTCTGTGATGGTCAGGATAACGACGGCGTGCGCGGGATCGATGATCCTTGGGCGTTTCTCCTGGGGCAACCGTGTACCGCTGGTGTGGGTGCGTGTCTTCGGACGGGGACGTACCGGTGCGCGTCGGGCGGGCGGGGCGTGGAGTGCGATGTGACGCCGGGAACGTCGGCGACCGAGGAGTGCAACGACGTAGACGATGATTGCGACGGACTCACCGATGAAATCGAAGACGTTGCTCCTATCGCGATTGGTTTCGACGCATCGCCCTGTCGGCCGCGAGTGGACGTGTGCATCGATGGGCAGATGGTCACCATTCAGGAGGCGCGTGGTCCAGGTACGGAGACCTGCAATGGCGTCGATGATGATTGCAATGGCACCACGGATGATCCATGGCAGACGGGGATGCAGGCGCTGGGTACGTCCTGTGAGGTGTTTTGGGATGCGTGCCGTGGTCGCACGAATGGGATGTATGTCTGCGCTTCGGATGGGAGCGGGGTAGTGTGCGATGCGCGAGAACCTTCGGGACGACGCGCGCAGGCCGAACTCTGCAATGCGGTCGATGATGATTGTGATGGCGTGGAGGATGGCGCGCGTGGCGCAGGGAATACGCGTATTCCACTCGCACAGTCGTGCTACCCGTTCCCGGATCGCGCCACGATGAACGTTGGTCGTTGTCGCACGGGAACCACCACCTGCGATGCGGGAGGTTGGGGATCGTGTGTGGGTGCTGTGGTGCCTGCACTGGAGGCCTGTGACGGAGCAGACAATAACTGCAACGGGCGCACGGATGAACTTTCCCTGGAACAGGGCGCATTCAACGCGGGGACGTCCACCTGGACCTTCGACGATGATTTCGAGCGCGTATCGCTCGCGCCGTGGGTGACGACCGGCAGCGTGCACGCGGTGCCATTTCTCGCGACCGGCTTCGCATTCACGGGGACCAGTGCGGCAGTGCTCGCGGCCGGTCGCACGGCCGGCGTGGATCAGCGCGCATCACTCGCATACGTTATCTCCGGATGTGCGTCGTACATCGATCTCGAGTTTCGTCTCTCGGTGATCGCGTGGACGGAGCAGCGTGCGCGCGTGGAGCTGCGGATGACCGGGCTTTCTGGGGTGTTCGCGTTGACGAGCGGCATTTCGGGTGCACATGCGGTGAGCGGAGGGGCCTCCACGCCTTTCGCACACGATCTCACGGCACGGAGCGTGTGGGTTCCCATGCGGGTACGCTACGATCATGGCGATCTCCGTCTCTATGAATCAGGTACCGAGGTGTTCCGGGTGCAGAATGTGGGAATTGTGGACGGAGTCGAAATCGCGGTTGCGACCTGTTGCGAAGATGACACTGCCATTCGGGTGGGGATCGATGAGGTGCGTCTCACGGTACGTCCGTGAGTGTGATGAGCGCTCCGCTGCCAGTCGGCAGCGGAGTTTTCTTGTGGATAACTAGATTCTCATTCGTGTGGCGTGGCGACATTGTATGGTTCAATGGCATGGTATGGTGGTGATGGCGAACCCGTGTCCGTCCATAATAGGCGTTGTTCCGTCATCCGGAAGTGATGCGGATCGCAGCCTTTGCGTGCATGTGCGATGAATATGACTCCAGGTCCTGCGCGGCCGACCACACAAGAAATGAGCATTGCGGATTTCGTTGATCTCCTTTGGCGCGGTAAGCGCACTGCACTACTCGTGATGGGGGTGACGTTGTCTGTGGGGATCGTGTTGAGCTATCTAACGCCTGCGCAGTATCAAACCCGTGCACTCCTGCAGCTCGCGACTCGTGAGGGACAGCCCATCGTAAGCTCCGAGAATATCATCGCCGTGTTCGAAACTGATGCCATGGTGCGCGAGATCGCGGAGTCGCTGCATTCCTCAGAGCAGGAAGCGCGAGACCGCTTCACGATCGCGAGTAAGGGGGGGAAAAGTTTTGTGGAAATCCGTGGTCGCGGCACTTCTCCGGATGATGCGAAGCGGACCGTAGAATTGGTCAGTGGCATGGTGCTCGAGCGATTGCGGACGGAGTATCAGCCAGCACGCGATTTCCTGGAGAAAGAAATCGCTACGATCACTGAAGAGCGTGATAGCGTAAAGAACAAGATGGCGCGTCTCGAAACGACAGAGAAAAACCTCAATGCAGACGTCAACACGTATCGCGCGAAACTCAAGCAATATTCGGGTGCGACATCCGAAGCGGAAACGCGTCTCGTTGATACGTACACGCGGCTCATGTCCGATGCGCGCGGGCAACTCGAGAGTATTGTGCAGCAGCTCGCGGATGCGAAGCGGCGTTATGCGTTCCTCGATGAGGAGATTGAGCGGAAGCGCATCGATCCGGTGTACTCGCTCCAGCCTCCCGAAGTAGAGGTTGCCGCGGTGCTCCCGGGGAGCTCACGGTTTATCCCGCCACACCTCATTCCGAATATTATATACTCGGGCGTACTCGGCGCATTCTTAGCAGTAACGTGGATCTTGGTACGTGAGTTCCATTTCATGCGTCCACGGCGAGAAGCGCGATCTCGACAGGTAGGAGGAGATGTTGTGGGTGTGTGATCATTCCCCATCCTCACGCAGCACGCACGAATGCCATCGTACTCCTGATGACTGAAGGTGGAACGAAGGTGTTGAGCCTCCTTTCCTTTGCCCTCATGGCGAGGGGATTGTCGCAGCATGCGTACGGGACCGTAGCTTTCGCCTTCGCTGTGGGTTCATTGTTTTACATTTTTTTTAATTTTGGTCTTGAGAATCATCTTGTCCGCGAGGTGCGAAAGCGAGTATTGGCGCACGATGCGGCGGGGGTACAGGAAACGGTTTCTGCGGCAGCGGTGTTGAAAATTGCTTCCGTGCCGGTATTTATTGGCGTCCTATTGTTGGTCGCGTGGATGTTGCAGTGGGAACGCACGCAGATGCCGATTATCGTTGCCGTGTTCGTCTATTTTTATCTTCTCAGTGCAGCACAGCTCGTTTTTTCCTTTCTGCGTGCATTTGAGCGGATGACCATTGAATGTGGTGTTCGTTGGATACAAGGAATCGCCGTTTTTGGTGCGGTAGCAGTGTACGGGTATTGGCGACCGGATGTCCGGTTGCTTGCCTGGTGGTACGCGGGAATTGCCGGCATGGCGGTTCTGATGGCGATGTGGCTCTTTGCGCGGATCACCGCGATAATTCCCATTATTCGATTGCGGATACAGAGAAGAGCGTTAGTGTTGCTGGGTGAAACGAAATATCTCTTTCTCATGGGCATTGCCATTAGTGTGTATTCGAGTTCGGATGTACTCATAATTTCTCGGATGCTTGGCGTGGAAACGGTGGCGCTCTATCGGAATGCCGTCATGATCACGATGGCATTATTCATGATCCCCTCAGCGGTGGTGAATGGATTTTTTCCACAAATGATCCAATGCAGTGAACGTCACGAGTCATTTTACGCCACACTGCGGGGGCTTATGGTGCGATTATTGACGATCGGCATCTGCATGGCGTGTGGATTGTATCTCGCTGCTCCGGTGATCATTCCGTTGATATTCGGACACCAGTATCTCGCTGCGATTCCGCTCTTCCGTTATTCATTGATTGCGCTCCTCTGTACCATGATGAATTACGTACTTGCGCATGGCATGATGGCGCTCGGCGAATATCGTGCATATTTTTTGTACACCGCAGGAGCGGCGATGCTCAGTATTGGGATGAATGTGCTCCTGCTGCCGAAAATTGGAATACTGGCGAGTGTGATCACTATGAATACAGTGCACGTGCTGCTGACGATTGTGCCTGCGGTGCATTTGTGGATGCATCGAGCGCGGGCGCGCGCGTGTCTAGGAATGACCGAAATGCCCAGTATCGGTACATGAGGAAATTCCAAACGATAACCGCTGGTCCCACCACGAGTTTCGCGAAGAGATCGTAGAGATGGAATTCGCGGACACTCACGTAGAGAAGCGATTGCGCGATCGCCATACCGCCGAGTGTAATGAGGACGAATTTACCGTACTGCGTTGCGTTGCGGCGCTCCCGATTTCGGAATGTCCAACGCTTATTCCAGAAGAAGCTCCACGTGACCACGCAGGAGAACGCGAGCGCGTTCGCCGCGAGGTAGTGCGTCGCCCAGAATGGCCAAGTCCGCGTGAGCGTCGTGTAGATCGCGAAATCGAGCGCAGTGTTCGTGCCGCCGATGCAGCAGTATCGGAGGAATGGACCGATGTGCGGACGGAGCGTCGCGACGCGTGATGACAAGCGCATAGATGTTACGCGTGTGTTCCCGTGGCGGTGCACTGCATCACCATGCGCTCAAGCGCGTCGATGCAGGTGTATTTCGCGTAGTGCGCTTCCGCGTACGCGCGGCCCGCCGCTCCCAGCGCGGGGAGTCGTTGGCGATCCCGGTAGCATTGCCGCACCAATGCGACCGCACGGTGGACATCATCGGATATGCACGTGTATCCGCAGTGTGCGGTGGAGACAATCCCCAACCCATCGTTGTTGCGGTTGAGAAAGGCGAGCACCGGAATCCCGGCCGCGAGAAAACCCGTGAGCTTGCCCGGTACCATGGATGTAGTGTAGGTGGGATCGAGACAGAGGAGGCCGACATCAAGTTCTTTCACGAAGGCGGGATATGCGGATGGATCCACAAACGTTTCGAATTGCACGTTGCGCAACCCTTCTGTTTGTGCGCGCGTCACGAGGCGCTCGCGTTCCGTTCCGTCGCCCACGAAGAGGAAGACGAGATCCTGGAGATCTTGTGTGCGTCGCGCGACCTCCAGGACGAAGTCGAGGTGCTGTGCGGGTCCGAGAACGCCGGGGAATCCAATGATGATTTTCTTTTCGAGTCGGTATCGTCGGCGGAATGCGCCAGTGGGCTTCGCGGTGCGCCAGGTATCGAGGTCAATCCAATTCGGTACGACCGATACCTTCGCTGTGGGGACTTGCTTCTGCTCGAGGAGGAATGTTTTGCTGCCTTCCGTGTGGGTGGTGATGACATCGGCGTTCGCGTACGCGATGCGCTCCATCCGTTCGAAATATGCAATGAGCGCGCGGTTGCGCATGATGCCGAGATCGATGGCATTCTGCGGGAAGATGTCCTGTACGTTGAGGAGGTGTGGGGCGCGGTGTTCGCGGGCGATCGCGTGACCGACCTGCGCGAGCGGGAGGGGCGAGATGTATGAGATGATCCCATCGACGCGGTCGTGGACATGGGCGTGATACGTCCAGAGGAATCGTCGTGGCAGATCGAGATGAGCAAGTCCGCGGAGCACGTATGCGACTTTGTGTGTGGGGAGCGTCTTCACGCGAATGACGCGCACGCCGTTCATGTGCATGTCGGTGGCGAATATCGTCCCCCGTGCTTCAGCGCTGAGGTTGTACTGAGGCCAGGAGGTCAGCACCGTCACACGATGTCCCCGCGCGACGAGTTCCTCGGCGAGTTCGCGCATCATGATCGAGATGGATCGGATCTCCGGGGGATAGCAAATGGTGACGAGCACGAGATGCATATCATCCATGGACCATGCGGTGGGCGGGTGCGGAGTATGCCGTAAAGGCGGCGACGAGGGCTCGAGCGGTGCGGTCCCAGGTAAAGGTGGCCGCTTGGATTTTTCCGGCGGCGACCAGCTGCGCGCGCAGCTGGTCCTCATCGAGCAGGCGAGCGATCGTGGTAGCCATGCCGAGTGCATCGCGCGGGTCGCAATAGATTGCCGCATCGGCACAGATTTCCGGCATGGGCGGAACGGTGGTGGTTGCAATGGGCGCACCGCACCCCATGGCCTCAATGAGTGTGTGCGGGCACGCCTCGACCATGGACGGAAAGAGAAAGGCGCGCGCATCACGCATGAGTGCGTGGAGTTGCGCTTGGGAAACGAGCCCGAGAAATCGGATGTGGTTCGTGAGCTGGAGCTCGGTGACGCGTTGTTGGACGCGGCGGAAGTACCGCGCATCATGTACGCCGCCCGCAAACCAGAGTGGCGGGGTATTCGGGCGCGCCGCGACTAACTGGCCGTAGGCCTCGACGAGGGTGAGTTGATTGGCGTACGGGACGAATTTTGATGCGGTGAGGAGAAAGGGTTGGGGGATGGGAGTACGCTCGGTGTGGTGCACCGGATTTCCATTATAGATTACCTGAATTTTTTGTTCGGCAGCGGGGAAGATTTCAGTGACCGCATCGCGGACCGCGCGAGAAACGCAAATAATTGCATCTGCACGAGCGAGTGAGCGCTTCGTGAGCTCCCAGCGCAGTCGTGATTGTGCGCGATGGGACCAGGTATTCGCAAAGGCACGATATCGAAATGGCTCCATGTTGCGAATGGCGATCATCTGTGCGCACGGCGCGCGAAATACGGTGAGATTTTTTGCGGTGTAGAGGAGGTCGGCCTTGATGCGTCGGAGATGGCGCGGTAGCTGGATTTGTTCAAAATGAAAACGTTCCATCGCGGTAGCGCGCGACCGGAGCACCGCATGGAAGAACAGATTCGGAGCCGCGAGTTCCCGGATGAGCGGATGCGCTTCCTGGACGAAGCAGTGATACGCATTGTGGCGATCCGTTGCGAGGAGCGCAGGAAGGAGATTCCGGAAATAGGTCTGTCCACCGTATCCGACACCGGAGAGGAGGGTGAGCGCAATACGCATGGAGGGTATCGTATATACTGAGGTGGAGTCGGTCCGTGTCCATCAAATGGTACGATAGTGAGCGTCGCTGACAATCCCCAATTACATGCGCACTCTTGCGTGGTTGCGCCAGCAGCTGGAACGAGCACGCTCACGGTGGTCATCGCGGACCTTCGTGACGTGGGCGGTGTTTGGATCGACCATGATCATGGCAAGTGCCGGCCTGCATTGGGCGGTTCGTTTGGCGTTCTTGGGGTACGGTGCGACATTGTTCGGGGTGCTCTGGGTGTGTCGACAATCGTGGATGCGATCGGAGGCGGCAACACATCAAGATCGGGAGGCCAAACAAGCGAATTGGGTGACCATAGTGGCGCTCGGCGCGTTGGGCGTGCTCCTGCTCACGCGCTTGATCCCGTTTCTTCGTTTCGGAGAGGCCCCGTTAGGATATGATACGGGGTTTTATGTGGGGTCTATCCGGTCGTTGTATCAAACGAACACGCCCGCATCCTCCGCGTTGTATCTCTCGATCATTCCCTGGTATGTGGCAGGAATTCCGCCGGCGCTGCTCTACCATGTTTTTCATGTATTGACGCAGCTCTTCCTCGCGGGTGCGCTGTATTTTCTCCTTGCATCGTTCTCCGTTCCATTGCGTCGGCGACTCGCTGCGGCTGTGCTCGTGGCATTCGCATTGTCCGCGGTGCAATTTCTCGGATATTGGTGGGCGTTCACGCAACAGATGTTGGGAATGGGTTTCTTGCTGATCGCCATGGGTTTTTTTCTCCGCCGTTCCTACTGGACGCCCCTTTTCGCGTTGCTAGCATTTTTGCTGCACACGCCGACTGGCGCCGTGCTCCTCCTGACCTTGGCGGTCTACCACCTCGTCTATATCGTCCAGCTCTTTCGGAGTCGCCGGTACGTCGACCGATGGACGAATGTGATGTTGGTGATGGGGCTCGTCGCGCTTCCGGTGGCGGTGTGGGTGAAGTGGAATGATGTGGCAAATCTGTTTTCCGATGTCTTCCGATCGTACGGAGTGTTCCTGGCCCAGGTGCCGTCGGAGCGTGCATTAGAATTCCGTGGGAATTTTATCGGCTCCGATGTATTTCGATGGCTCATCCTGGGTTCCATTCCATTGAGTTGCTTCACGATAGTTCATCCCGAGATTTGGTGGCGGCGCCGTGTGTCGGCGGCATTTTTCTATCGTCACCTCCTGCTCCTGTATGCAGCGTTGGCGGTACTGGTGGTGCTCACCTTCGCGCCGGTGATTTACCAGGCTCGTTTCAGCATCATGTTGGATTTGGTGCTCCTCGTTTTTACCGCTCCTGCGCTTTTGGTCTTGGTGGAACATGTGGCGCAGCGACGTTCCGGGTACATGGTGTTGGTTGGTGCGTTGGCCATGGCGCCCATCAGCATGGGGCTCACGGTATGGCATCAACGGCCCATGATCACCACATCAGAACTTCGGGAAATGAAAAATTTTCCTGCTCTGGCGGAGCCGCATGCGGGTGTGCTGGTGACGGATAGCTACTATGCTCCCTGGTTGTGGGGATTCGCAACGTGGGGTACGGTTGCGCCGGGTTATTTAGGAGATTCGTGGAGCCACGCGTCCTGGGAACGTTTTTGGTATGGGAGTAGTGATGAGGAGCGACTGCAGATGCTCAGCGCTCGAGATCATCCGCAACCGCCGCTCTATCTCTATTTGGGTGAACGGCAGCAACAGGAACAGCCGTATGAGTGGTTTATTCGTTCATCTCCGGTATTTGTGAACGTGTCGCCACATCTGTGGAAGTTCATTGGCGATCCGCGTCCGGTGCCCGTATTCCCCAGTACATGAGCACGACATCATCGATTTCCATGTCTATCGACCTTCTTGTGGCGGGTGGAGTGGTGCTGGCGTATTTTGGTGGCGTGGGCTTGCTCTGTACGGAGCTGCTCGGCAAAAATTTACGCTGGGATGAACGCATTGCGCTCGCCCCCTTCTGTGCCGTCGCCGTGACCGTGCTGGTGATTCGAGTTTTGCGGCAGCTTTGGGGGGTATGGCTTCCCGCGCTGCCGCGCTGGCAGGTACTTGTGGTGATGGGGGTGTCTGCAGTGCTGAGCGTGCTTATTGTGGTGATGCGTGCGCGGCGCCGGATGCGGAAATCGCTGCGCGCTCGGGCGCAATGATGGTGCGCTGGATCCAGGAGAGGAGCACGTACAATGCCCAGACGCGCGCCCAACTGATGCCTTTGCGGTGTGCGAGGAAGTCACGCCAGAGCTTCTGGCAGGTATTTCGATTGAGGAATGTCCAAAGCGCTTCGTCCGTTGATGCGAATACCTCTTCGATCTGCGGGCGCAGCATGTCACGCATCCAGAGTTCCCAAGGGAACGTGAACCCCATTTTGGGGCGGTTGTAGATTTCCCGAGGCATTTGATCGATGACTTGTCGGAGGAGGAGCGGCTTTGGCAGTCGCGGATCCTTTTTTTCGCGCATGGGTGTGCCCCAGACCTGCTCCAGGAGCACGTGATCGAGGAATGGGACGCGCACCTCGAGTCCATGAGCCATACTCATGACATCGCCATCGCGGAGGAGGGTGTTCGCGAGGTAGAGGCGGAGCTCGAAGAGCGATGTGGCATTGAGTGCATCCAGTGTGCGCGTCTCACGGGTGAGGGATTGCGTGATGATGACGGGGATGCCGTTCGTAAGGGCGGAGGAGTCTGCAGGCTTCCCGAGCAGTCGTCGTCGCGTGCTCGATCCGAAGAGTTGTCGGAGGATGCAGTAGATCGATAATGGGGAGCCATCAGATTCGAGGAGGAGTGCAGTGCGCGAGGGGATGAGTGGGGATCGTCTCCGCACGAGATCCATCCATCGAGTGCCTATGGTGAGGAGTGCGTGTGATGGCGTACCCATGGATTGGATCATGTGCAATGCACGATGCATGCGAGGAAGATTCGAAAATGTAGAGTACCCTCCGAATATTTCGTCTCCGCCCTGACCTGAGAGTACTGCTTTTATGCCGACATCGTGCACTGCCTTCGAGATCATGTAGACGTTCATGCCGTCGGATGTGGGTTGGTCCATGGCATCGAGCGCATGCGGCATGAGTGTGAGGAGATCACTATCGTGGAGTGTGATTTCATGGTGGCGGGCGCAGAACCTTGTGCCGATCTGCTTTGCATATTGCCCTTCCGCGTATTCGTGCTCGGCGAATGTGATGGAGAATGATTCGATCATCCTTCCGGCAATTTCATGAGTGAGAATGGCGAGCGCACTCGAGTCCATGCCACCGCTCAAGAATAGCGCGACCGGAACATCGGTGATGAGGTGGTGGCGCACGCTCTCGAGGAGGACTTCCTTTGTGGAGCGCGCGGATGGTGTGGCGTGGGGAGACCAATATGCATCGTGGTGCGTCGCCTGGGTTGCGCAATCGTAGAGTATGGTATGGCCGGGGAGCATAAGCTCGACACCGGCCAGCATGGTGAGTGGTGCCTGCACGGAACCGTATGCGAGAAATGATTCGATGGCGAGTGGTTCGATGGTGCGTGGTGCGATGCCCGCCTGTACGAGTGCACGGAGTTCAGATGCGAACGCGAACTGTCCGTTGCGGTGTATGTAGTAGATGGGCTTGATACCGAATCGATCTACCGCGAGGAACAGTTGCTCGCGTGTTTGGTCCCAGACGGCGAACGCAAACATCCCACGCAAGTGTTCTGGCGCCTGCGCGCCCCACTGGGCGTACGCTTTGAGGATGACCTCGGTGTCACTCTGTGATCGGAACGTGTGGCCGAGTGCGGTGAGTTCCTGCTTGAGCTCTGGGTAGTTGTAGATCTCCCCATTGAACGTGATCCAGTTTCCTTTCTCCGTATCACGCATCGGCTGATGGCCGGCAGGAGAGAGATCGATGATCGCGAGGCGACGATGGACGAGACCAACCATCCGTTCCGGAGTGGAGCGGAGCGGAAAATACTCAATGCCCTCGTCATCGGGTCCGCGATGCGTGAGCGCAGTGGCGAGCGCAGTGAGTTGCTGCGTAGTGATTTGATGGCGATGACCGACAACGCCGCCGATGCCACACATAGGGCGCAGCAGTGCTTCCGTGAACGAAATTTGTTGGTGGAGGGAGATGCTCAACTGCTACTGTTTCCGGAGGAGTAGTACGACTTCTGTGCCGTGCGCGGAGAGTCGTGGGTTGCGGAGCGACCAGAGCTGATATTTCCATAGCAGTCTCTTGGGGAGGCGTCCCATTCCCGGGATGAGGAGCGAATAGCGTCGCTGCTCCTCAATTTGGAGGTGGTGACGGTTGCTGCTCGCGCGGACATCAGAGTACCGAATTTTTTGGAGCGGGTATTGATAGCCGTGGCGATTGATGATGGTTTCGGTGTAATAGCAGAGTCGGCCCATGCAGCAATCCGTATCGGTGAACTGAATTAATGCACGACCATTCGGTCGTAGCAATTGCGCGACTTTTTCAATACTCGCATCGAGATCGGGGACATGTGCGAGCACGCCGAACATGAAGACTACATCGAATGGGCCTTGCGGGGTGTAGGTCAGAAAATCGCCATGGATTGCGGTCACGTGTGCATGATGGCGCCACTGCTGACGCGCTCGCTCGATCATGCTCGGAGAGATATCAATGAGGGTGATGGCGGACGCTTGCAGTGCACATGCCAAAGAAATGGATCCATCGCCGCAGCCGATGTCGAGTACGCGAGTGTCACGGAGATCGGGGAGAAGCTCCTGGGCGATGAGACGCCGGAGCGCAATGGTGTGCTGATTGCGGGAGAGATATGTATTGTCGGTAAAGAAGTTCGTGACTGCATGGGCATGGGCATTGTGCATAACTGGGGTAGACGCGCAGCGTGTAGCGTATTCACGGACGGAGATCGGGTTTATTGGTGGTTGCCACGCGTTTGCGGTGGTAGAGGAAGTACCCATCATCCGCATGCACCCGTTCCCATTGTTCCGGATGTTGTTCTACCCAATCATAATAGAACTGTGGGCGCTTGCGTAATCCATCCCAGGAGTCCGGGATGGTGGCTACACCGGTTTTCATGGGATTGGTTTTATCGATGAAGACGTACTCCGCCTGGTGTTTTCCGTCAGGACTGACGAGTTGCGGGAATACCATGGTTCCCTTTTTTTGAAAAAGTTTTGGGGCGAGGAACTGTTCCGCGGAAACAATCGCATCATCAGGAATGCGATGGACGAATTCGTCCGCTTTGCGGTGATGGTCGGTGACCACGTATGTAGACCAGTGAAAGTTCTGTGTGCGAAACGGAGCAGGTCGCAGTTGATTGCTCCAAAATTGAATCGCGAGCGGAGATGGGCCGAAAAATACGCCAGCCATAATGACCCCGGCGAGCATGGTGTGCAGGGCGGCGTATTCCCACTGTAAGAGCGGAAAGGATGTGTATTGTTGTGAGAGCCAGACGGTGCATTTCGGCCATGCCTTGATCAATGCATAAAAAATAAACGGGATGCTTGGTGATAGATAGTAGAGCATGTACGAGCTGTGTTCCGAGGCGCCGCTCAGAAGTCCCACGCCAGTGTTCGCCAAGATACTCATGAGTATCATTGGTGCAAATAGCGGAATGAAGAGGAGCGGAACGAACAGCATTGCGATGTTTGCGATTTTTATGGGGCTGAAAATAGTGCGCGCGAAGAGTGTGGGATGGGTGAGGATGCCTCGGAGTATTTCAGTGGGTGTAGTTCCAAACTGACTGAACCATCCCGCCGCAATTGGTGTGTATGCTGCGCCGCGGAGTTCTGGCATGAGCAAAGAGGTGACGAGCACGAAGTATGCAGCACTGAGGAGCGCAGTAGCGAGCCCAATTGTTCGATTCCGTTCTTGCCAGAATAGATAGCAGCCGAACATGAACATGGTGAGGCTGACTTCTTCTCGAACGAGCAGTGCGAGCACGACAAAAGTCCAATACCAGCTTAAGCGGCGCTGTTCGCAGAAATAAAGCATCCAGAGCAGGATGGGGATGCTCAAACGGAGTGTTTCGAATTCGTAGAGCGTGATGTATTGCAGTGTGGGATACCAAAATAGAGCGGCGACTACACCGAACGCAAATGTACGATGTGGCACATATTGACGTGCGAGGAGATACAGGGGAATCACTGCACTGCTCATGGCTAGTACATTGCAGATGAAAAGCGTGTATGGAGATGGAAAGAATGCAAAGGGGATTGCGAAGAACGCAATGAGAGGAACAAAGTGAATGGAGAGATAATTTAATCCTCCAGGGACCATGAGTTCGACGCTTTCGGCGTGTGGTTTTCCGGTTGTCGCAATCGTGTGGAGGAGTTGGAGCCAATGCGAGACATCTACATACATGTGGAGCGATTCGTACTTCAAAATTTGTCCGATGAGGAGTAGCAACGGTACGATTCCCACGATACCCAGGAGCATCCATTGTGGGATACGGAACGTTCGTTTGAGCGTCACCGTGCACGCAGCAATTGCCGTGACGATGGTCACGGCAATGCCGATGCAATAGTAGATGAGCAGGGAAGTGGTGTTCATGCGCGCGGGCTATGGGCGCGTAGCCGCGGTCACCATTTCACCAATGTAGAATGGTAGTGATGCGCGGCGAATGGTATGGGGGAGTGCGTGGTACAGTGGTGCGGCGAAGGGGCGAAATTCCGGACCAAAGGATTGGAGCATGCTGTAGACGTACGCAGGGGTCAGTCGTTTCATGTGTGGACGAGTGTCAATGTCATGGAATCCTGTGCGGAGGAGCGCTTGCGCAATACTCTTCCGAGAGAAGAGGTGGATGTGCTCAATGGGAGCAAATGGTGGCCAGTATTTCCGCATGAGCGTGGAGAATAGCGTGCCAGAATTGGGCGTCTGAATGAAGCACATGCCGCCGGGTTTGAGAAGCTCTCCTGC
>JACPHY010000012.1 GCA_016188355.1 Candidatus Uhrbacteria bacterium
GGGGACAGGAGACCCGGGGACCGAAGGTGCAGCGACGGAAGAGGATGCGGAGCTTCGCAGGAGACGGGACCGATCCTACAATCGACATAGGGACAGCGGTGAGTGATTGATCTTCACTTTCACCTTACCGCTGTTCCAACTCGTTGCTAAAAGCCTTTCAATGATCGCTTGACCTTTTTTCTCCGTTGTGGTATCCTGTACTGTTGCCGACATACGTTCGGCACACCGCGCACGGCGGGTTCCGTGCGCTCTTCGTGTCGGCTGAGCGCGGCGATGGTGCGCCAATGGCGTGCTTCCGCAAATGCGTAGACCGATACATGGAGGATGGACGATGGCCAAGTTTACCACAGGGCAGATTGCGAAGTTGGTTGCACTCGAGGAGCAGCGGATGGGGAAGGGAGGCGATGGTCTCCACACCGAGCTCCAGGAGCTGATCCGTCGATTGGAGTCCGGTGGCGTCGGCACGAACGCCGCAGCCGTCCGCATGCCAAGCGGGGCAAAGGTGATCGATCCCCGCCGTGCACAGGCGAAGGCGCTCTGGGACAAGGGCTGGGGTCGCGAGCTCGGGTGCAAGAAGTTCGAGGACTATCTCGCTTCGATCCCCGAGATCCCCATCTTCCCCAACGGGTACACTGTTCGTTTTCCGCACCTCGTCCTCGTGGACCAGCGGATCACCCTCACGAGGGCATGCCAGCTCCTCGGGGTGAAGTTCGATGGGAATGATCAGACGTTCGTTCCGTACGATCCCGCCCGGGCCGTGACGACCCAAGTCTCCTGGGCTCGCTGTCAGGATGGTCGTGTCTACAACGACCGGAAACCGATCGACTGCCGGACGGAGTTCGCGGCTAAGGGTGATGAGTTCGGCCTCTCGGCGTTCGAGGGAATCTCCCTCTACGCACAGCACCCGGAGGTCATCGATGGTCACTGCATGGACCTCCCCGGTTCCGTTCGCGCCGACTGCCGCGGTGACTGCGCGTACCTCGGGCGGTGGGGCGGCGGCGTGGTGCAGCTGGGCTGTCACTGGGACGATGGTGCGCTTCCGGACTTCGGGTCCGCGTCCCGCGGGAGTGGAGCGTTCAATCCTTAGATCCTTGATTCTTTCTCGATTCATCCCCCACCTGTACGCAGGTGGGGGATGTTCTCTTATCTCTTTCATTCACGTGGTGCTTTGGAGTGGTGGTGTCGTGAGTGAGTGAGGAGACTATCCGTGCGGTGACGCACATGGTATATGCGCAATTCAGAGATGATCGCGGTATACTGTAGTGCAGACGCGTCAATAGCCATCGGTGTGGATCATCCATGATATGTTGCACCGCAATCTCGGGTTTCTGGATCGTGTGCTTCGGTTTGCGCTTGCGGTATGGTGGCTGGGATTGTGGGCGCCGGTTTTTCCGTACGAGTGGGCAAATTGGGGGATCAGTATCATCGGATGGATCGCGCTTGTGGAGAGTTTCCTGGGGTGGTGCGGTTTCCATGCGTTGTGGGGGATTCACGATTGCGATGACGAATGCGTGAGCACATAAAACAATTTCTCCGTACTCCACCGCAGCCATGGCTGCGGTGGAGTTGGTTCGGATGTATTGTTCGTTTCAAGGTGCTTGACAGAACGGTCTATATGAGGTATGTTGATGCGATGTTCAAAAGATGAACATTGGTGAGCGGTGCACGTTGCAGAACAGAAAGAAAGGGGAGCACATGCGCGTCCATGTCCCTGCGGATATTGCGTTGGTTCGTCAGTCCAAGTGGAGTGGGTCGAGCGACATCTTCATTGGTGAGTGCGATGTCCGTTTGTCTCGATTTTTGCATCTCTGGCAGTGGGTTCCCCTTGGTGCGATGGAGGTACGGGGGACCGATGTCATGTTACTCACCAAGGACTGCGTGCGGACGTCCGCAGATTGCACGACGATCCTCCACGTGAGGAAGCATGACCGGGACTCCATCCTGTGCGTTGGTTGCTTCCTTGGTCTCGGTGATGGGTCGCTGGCGGCGCCCACGCCATCTGCTTCGCTCGTTGCGTCCACGCTGGCCGCGTTTCGTATTGATGGGTTCTCTTTTCGGGATCCCGTCCGTATGTTCGCCGTCGAGTGCGCAACTCGCGAAGAGTTCATGGCAAGAATCGGTGAAGCGAGTCGGCGGGTACAGAACGAATACCGTGAGCACCTCGGAAAAATTGGTCTCATGTGTAGTCAGGTGGACATCACGATCAAAGAGGTCGTTTCCCGCCCCAAGTTCAATGTGGGGGAACGCGTTCGCCTGCGTCCAGACCTGCGTGAGCGGGGCAGATATGCTGCTGAGGACTTCGAGAAGACGTGGACCGTGTTGGGGGTGGCGCCCTGGGAGGTGTACTTCTACCGCGTCGACCGGGGCAGCGGCATTCGGGAAGACGATCTCGTGCGTGTGACGTGAGATTGAGCGACCACCCGCCTTGGGTGGTCGTTTCATTTTTTGGTGCTAGTATTGGAGTGTCGCATTTCCATGGCGAAGGCGTCGGGTTTCCCTGTTTGACGACCGTCAGTAAACCCTATAACCTCATCCATAGGTACAGGTATAGCGTATCGGCAATATGATTGAGCCGTTTGCGACGCAATCCGTGCGCAATCTACAGAAAGTGCGTGGGTTGATCGACGCGGTGCTGCGGATGGCGCAGGAGGGGCGATACTGCATGGATCTCATCCAGCAGTGCAATGCGGCGATCGGTACGCTGCAGCAGGTGAACAACGCACTCCTCGAGAGCCACCTCCATACGTGCGGCAAGAAACTTGCCTCACGGAATGCGGAAGAAAGGCAAGAGTTTATCCAGGAAATTCTGCGTGCGTGCATGGTGTCCCAGCGCAAGAAGTAGTCACCGTATGCGTCGCCATAGGGAAATGATCCGATTGCGGAGATGGGGCGCGCTCTTTCTGGGCGTGCTCAGTATGGCGTATGTGCTCATGCCATTCCACGTCACTTCGGCGGCCATGACCATGGAGCATGGGTCCATGGCGGTGGGAATGGTAGATCGTTCGATGCATGCTCCCATACCGGATGCCGACGCGAATACGTCGGTGTGTTCCGCGTCGCATCAGGCAGTTTCGATTCGAGAGCAGCAGGAGCAGGAGATGGCGGTATTACCGGTGATTCGCTGCGTGCGTATCGTTGATGCGTCGATGGATCGGCGCGGCGTGCGCTTGGATGTGTCCCGGTACGGCGGTGATCCGCCCTCTCGGGCGTTGACCGGAACAGTGATCAAGCAAGAGTGAGGCGCGTGCGTTTGCCTCGTCGACGAGTGTCGACGCGGGTTATTGCTGTACGTGTATTTCACTTTATGCTGATGCGTATATCACCATGGATGGCGAGGATTCCGCGATGGATGCGGTGGACTGTGTTGGTGCTGGTGGGGGCGATGGGCATTGGTGCGGGCGTTGCATGGGCGGCGCCGCGCGATCGTGATCCATCGGTCGCACCCGTCGAGCGCACGTTGCTGGCGATCGAACGGGTGGAGTCGGCGCAATGGGATGCGGGTGGCCAACCGGGAGATTCATGGCCCGGGGACATTATCTCTTGGGGTGACGTGGAAATTCAGCCCACACGGGAGGGAGCAATCGTGGAATGGCTGGTGGGGGTAGGAAAGCGCGTGCAGCGCGGCCAGCCGATCGCGCGTCTTTCGGCGCCACCGGCCATGCCGGAGCTCACGGGCATGCTCGCGGAGCAATCGAAGATGCGTACCGAGGCACGTGCGGACGCTCAGGCGATGGCAACGTATGCGCAGAAGAACGCGGCGCAGTTGCGTACATTCCGCGCATCGCTCGAACAAAAGAAAAGTGCAGTCGGCACGATTCTCGGCGAAGGTGCCTCCTCCCAGCAGGCACAGGTCACGGAAGCGGCGCGCACGGCATGGGAGCGCGCGCGTGATCAGGCGAACCGCGCAAAGGGCGGATGGACGTTGACGTTCATGCCGGGGATCGGCACAAAAAACGATCAGACGCAGCGAGCGTTTCGTGATGCGGGATGGAAGCTGCTGGAGGAGCTGGATCGTTCCCCGACGATCACTGAGGCGACGGCGAGCGCATATTTTGTAGCCGCAAAAAATTTAGCGAGTGCGAGCATGACATCGGACGAGCTTACCCTAGCGGCGCTTGCGGAGCTCCAAGCAATGATCGCGGAGGATCGCCAGATGTTCCTCGAGGCGATGCAGGAGTTTCGGGAGGCGCAGACCGAGGCAGCGATGAAGGAAACGGATTGGCTCATGCGGAAAACGGAGTATGGTATGGGCCGTGTGGATCAGAATGCCGAGCTTGCCGAACAAATGAAGGAAATTGATGAGCAGATTGCGATGTTGGAGCGGGATGTGGCGATGGCGAACGGCAAAGCGCGTGCTGCGGAAGTGGCGTATGCGACGGTTGCGCGCAGCGTGACCGAGGGGCTGCATGTGCTGGCGCCGCGGCACGGGGTCATCACTGCAATATCGAAGAAGACGGGAGAATTCGTGGGGCCCGGGATGCCTATTGCGACGCTCAACACAGGAAACGCATCCGAGCGCCTGATACGGTTTCGCGTTCCCGGAACGGAGTCACCCCCGGTGGTGGGCGCTGCGATATCTGTGGTGCGTCCCGGATTTCCTACCGATCTCCGCACCGTGCGGGTGACCGGGGTGGGTACGGCGCTTGACCCGCAAGGCTTTTATATCGCGGACGCCGTTCCGGAGGGTCGTTTTGATTGGCCGGTGGGTGCGTCGGTCCGCGTGCTCGCACCAGCCCGCATGTCGCCCACCATTCTGGTTCCGCTTGCGGCGGTTTGGTGGGACGAAACACGTGCGGCAAACGTCTGGGTGGTGGAACATGATACGTTGTACGCCCGACGCATCATCGCGGGACGTGTGCAATATGATCGCATCGAAGTCATCGAGGGTTTGCGCGAGGGGGAAACGTATGTAACGAAGCTCGTGCCCGGCCTGAAGGAAGGCATATCGGCACGTGGTACGGCGACACCGACAACGCCCTCGAATGGTCGATCGGGGAAGAGTGCGCATGAGGGCATGAACATGGAGTAAGTCCACGAATATGTTTGATCGTATTATTTCGTGGTCACTTCACCACCGAGCGGTCGTGCTGCTCCTCGCCCTGGGAGTGGTGATTGGCGGCGTGTGGTCATTGGCGACCATGAAGGTGGATATTCTTCCGGACATCAACAAGCCGACGGTGGCGGTGTTTGCAGAAGCGCCAGGACTCGCGGCGGATGAAGTAGAGCGACTGATCCTGGCGCCGCTCGAGACTGCAATCACGGGCGCGCCGGGCGTGGATCGCGTGCGGGGGACGGCATCGTTCGGATTGGCCATCGTGAACGTGGAATTCGCCTGGGGGAGTGACGTGCTTCGGAATCGACAGATCATCCAAGAGCGCATGGCGCGCGCCCGCGTTCCGGAAAACGTTCGTCCAGTACTAGGTCCGGTGACGTCCATCATGGGTGAAGTGGTGTGGGCGGGCCTCACGTCGAGCAACCCAAAGATCGATGGCATGCAATTGCGGACGCTCGCGGATTGGACGGTGCGTCCGGCGCTCCTCCGTATTCCGGGTGTGGCGGATGTGATCGTGATGGGCGGTGAGGTGCGGGAATGGCAGATCCAGTTGAATGCCGAACAGATGCGGCGCTACGGTTTGCAGATTGAGGACATCGAAATGCAGGTGGGTAAGGCCCTGCAAAACAAGAGCGGCGGGATCATCGCGCAGGGGGGAAAAGAATATCCCATCCGTATCCTGTTGGCGCCAACGGATGTGACGCAGCTCCGAGAGCTTGCCATTACCCCGATGGAGCGGGGCGGTGGTATGACGGAAGGCGCTTCGGCACGAGTGATCCGACTCGCGGATATCGCGACTGTTCGCGAGGGAGCGAGTCCGGTACGAGGCAGCGCAACCATTGATGGGCAACCGGGTGCGATCCTGCGGATCATTCGACAACCCGAAGCAGAAACGCTACGGGTGACGGAGGCGGTCGATCGCACACTGGATGCATTGGCGCCGAGTTTGCCGACCGGCGTACAGATTCGTCATGACCTCTTCCGGCAGGAGTGGTTTATCCGATCGGGACTAGGGAACGTGCTGGAGGCACTTCGTGATGGCACGATCCTGGTGGCGATCGTGCTCATTCTGTTCCTCATGAACTTGCGGACGACGGTCATTACCTTAACTGCACTGCCGTTGAGCATTCTCGTGACCGCGATCGTTTTCCGATTCTCGGGATTTTCCGTGAACGTGATGACGCTCGGGGGGTTGGCGGTGGCGATCGGAGAGCTGGTTGATGATGCGATTGTCGACGTGGAGAATGTGTATCGTCGATTACGAGAATGGCGAGCCGGCGATCGGAGTGTATCGCCCCTGCGCGTGGTACTCCAGGCATCGAGCGAGGTGCGACACTCGATTGTGTATGCGACGATGCTCGTGGCCATTGTCTTCCTGCCGGTGTTCGCGATTCCCGGCGTCGAGGGGCGATTGCTCGCATCGTTGGGCGCTGCCTATCTCGTGGCGCTTGTTGCATCACTCGTGGTGTCGCTCAGCGTCACGCCAGTGATGTGCTCACTGTTGTTGACGCGGCAGGAAATTGCCGCGGCGCATGGAGAAACGGTGGTGGTTCGTTTGGTGAAGCGGTTGGTTGCACCGGGAGTGCGTTGGTGCATCCGTCATGTGCGCGTGCTCCTGGCGGTGATCGCCATCGCGTTGGTCGCTTCCGGAGGTTTGTACTGGTACAGCGGGAAAGAGGGCATCCCACCGTTCAACGAGGGATCTGCGACGGTGATCGTGCTCATGCCCGAGGGCACCGATGTGGATACCTCGAACCAATACGCATCGCGCGTGGAAGCGGCGGTGCAGCAGATTCCGGGCGTACGTCGGGTGAGTCACATCACCGGACGTGCGGGAAATGACGCACACGAGAGTGGCGCGAATTTCAGTGAGATGCAGGTGATCTTTGCTCCCGGGACCGAGCATGAACGGGAACGCCTGCTCGCCGCAATACAACGGACCCTCGACGCATTCCCTGGGGCGTCGTTCAGTCTCGGGCAGCCCATTACGCATCGCGTGGAGATGCTGCTCTCCGGAGTTCGTGCGCCGATTGTCGTGAAAGTGTTCGGAGACCATCCCGCGGATATGCAGGCCGCCGCCGCGGCAGTGATTGCGGAGATGGAGAAGGTGCGCACCATCAAGAATCCCGTCATGCAAAAAGATGTAGTGGTGCCGGAATTGCAAATTGCAATGGACCGGAATCGTTTGGCAGACGCCGGCCTTTCCGCAGGTACGGTTGCGGATGCCATGGAGATGGGACTTATGGGCGCAGAGGTGGGGCAGGTGCGATTGGGACCGGCGTCCGTGAACGTGGTGGCGCGATACGATGCGCAATACCGGGGCAACACCTTTGCGCTGCGTGATCTCCCGCTTCCCTTTACCGGCGCTCCATCCGTGGGGACGGCTGCGGATGTACGGGTTGCCGGTGGGCAGAATCGGTACAGCCATGAATTCGGAAAGCGGGTCCTCACGGTGAGCGCAAATTACCAGGGCACGGATATCGTGGGCGATGTGGAAACCGTGCGAACCGCACTCGCACAGCAGCAATTGCCGATGGGCGTGACCCTATCGTTCGAGGGCACCTATAAGAGCCAGAAGGAAAACAGTCAGCGCCTCGCGGTGCTGTTCGGGGTGGGCCTCATTCTGATTGCGGGTATCCTGTACGCTGCGTTTCGGAGTGCATCCATCACCGCGCAGATCATGCTGAACATCCCCACGGTGTTCATTGGGGGCATGGTCGGCATTTGGCTGACCGGAGGCGTCATTAATTTGGCGCATTTGGTCGGGTTCATCTCGCTTGCGGGTATTGTGTCCCGGAATGGCATTATGCTCATTGGGCGTTCTTTATCCCTCGCACGTGCGGAGGGCGTCTTCACGCCGGAGTTGGTGGTGCGCGCCACGCTGGATCGCGTGGTTCCGGTGCTCATGACATCACTCGTGACCGCCTTGGCGCTCGTCCCGCTCCTGCTCGCGGGCGGTGCGCCCGGTAAGGAGCTGCTCCATCCGCTCGCGGTGGTGATTTTCGGTGGCCTGCTCTCGTCGACCCTCATTTCCCTGTTCCTGACGCCGGCACTGTTCTACCGATTCGGTCGAGCGGCGGCACTACGGACGGATGTGGGGTCATTGGGATTATAATTGCACTACGTATTCTTAAGTACGGAATTACCGTGATATGAAAAAGCTTCTCCTCGTCGGTGCGGGGATTCTCGTATTGGGTGCGGGATTGGGTGCAGGATGCGCCGCTTCGAATCCGGCGCCCAGCACGTCGGATGATGCGCCGCAGCCAGCGGCATCCGCTCCGAATGTCACCGGGAAACTCACGCTCCTCGTGCGCGATCAACAGCCCGGGAAAACGGCGCTGATAGATATGGTGAATACCGATCGCGCGGGTTTTGTGGTGGTGCATGAAGATATGGAGGGCAAGGCAGGGAGCATTGCGGGAGCGAGCGCGCGTTTGATGGCGGGGGAAGCACGAAGAGTGCCCGTTCCCATGACCGTGCATTCTGGTCTCTCGCATTGGGTGATGTTCCATGTCGATGACGGCGACGGCGCCTTCAATGCGGAGAAGGACATGCCCATGCGGGATGCTGATGGTGATGTCATGATGAAGTCATTCCGCGGTATGGGAGCGGCCATGCAGAGGGAGGGGGGGATGATGTAGAACGGTACAAAATGGTCCAAAGAAAAACGCCCGCTGCATGTTTTGCGGTGGGCGTTCTGCTCGTGAGATGCCGGCGACACTCGGAGCGGAGAGCAGTGGTCGTTGCCATCACTTCCCTTTCGACCTCCAAGGAAAATAGCGGAAGCTTGACATTGTGTGGAAATGATGGAACATTGCTTCGGGAGATGTGTTTCCGTACACATGCGCACTGGGTGCCAGCCGGGCTTCGGCGTCCGCGTGGTGGGACGGGCGCAAAGAAGGCGCTCATGACGATGCAATGGATTTGGCCGCTCGTGGGATCGGCGCCGCTCCTGCCGGATGCGCCGGGAAGATTTGGTGCGATTCGTGCGCATGACGCGCACACGGGTGTCGACTGCTATGCGGAGATTGGTCAGCAGG
>JACPHY010000014.1 GCA_016188355.1 Candidatus Uhrbacteria bacterium
CGTAGCGGGACACGAGGAGGGAGCTCATGACAGAGCAGAAAACGGCCACCATCGAGCAGGCGCGTGCCGTGAAGGATCGCATCAAGTCGCAGTACCAGCAGCTGTCCGGCGGTCAAGGCATCGCTGTCGAGCGAGTCGGCGATGACCGGTGGGGGGTGTCCGTCCGATTCCCCAGCAAGGCCGCCGCCCAAGCAGCCGCACTCCCCGAGGAGATCGACGGCGTCCCCATTCGCGCGGACATCATTCCGGAACCGATGAGGCCGCGCGCTGGCAGCAACGGATCGCGCGTGAAGAAGGCGGCGGACAGAAGATAATGAACGACCCACCCGATATTCGGGTGGGTCGCTTCCTATCCGCGATGCAGCAACCACCGTCGCCCCGCCGATACCGCGGCGGTGATCGTTGAACGATGGAGCGCGATCAATTGCTCCAGCGTGCAGGTGGACCCAGTGTATCCGCCTGCGAGCACAAACGCGATCGGCACGTGTCGTTCCGTGCACCACTGGAATACCAAGCGCTCGCGTTCGGCAAGAATGTCTGCGGTGATGCCTGGGAGACCACCCTCTCTACATCCCTCGAACGGATCCATGCCCGCGTTATACACACAGCAATCGAACGGATCGTGCTCTACCGATGCGAGCAGCCGCCGAAGTTCACCCAGGTATCGATCGGCACGATCAACGAGCACGAGCCGATGCGGTGTGCGGGCGAGGTACCGATCATATGGATGGACCGCAAGATCGAAATGCGTGATCGCAGAATTACCACGGATGCACACGTACGTTCCCCCGCCGCAATGCGCATCGACATCGAGGATGAGCACGCGCCGTGCGCCCCGGTCGAGCGCATGGAGTGCACCCAACGCCAATCCATTGAACGTACAGAATCCGCGACCCTCCTTAGGCAGCGCATGATGGAGCCCGCTGGAAAGCGACCCTGCCACACCATCGGTCAATGCCGCACGCACCGCAGCGAGCACACCGCCCGTTGATGCGATTGCTGCATCCCAGATGCCCGAATCCCATCGAAACCCCTGCGATTCCGCGAGATCGCGCGGCACTCCCGTCCGCATCGCCTCGATGTACCGAGCATCATGCACTTGCGCAAGCATGGTTTCCGTCACTGGCTCCGGAGCGCACACCTGTACACCCGCAATAGGATCTGCGGTCAACGATTCCGCGACCCATTGCGATTTCCGCGTCGTATCAAACACATGACCAGCCCCAACGTAGGCAGGGCCATAGAACACCTGCATCATTCCCTCCTACGAACGGCGAGGAGCGCGCATCACGCGCACGAATGCCTCTATTTGTGAACGAACAACGCCACGAACATAGCGCGTCGCATCGTCTGAGTCAACAGACTGCGCCATTATGAACCCACCCCCATTATCAGGCCGCCTGGTCGATACACGGGTGTCACCGTCATCACATAAAACCCCTCAGCACTCGCCGAGGGGCCTCCCTGGTCTTCGTGTCGTCCTAGAAATACGGTCGCTCTTTCGTGCGCTTCACGATCGCGAACGCCTCCACCGCGGAATCGACGACCATCATGAGATCCAAGTCAGCCGCACTAATGAGCGGCGTCTCCGCATCACGCATGGAGCGCCGAACCCAGTCGAGATACCCACTCCAAAATTCCTTTCCCACGAGAATCACCGGGACGGATTGCATCTTCCCCGTTTGGATAAGCTCCACCATTTCCGTCATCTCATCCATGGTGCCAAATCCTCCGGGGAAAAAGATATACGCCTGCGCCGATGCGGAAAGCATGACCTTCCGTGTGAAGAAATAATGGAATCCCATGCCCTGCTTCACGTGTCCATTCATCTGCTGTTCCTGGGGAAGTTTGATATTCAGTCCGACAGACATTCCGTTCACCTCCGCGCATCCCTGATTCGCCGCCTCCATGATGCCGGGCCCCCCACCCGTAATCACGGTGTACTTCGCCCGACCGAGCAACTGCCCCAGCATCCGTGCCTGTTCATACCAATAATCCCCCGGAGCGGAACGCGCGGATCCAAAAATCGTCACCTCTTTTTTGAGATCGGCAAGAAATTGAAATCCATCAATGAACTCCGCCATGATGCGGAAAATGCGCCAATGCGCCGTATTCCGAAAATCGGCACCCGCCGTATCGTGAATGCGCTGCATCTTCGTAAGCTCCTCGGACCGACGACGCTTCGGGGTGGGCATAACACAATAGAGATAGGGAGTCCTTCAGCGTACCAAACTCCACTCCGACGCCATAGCGCACATCACCCACCCCGCATGCAGGGTGGGTGATGGCGTCGTCCGCGTTCAGCAACACCGACAGCGACGTTCCATTAATTTGGTAAGCCCGCCAATGATCACGAGAATCGGCCACCCAATATCGACCACCGTCACACTCAAGACATTGAGGTTTCCGAGCAAAAAGAGCAGACCCAATAGCGTGATCAGCACGGCAGGTACTAGATGGTGCGGGCACGCGCACCCCCTCTTCGTGCTCGCATCCATGGAAACTTGTTGTTCCATATGCACAAAACCACATGAGCGACGCGACGACCTTTGTGGCCACCAGTATACAGCGTTCCGCGATATCCGTCACGTCACCGACACACCACGCCGCCTCCCTAGGGAGGCGGCGTGGTGTGATAAAAATTGCTCTGGTGCGCGCTGGAGGGATTGAACCTCCGACCCCTACTGTGTCATAGTAGTGCTCTACCACTGAGCTAAGCGCGCATCAACAAAAACGTGACGAACTCACTTGCCGTATCTTGCAATAAACAACGCACTAATGGCAAGCAGCCTCCTCTGAATTGCAACATGCCCGCATCGAATCTGGCAAACCCCATGATATCCAGCATATGAGGGAGACCCCGATGTCCGCTGATCCACTCCCACATACCGAAAACACTGCATCGGCACACGCAGCTCCTTCGCCCAATATCGTTTTATATACTCTGGACGATGATCCGCTCGCAGCGTGAGCTCATAACGAAAAGTAGAACGATCAAGATGATACACGCGCTCTAACGCCCCCAGAAAAAAGCGCAGCACATCAGGATCGGAATTTCCTAGCGCCGTTTCCGCATTCCGCTTCGTGCCCTCTCCGAGATACAACAACGCCAACGCCAACTCGAGGATCGCGGGATGGCTGCCGTCCACCCGCACCAAGACCTCCCGCGCAGCACACTGCGCGTCCGCAAGACGTTGCTGTTTTTGTGCACGATGCCATTGCGCCGCGAGCCGTTGCGCTCGCAATAAACCCTGCCGCCAACGATGCCGAAGACGTTCCTGCTGACGCGGAGCAAGCACGATGTCGCGCAACCAATAACTGAGGGTGGATTTCGATACGCCAAGTCGCAGTGAAATGTCGCGAAGAGAGCGCCCAAGTCTCCGCATGCGTTGTGCCTCGACCTTTAATTTGGACCTCTGAGCATTCATGCATTCATGATATCATAGTGATTCATATATTTCATGCGCTCCCCCCGCATGTCAAAAACATACGGGCAAGCATGCACCGTGCGCATATGCGCACGGTGCATGCTGCTAATTTGACCTTCATCATCAACGTCGTGGACCACGATCGCCGAAGGAGCGGGGCGAGCCGCCACGACGGTTCGGGGGACCACCGCGACGATGCGGCGCGCCTCCCCCACTTCGCCAAGGCTTCGCTGGGCTGGCCCCACTGCGCCACGGCTTCGCGGAACCTGCTCCACTTCGGCCGCTCGTACGGCCGCGCGCTGGTCGACGCTCGTGCTTCTCGATGAAAAATACATCGCTGGAGTCGGGCGGAGTCCAATCCGTTGTTCGCTCCCCTCCGCGCGGCGCATGCGCATGCGACACCGGAGCGCGGTGGTCCGGGCGACGACCACGATCGGCACCATCAGGACGCCGAGGCGACGCGAATCGCGGACGATCGGTTCGTGGCGATGGACGACGACTATCGGATGCAGCTGGCGACCGAAATCCGGACTGCGCAGGTCGCGGTCGCGCAAACGACGACGAGCGAGAGGGCGATTCCATCTCCCGAACGGGCGCAGGAAGACTGGCTGGCAATGCGATCAGAGGAACGGATTTCCGAAGCAGCCGCTCAATATCGCGCAACTGTTTCTGCTCATCCGGCCCCGCAAACGACCACGCATGCCCACTCCGCTCGGCGCGCGCGGTTCGACCCACGCGATGTACGTAATCCTCCGCGACGTGTGGGAGATCGTAATTCACCACATGTGCAATATCGACTACATCAATACCGCGTGCCGCGATATCCGTCGCGACCAGCACGCGGAAGGTGCCACGCTTGAATCCCTCGAGCGCCGCCATACGCTGGCTGAGCGAACGATTCGCATGCAATACCGCCACCGGGAATCCGCGCTCCTTGAGCGTGCGCGCGATGCGATCCGCGCGGTGCTTCGTGCGCGTGAACACAATGGTCGGACCCGTCTGTTCCTCGAGGAGCCAAAGGAGGAGTGATGTTTTCTGGGTCTGCGGCACGCGGAACACCGCCTGTGCCACCTTTTCCGCCGTCATGCCGCTCCGCGCAATTTCGATGCGCACCGGATTCCGAAGTTCCGCGCGGGAAAGCGCCGCAATCTCCGGAGGAATAGTTGCGGAAAACAACATGGTCTGTCGCTCTTTCGGGACGGCCGCAAGAATACGATTGATCTGCGGGGCAAATCCCATGTCGAGCATGCGGTCGGCCTCATCCAGCACCAGTACCTGGAGCGGTCGGAGGTCCACCGTTTGTTGTCCGAGGTGATCGAGGAGTCGACCGGGTGTGGCAATGACCACATTCGGCTGCGCCTTGAGCGCCTGGTACTGCCGCGACATACTTGCGCCGCCAATGACGGTCGTGACGCGCACCTGCCCACGCGCGAGTTGGTGGAATACCTCCTCAATCTGCATCGCAAGTTCGCGCGTTGGCGTCAGGATGAGCGCACCAAGACCACGCTTCCCACGGAGGCGCTCCACGATCGGCACCACGAATGCAGCGGTCTTCCCAGTACCCGTCTGCGCGGATCCAATGAGATCGCGTCCAGCGAGTGCCGGCGGAATTGCCTGTGCCTGAATCGGCGTCGGCGTCGTGAATCCAGCCTTTGCAATGGATTCTTTCAGCTGCGGAGAAATAGCAAAATCAGTAAACGATGGAACGGGAGAAGAAGTAGACATGATCAGTATCAGGAATCCTTACGGAATCAAATCAAGAATGAAGTCATGGTCGGCCCCCCTGGATTCGAACCAGGAACCAACCGTGTATAAGACGGCCGCTCTGCCGTTGAGCTAGGGGCCGGGTACGTCGGCATGCATCGCCTCTACCGTACACCGAATATCCCCATGCGGCCAGGCTGCAATATGAAGGAGAACGCCCGGTGGAGCGGCAAAGTGCCGCGTGCCACCGGGCATGACCGATGCGTTCGCGCGAACACCGCTTCGTCAGTCGATGATGTCGTCCGGCCAGAGTATGCGCTTGCCGAGTTGCGGATCCAACTGCGGAGCGAATTCGGCTCGCGTGCAGAGCATCGGTTTCCGTGAGGATAGACTGCGCATCGTGATTGCCTGCGAATGCATCAACGCCTTCGCCAGCGTCTTCACGGTGACGCCGCAGTCGACGGACACCGGTTTTCCATCTCGCAGCAGGACGGGCTGCCCCAGGAAGACTTCGGGGGAATATACCGTGACCCCCGGAGCGTCGCCGGACACTCCTTGGAACACCATCACCCCGCGGACATCATCCGCCGTCAGGAGATACGCTCCATCCGACGCTACGGCAACCGCCCGGTCGAATCGCTTGCCGTGCATCTCATCCCACGCATGCAGGACATTCACGAACGCCGCACCGAGTGCAGCACGCGCCTCTCGCCAGCGGGGACCGTGCCCACACCATTCCCTGAGGAGCACGTCAAACACGAGTTCATCGCTCATGGCGAATCGGGCGATTCCACCGACCGCCGGCCGGATCGTGTACGGTGGTCGCTCACGATCCTTGGCCCAGACGATCGCGCCATGCGTGCCCACAAACAAATCGACCTGCTGCCGATCCATATCTCCGAGGAGTTCTCCGTACTGCTCGAGCAGTGCCATGGAAAGCTCGGACGTGTCCGTGCGTTCGGCGATCGCCGCCAGGACGCTTGCCACTGGAGTCGCCGCTTCGAGCAGGAGACGTGTGCGCATACGCCCATCGAAGATCGGAATTCCGAGCGCGCCCGCAATGAGCATGCGCCAGGCAGCGGACCCATCGTCCGGCTGATCCATCGACTGCTGCTGCGCAATCCAATGGCGAGGATCACCGCAGCGCAATCGCTCTGCGAGCTCCTCATACTGTTTCGCGACGTACTGCTCACGAATCTCCGCCAACGGTCGCGGGAGATGCGATGGAGACATGGAATGAACCTCCTCCGGGTTGCTCAGCACCACCACCGGAGTGATACGGCAACACCGCAGGCATCATAGCCCGCGGTGCGCGAGGAGTCAAGGAGATGCCGTTATTTTTTGGTTGACTGATATCCGGGCCGAATCGGCGGACCGCTCACGCGCACCGCCTGTGTACTGGTGGGCGAATACCCCTTCCGCACCTCATCACCATCCCAATATCCATCGCCATCGGTGTCCCGATTATTCGGATCCGTTCCCCACAATTTTTCATCGACATCGGAAAGTCCGTCACCGTCCGAATCCTGGGCACGCGCGGGGGAAGGGAATCCCACCTGATACCCCGGGCGCACCGGCACAACATATCCCGGAATA
>JACPHY010000013.1 GCA_016188355.1 Candidatus Uhrbacteria bacterium
AAGTCCGGGAGCTTTACCTGCAGCAGTTTAGACACGTAGACGATCTTGCACGACAGCAGGTGGAGCAGAAGGGCAAAAAGGGAAAGCTCGCGCTTTTGGCGCTCGGACTGGGAAAGGTGGGCGCATACGCCGCTGCCGGTGTCGGCCTCATGGCGCTTGCGGGGCCGTTTGGCATGGCCGGAGGTGCGGCGGCATTGCGTACTGCAGAGAATTTCCTCCTCGATCGTCGTAAGCGGGCGAAGGTAGAAGAGGCGGCTACGGCGATTCGTGCGGACCTGTCGACTGGAGAAGGTGATTACTCTCAGGCATTCTTGGAGAAATTCGCTCGCGATCTCGCCATCGCGAAGCAGCAGCAGATTGATGGGGTCGATGAGCGGGTAGCTGATGGAGTGCGGCAGCATGAGAATGCACTCGATGCCTATCGAGAGGTTGCGAAGCGAGAGAAGGGCGCGGTGCGAGTATCCGATGAATTCTCGCGCCTCGCCGGGGTGTCCGAAGCATTGCGTCTGCGGTACATCGCAGAAGCGACGCGACATCTCACCGAACAGCATCCGGATCTCTCGGAGGAAGCGCGTGGGGAGATGGGGCGTCTCGCGGGCGCGGTGTTCACCATGGATCAGAGCAATGCAATCCTGGAGGCTGAACAATCGGGTCGTGCGAAGTCCTTCTTCTCTCGCGGCGTGCAGTTCATCGCAGTTCATCGAGAAGACGCTCGGATCGAAGTGGCTTCGCGGTGGCGAGAAGCCATCCGAAAAGACGGTGACGGCACTCATCTACGGATCACTCGGTTTCCTCGCGCGAAGCACGCCCGGTGTGGCTCGCGTCATGTATGGGTATGCGGGCATGAAGGCAGCAGAGCTTGCGGCGCGTAGGGGAATGGCGATGGTGGGTGGAGAGCGCTATGCGGGACTGCGTCATGGTACGGCGGATGAGTTTCGCTCAGCAATCGATTCTGGCGCAGGAGATCCAAAGTTGCTCGCGCGCATTCATCAGCAGTTGCTCGATCCAGAATTCCGAAATTCTGCCTCGTTGTCGGAACAGGCGGCAGTCCAGGATGCAGCACGGCGTCTCGAGAATCAAATTGCGCGTGGCGGGTTGGATGCCGTGAGCCAACACAGTGATGCCCTGGAGGATGCAGTCGTGACCCGCGAAAAGCGTGACCGCGAGCGCAAGGCGATTATTGGCGGCGCGCGTATTGCCGGATTGATCCTTGGCGCGACACTCGGTCCTGTCATCATCGAAGCGATTCGTCCACAACCACACCCAGAAACGGATCCGCTGCAGAAGCACAATCCCCATTTTGAGAACACGCGGTTCGTTGCACGTGCCGATGCAGATCTCTTCCGAATGGCGCAAATCAAGGAAGGGGATGGATTGACGCAGGTGCTGCAGCGTCAACTCGAGCATGCGCCAGACGTGTACGGCTTCAAGGGCGCGCCAGAAGACGTCCACCGATGGGCGCTTGCAGAGGCGAAGCGCATTGCGACCGAGAATGGATACCTCACTGCTGATGGTCGGACCACTGCCACGGGCCTCCGCTTCTTTGGTGAGGGAAATTCCGGAGGTGTCCTCCTGCATCCCTCTGGTCAGCTCGAGAAGATTGGTCCCGTGGAGGATTATGATACTTGGTTAGAGCATGCGAAAGGGCGAACGCCAGGGGGTGGATTGGATGCGCTCGATCGTGAATTCCAGGAACTCTCGGTCGAGCAAACGAAACAGGCGGTAGAAAAGGGCATCACGGAAGTAGATGCCGAAGTGGGGAAAATTATGGAACGGATTGGAGGTCGTCATGCTGGGGAGGCGATATCGCCATTGAGTGCAGAAGAGCGTTCGTTGTATGCGTTGCAGCTTAAGGCGCTTTTTGGGAAAATGCACATCCTCGAAAAGGAGCTCGGCGGTGTTGCGGGCCCACAGACCGGCGGGAATCTCGATCAGCAGAAGCTTTATGCGCACCTCGAGGGCACCCGCGGCGACTTAGCTCAGTTGCAGGATGAGCTCGCATTGGAGCACGGCGTTTCGTTGGATGCTCCAGATGCGGAAGCTGTGGCCTTGGGAGATCCTTCTGTACGTGGGGGGGGTGGGAATCTAGTCACCGAAAGTGGTGCGGGATCGGTAGAGCCTCGTGGTCCATCAGCTCCCACATCGGGCGATCGACTGCCGGCAGGATGGGCAGATGACATGCGGGGAACGGGTGCTGGTAAGGGATTGCGGGGATCCTCAGACCCGTTTGCAGCGGCTGAAGCAGAGGCGAGCGGTGGCAATGCCGCATGGAAAGGCCTTGTGGGTGCGGTAGAGAAGGGTACTGGTGGTGTGTTGCGCGGGAGTGATATGGCCGGAGTGTTTCGTCTCGGTGAGACCGGGGCTCGTGTTTCTATGCACGCATTGGAGCAGTTGAGATCGGCGAGCCTGAAGGATGTGCTCACGAGCACGGATGGTAGTTTGGGTGACATGAAGCAGGAATTGCTTAATCGTCTGGCTGCAGCGCATCCGGATTGGAAAGTTCCTGGCGGCGCAGTGACGACGGATTCGCTGTTGAAGGGACTCGGCGGTGACGCGAATGTCAAGGCGCTCGATTATCTCAAGAATCACCATGAACTCTTGGGCAGATCTCCAGAGGCATAGGCAGATTGAGTGCATGAACAATACTCGCACCGTTTGGCGGTGCGAGTATTGTTTTGAATCCGGAGATACTATTGAACGACTTTCGTGAAGATGGCGGGATGCTCCGCCGCGAGTTGCGCGAGGATCTTCCGGTCGAGCGTGATGTTGCGGCGCTTGAGGTCGGCGATGAGCTTGCTGTAGGTCGTGCCGTTCAATCGAGCACCGGCGTTGACGCGGATGTTCCAGAGCTGACGATAGTCGCGCTTCTTCCGGCGTCGATCCGCGAGCGCATGTTCGCCTGCCTTGAGCACTGCTTCATGGGCGCGCTTCATCTTCGACTTGCGTCCCCACATGTATCCCTTCGTCTGCTTGAGGAGCGCGCGTCGCTTCTTAAGGTGAATGACTCCACGTTTTACGCGAGGCATATATTATGGTTGCTGCCTTTTCGGCTGTCGTCTCCACGGAGTTGATGCGTGAGACGATGTGGTTTTGAAATTATCTGGTACTCCTCCAGAGCGCAGCCGAGGACGCGTTCGGGGAAGAAGGGCTTCGCCCGACCCCGAATACGCCCGCAGGCAAGCGACCGAATGTCCGCTTCGACTGGCCAGAGGGAAAGGGTCCACGGGAAAACCGGAAGGTTTGCCCGTGATTAGGCGTACGGCATCGATCGTCGGGCGGTCTGTGCGAGCGTTGGCGCGAAGACCATGTCGCGGCGCTTGTTGAGGCGGGTCTTCCCGGATTCTCGGGAATTGAAGTGGTCCTGCCCTGCCTTTCGCTTCAGAAGCTTCTTGCGGGTCACCTGGAGGCGCTTTGCGGCGGCCTTATGCGTTTTCAGCTTTGGCATATAAGTTACTCTTCCGTTTCTTCTTCCTCTTTTTCATCATCAAGGTCTAGTTCTTCATCTTCGTCCGTCGACTCGGTATCTGGCGCCCCGTGTTTTTTGCCGCCGAGGACGAGGGAGAAACGTCCTCCCTGCACCGAGAGTGGCTGATCAATGGTAATTTCGTACTCCAGCTTGAGGTCATCCACGAACTTCATGATCACCTCACGCGCGAGATTGCCGTACTGCCGCTCACGTCCTCGGAGGATGATTTCTACGGCGACGCGATTCCCTTCGTCAAAGAAGCCCTTCGCCTGCCGCAATCGCAGTTGTCGATCATGTTCGCCGATGCGGAGGGAGAGTCGGACGCCTTTCACCTCTACCTTCTTGGCACGGGTCTTCTGTTGACGACGAATTTTCTCCTGCTCGTATCGGAACTGCTTGAAGTCAATGAATCGGCACACTGGTGGCTGCGCCTTCGGTGCGACCTCCACGAGATCGAGGCCGCGTTCGCGTGCCAAGGTAATCGCCTGCGCGGTGGCCATGGCGCCCAGATTCTCTCCCTGTTCATCCACGACACGCACCTCCGGAATACGAATGCGTTCATTCGCCCGGAATGTCTGCCGCTCGATCTCCAATTGTCGTTTGAACCGACGATGACGATGGATGCGCATGTGAAAAATAACCTACAGCAAAACCTGAGAACGGGAGTATGGAAGAACAAGGGGATTTTTTGTGCCTGCCCTTTGCTCGTTGATGCCTCCGTTCATGGACGATGCATGAGCGCTGCACGTTCCTGGATGACGGCGTCGCACAGATCGTCCCGTTGCTCATTTCGCGCGAAATCAATTGCGGCGTCCCAGGTATCTTCCGCATCCGATCGATAACCGGAGCGCCAGTAGAGGGATGCGCGCCGTCGTTCAAATAGCACCCGCGCCTCGACACCACCACGCTCCGCCTCTGCTTCGCGGGCTTCCGTCCACGCCACCACCCGCCGCATGACCTCTGTATCCTCGCGTCCGTGGGCGAGCAAATCCGCAATGAGCTGCAACTCCTCCGGCGTATGCTCGACCACATCCAATGGTCGGAGAAATTCGCTCATACGTTCCGTGTGTCGAGTGCATGGGGACCGTGTCGCCTGTTCCTCATCCAGAGTGCAGCCGAGGACGCGTTCGGGGAAGAAGGGCTTTGCCCGACCCCGAATGCGCCCGGAGGCAAGCGACCGAATGTCCGTTTCGTCCGTCTGGAGGGAGGGGGCACGTGGGGGAACCGGGAGGTTCCTTCACGATGTATTGGAGGTGGGGGGAGTTGAACCCCCGTCTGGATGTTCGCCGATCCACTCGTTCTCCAGGCGTAGCTCCGTTATGATGTCCGACGCGCGCTCATACGGAGCAACAGACGCGCGTCGTGAGCCCAAGTTCTCGATGTTCGGGCGGGCGGCCGTACATCCAGCTCGAAGGAATTGCACCCAGTGTCCGCCATACGAGCGTCAGCGGACCGGATGGGCAGTGGCGTTACGCGACTGCCGAAGCGAATGACGGCATACGGAACGCATTGCGTACCGCATTCGTCACCCGTGCGAAGGTATTGACTCCTACGTGGTATTGCTCGAGTGATAACGAGGTTCGAGCGCCTCGGCCTGCACGAATGGAAACGAGCACCCATCGAAACCCGGCACCCCCAGCGTATAACGGGAAAACCGCACCGCATGTGCGGTTCCTTCCTAGATGGTGCCAGATAGTGAAAAATGCGTCAACGACAAGACCTCCCGGTGCTGCTGGCAATGTCCCAGTGGGGCGGCCTAGCGCAATATGGCTCGGCGCATGTGTCGCGCATCCTCCCGTTTCTTGATGGCGGCTCGTTTTTCGAATTTCCGCTTCCCCCGCACCAGCGCGATGGCGACTTTGATGTGATTGCGGCGGAGATAGATACGGAGCGGCACGATGGTGAGGTGCTCGGCATGATGTTGCCCGATCAGTCGGTGGAGTTCCCGATGATGGAGCAGGAGGCGGCGTGATCGGGTGGGGTCTGGGTCACGGAGGTTCGTCGATTTCGCGTATGGAGCGATGTAGGCATTCGTGAGCCATGCCTCCCCGTTTCGGATATGGACGAAACTGCCACGGAGATGGCAGTGGCCTGCTCGTGCGGATTTCACTTCGTGTCCGAGCAACGCGATGCCTGCCTCAAATGTCTCGAGGATTTCGTAATCGTATGTAGCGCGTTTATTGAGCGCGAGGACGGAGGAGGGTGCGGCGGACATGAGCGGTATTCGTATTTTTGGTATACTCAATGCTGATTCATCCTATGACAGATACACGCATCACGGAAGTGACGGTACGGGTATCCACGCTCCTTAAAATAGTGGCGGTGGGTTTTTTGGTAGCGGTGCTGGTGTTTTTGCGTGAGATTTTTGCGCTCCTGATTGTTGCGGTGGTGTTAGCGATCATCGTGAGCCCGGTCGCGGACCTCTGCGAGCGGTATCGTATCCCCCGCGCGCTCGGCATCTTCTCGGTTTACCTCATCGCATTTGGGGTGTTTGGAGTGCTATTTGCATTGCTCGCGCAACCGCTCCTGGCGGAAGCGCGAGGATTGGTGACCGCGTTGCCGGATGCATGGAACCGCATCGTGACCGCCACGGCATCGCTCCGTGCGTTTTCCTTGGAGCACGGCCTCACTGACCAAATTCGCGGTGCCATGGCAAGCATGGAGAGTCGTATTGCTGCTGGCGTCTTTGGGGTGCTCTCCGATATTTTTGGCGGCGTGCTTTCCTTGGTGCTCGTCCTGGTGTTGGCCTTTTATCTCGCAGCCTACGCGACGACCATTCGTCGATCGCTGATTGCGATGGCGTCGGAACGATGGCAGCCGTTCCTCATCGGTGTGGTGCCGCGCATCGAGCGGAAAATGGGCGCATGGTTGCGGGGATTGTTGGCTCTCGGGGCGATCATTGGATTTTCTGCATTTCTCGGCCTTTCCATCTTGCGCGTGGAGTACGCGCTGCTGCTGGGTTTGCTCGCCGGAGTGCTCGAAGTAATTCCGTTCGCGGGTCCCATTGTTGCAACGGTGGTGGCGGTGCTGATCGCATTTTTGCAATCTCCGGCGAAAGCGCTCCTCGTGCTCATCTTTTTTGTCGTGCTCCAACAGATCGAAAATCATCTGCTGGTGCCGAAGATTATGCAGCGTGCCGTTGGCGTGCATCCGGTCGTGAGCATGCTTGCATTGCTAGCGGGAGCAAAGATTGGCGGCGTTCCTGGGATATTGCTCGCAGTACCCATTGTGGCGAGTATCATGGTGTTCATAGAGGAATACGGGCGTGAGCATCGCACGCGGGCGGCAGCGATGGAAACAAAACCAGCGACATGACCTCGGCATGATGTGGATACGATGCTCTCAGAATCAGAAACGAAGCCCATCGATTCGGGACGATGGCGCCGGCGACTCGTGCGAGGAGGAACGTGCTGCCTCGTGTCGTTGTTGGCATTGAGCGCGATTCCGGTGGTCATCCTGTATTTCGTTGCGCGCAGCGGCATCATGACGATCCCATTCATGGCGCCTCGCGTGCAGCATGATCGCGCTCCGCTCCGAGAGGTGATTCCCGTTCCGACGACCGTGGAGCAGTTGGCGGGACGTCTCGTGCTGGAGGATGCGCAGACGATGACGTTGCGGGTCACCGAGCAGGAATTGACCGGAGCGCTGCGGTCGGCGCTCGCCGCGCATGCCGATGTGCCGCCCCTGATTGCAGCGACGATGCAGGTGGTCATGGAGCCGCAACGCATGGAGGTGTATGCGCACGTCCCGAATGCACAAGGAGACCCAGTATCTGTTCGTCTTCGGGTGTTGCCGAAGATTGTGGCGCATCGGTTGGTAGCCGAGGAGGGGGAGATTGTAATTGGAAATCTGCGTCTGCCGGGCATCTTCGCGCGCGCGGTGATTTCCGGTATGCTCGAACGCATACCGGAGCTCCGCTTGGAACAGCAGGGACGCTCCATGGAAGTGGAGTCCTGGGAGCTCCATGCAGGACAAAGTACGGTGCGCCTGCGACGTGTATCGACTCCGTAGCGTTGATGCAAACGCGGCCTTTTCCGTTATGGAAACAATGCCATGGACCATGGATCGTCGAATCGGAATTGCCATGGGGCTCCTTGGCGCAGGACCGCTCCTCGCGCTGCTGATGCCACGCATGTTGGGATTTGCGATTGCGCTGACAGTGGTGGGTGCGATATTCGGGGTGCGTCGGCGATCCGAATGGTTGCGCGCGGGGATACGTCATGCGGTGCTTGCGGCAAGCGCATTTGCGTATCCGGTATTTGCGGGTGGAGCGTTCTGGCCGTGGGTTGCGGTCATGGCGTATCTCCTCCTGATCGTGGCAGGATTTCTCCTGCAGCCGCCGTGGGATGAGCGAGTGGTTGCGGCGCAGGGGCTCGCCGGTGCGCTCGGCATTAGTATCGCTGCCGCGGCGGCGCAGTTTTTTTTCCCTGCCGTTCGTATGGGGGTTGCATTGGGAGCGGTACTCGCGTTTTTGTTGCTCGGTATTTCCATAACGACCGCCTTCCTTCCTCCTCGTGCGATGTATCCGATGGTGTTGGTGTTGGGTGAGGGATTAGTGCTCCTTCGGGAACTACCGACGCATTGGATTATTAATGGAATCGTATTGGCGCTGGCGTGTGCGAGTGCATTCGAGCGACAACACTCCATGCGCGCCACATTCGCCTGTCTGCTTGTCGGGGTGTTGATTTTTGGAGTTTTGACCTGAACGTGGAAGTCGGAGTTGGAACGATATGCAGCAGACGATTGCCCCCACCACACCAGCGCGCACCGCTTCGTCCGCTCACGGTACGTCCTCGCGCCGTATCGGCGTTATGGCGATGGTGAGCGTGCTTGGGTTTTTTGCCGGAACGATCGGTGGTCTTGTTGGTGTGGCGTTGCTCATGCGCATGGTGAGTCCTGTTGTCTGGATGCAGAGCGGGACTTGGATGGTGCGGCGCACTGCTCCCACAGTGCTTCCCGCTCTCGCACCGCTCATTGCATCCACGGTGGATGTGTTTGTGTTAGACGGAGCAGAGGAACTGCCTGCCCTCCTCCCACTGGACCGGAGGACTGGTCGCGGTGTCGCGTTGACGACTGACGGATGGATCGTGACTACGCGGACGGCGCTTCCCATGGAGCGTCGCGCGCAGCCAGTAGTGGTCACGAGTGATCGCCGCATGATCGCGGCAGATCGCATTGCGTACGATCCTGTGTCCGATCTCGTTTTCCTGCATGTGACGGGCGCCCGCATGTCGGTGCTGCCGCTGCGTGAAGACGATCTCGAAGCGGGAGTGCTCGTGGTAATGCCGAGCGAGGATGGGGGGATAGTGCCGGCAACCATACGGACGCCCGTCGCCCATCTTGCGCCAGGATTGGTGCATTCGAGCGATCGATTCGCGACTATGTTGGCCATCAATGATGGCGCACAGGCTACTCCTGGAACGCCGCTCATGGACGGTGCGGGGGTATTGGTTGGGGTGGCAGTGGACGCGACGCGCGCAATTCCGGTTGCGGCAATAACGAGTGCGCTGCCATCGTTGTTCCGCGAAGGAACGGTCACGCGCAATACGCTCGGCGTGCGATATCGTGACACCTCGGAGTTTGGATATCCGGCAACTCGGGAACGGGGAGAGGGTGTGGTGCTTACCGCGGACGGCGCATTGCCTGCCGTGGAGCCAAAAGGGCCCGCACAGGGAATATTGCGACCGGCCGATGTCATTCTCGCCGTTCAGGACGATGTGCTGACGAATCGGCGACCATTTCCGGAGCTTTTGCAGGAATATCCGATGGGAAGTCGCGTGCTCCTGCGGGTGCTTCGTGATGCGGACGAGCGCATCGTACCGATAACGCTCGCGGTGACCCGGGGGACCACGCTCATGGTGGCGCGTGCAGGCGTGCCCGCAGCATCGTCGCCGCAATCCCCGTGATCCCGTAGGCTCGGCTCCATCATTGACGGCATCGTGATGCAATGCTACGGTGCGCTGCTATGTCCTACCTCGCTGCGCTTCGCGCCACCATACATCAGGATCGCCGTCGCATTTTTTGGATGGGAGTATTGGGTGCGGTCGTTACCTGTGCGATCGTGCTTTTTTTGCCGCTCCGATATCGGGCGACCATGCGCGTGCTCATTATCCAGTCCACCTCGCCGACGCTGGATGCGTTTACCGCAGTGAAGTCCGCAGAGAAAATTGGAAAGAATTTTAGTCAGATCATCGCCAGCTCCTCTTTCCTTGATCGCGTCCTCCAGGCGAATTCCAAAATTCAGGCGTCCTATTTTCCGGCAGTCGAGCGGAAGCGCCGTCGGGCGTGGGAGGAAATGGTGACCGCATCGGTTGCGCCAGAAACGAGCGTGATGGCGATTGCGGTGTACCATCCCGCTCCCACGCAGGCGGCAGCGATTGCGGGAAGTGTGGGCGCCATCCTCGCGCGTGACGCGCGGGAGTACACGGGAAGTCCGGATATCGCCGTGAAGGTTATTGATTCGCCCATTCTTTCGCGGTTTCCGGTTCGACCCAATGTGCCGCTTCAGGTGCTGTTGGGTGCATTGCTCGCGGCGGCGCTGAGTACGGTGACACTCGCGGCTCGCCGTCGTTCCTGAGGTCCGAATACGCATCTCCGATCCATCTCCGGATCGGAGATGTTGATTGATGGACAAATAATGGCTCAACAATCTGTCTGTTTTGCTTCTTGACAGGGTTTTGGCGTCCTGATAAGGTGATGCATCGCGTTCATGAGGCTTCATATTGCGGCTTCGAACGCGTTGCGTGCATTCCCAATTCAAGACCAAGAAGAGGTTCTCAGCATCGAACCGCCGACAGTGGCGGTCGTAGGAGGTGCGTCCATGCAAGGACGACGAAGAGTCCTCACGATGGCCGCTGTGGCGGCGTTCGTGGGCGTGATGGCGATTCAGTCCGGAACGGCGAGCGCCGACCCCGGCTATCACTGGCCCGAGATCGATCCGCAGGTGCCGGCGAGCCTGACCGATTCCGGTCAGATCGCGGAAGCGATCGAGCGCATCATGCGGGCGGGCGGGGTGGAGCTCATCAAGAAGGTCCAGCGGACCTGCGGGGTCCAGCCCGTGAGCGGCAGGATCAAGATGAATACGACGGCCTGCATTCACCAGCACGCTCGATCGTTGTCGGAGGCGCGACAGTGCAGATCGTCCTTCGAGGAATGCGAGCGCCAGCGCCTGGCAGTGGAAGCTCGGGTGCGCGAACTCGAGAGCGCTGTGCCGCGACGGCGCGATCATGGCAGAGGTGATCGAGAGGAGCGCTCCGATGGAGCTTCGGATGCGGGTGGCGGCTTGCCGCAATTCGTCTTCAACCCGAACGAGCCGAGTCCGTGTCCTCCAGGGTATTGGCTTTATGACGATCCGGAGGAGGGCACGACCGAGTGCAAGCTGCCCAAGTGGGTGACGAATCAGTGCAATAATCCGGTTCGGACGAACCGGGAGGGACGGATCGTGTACATCTGCGAGGGCGGATCGGAGCCAGCGCCGAATCACACCCCACTTCCGTTGCCGCCGCCGATTCTGCCGCCGGAACCGCTTCCGGCAACGGACGATGGGAGCTGGCTTAGCAACAATTACGGCTGGCTCATCGCGGGCGGCGTCGTGGTGGTGGGCGGCATCGCGCTCCTCGCGGCGAACGACTGGAAGTTCCTCGACGTCCGGACCGTTCCGGTGGATCCGTAGGAGGGTATTCCCATGCGATTGCGATGGCTCTTGAGCGTTGCGCTGCTCGCCGTTCTGGCGTGCGGTGTCGAAATCCCGGTACAGTCGGGCGGCACCAAGACCGATGGCGGAACGGTGACTGGCGGGGGAACGACACCGACGGGGCCGACCGCGACCTTTCTGGTCCGGTGTCCCTCGGACGATCCGAACTGCTCCATCGATGCCTGGTGGGGTGACAGTGATTCCCCCAGCCCGTCACGCGGGCAGCTTCAGCTGAACATCGACTCCGAACGTTGCACCTGGGGCGTCGACGTGAACGCGCAGCGCGGGACGGACGGGCGGTGGTACTCGGATGTGGGGTGGCTCACGAAGCTCAATCCCGCGTCCGTCAATGGTACGACCGTCACCGGAGTGATCGAAACGGACACCTACGGCACCAACTTGGCGTTCAAGCAGGCGCAGCTCGGCTGCAACTAGTCCATGTCCCGGGAGTCGGAACGGCATCTGCCGAACCGACCCCGGGACATTTTCGTTTCTTGAGCCATTTTCTCGCTGTTGACGCCGCGGGTATTCCGTGATAGGGTCAACTGTCGCGTGCATGCCACGCGGAAAGCGAGTCTGGTCCTTCCCAACCAGAAGCAGCGTGGACCCCGCAGTGCGGGGGCCAAGGAGGTAGCGCAATGAAGCGAGCGATCCTGCTGGCCGCGCTCGGCGTGGTCGGCTGTGGAGTCGAGGTTCCGACGCAGAGGCTATCGGCCCCGACTCCGGTGGTGGTCGATGGCGGACTCATTCCGGCGCAGTGTGTGATCCATTCGGACTGTGCGCTGGGCGAGCAGTGCAGCAATTCGTTCTGCGTGCGTATCACCGTCGCGGATGCGGGGTTCGTGGATTCGGGCAGTGCGCTCGCGGATAGCGGTGTCGCGGACGCGGCGTGCGCGCCGACGGGCGAGGTATGTAACGGTCGCGATGATAACTGCAATGGCGCAGTCGATGAGGGATGCCCGCCGCCACCACTGGTACAGGAGTCGTGCAACGGTCGCGACGACGACAGCGATGGTCAGGTGGACGAAGGACTCGAGAATCTCGGGTCGTGCGTCCTCATCCAGGGCACGGTCCCCGCACAGGGGATGCTCGCCTGCGTCGGTGGCGTTCCGGTGTGCCGTACGAATTGCCAAACGTCCGAGACGTGCGGCGATCACGTCGACAACAACTGCAACGGTCAAGTCGATGAGGGGTGCGGAGCGAATCCCACGGAGTCCTGCAACGGTGTCGATGACAATGCGAACGGCACGATCGATGAGGGCGTGCTCTGCCCTGCCGGTCAGACGTGTCGCGGGACGCTCGGTTGCCGACCGACGGCGACGACGGAAGTCTGCAACGGCGTCGATGACGACCAGGATGGTCAGACGGACGAGGGCAGCCTCTGTGATGGGCCGCAGTCCTGCATCGGCGGCCTCTGCCGAGCGGATCGCGATCACGACTCGATCGTCGATGGCTCGGACAACTGCCCGGATATCGCGAACGTGAACCAGGCAGACGGCGACGGCGATGGCCGCGGCAATGCGTGCGACAACTGTCCGACGGTCGCGAATAGCAACCAGGCGGATAGCAACAACAACGGCGTCGGTGATGCGTGCGAGCAGTGGTCGAGACGATGACGGGGACAACCAGGTGGACGAAGGGAATCTCTGTACTGCTTCGGAGTCCTGCATCACGGGCCAGTGCCGCTCCGATCGCGATCATGATATGGTCGCGGACGCGACGGACAACTGTCCGGACGCTGCGAATCAGAACCAGGCAGACGGGGATAGCGATGGCCGCGGAAATGCGTGCGACAACTGTCCGACGGTCGCGAATAGCAACCAGGCGGATAGCAACAACAACGGCGTCGGTGATGCGTGCGAGCAGCAGGGTGAGACCTGCAATGGGCGCGATGACGATGGGGACAATCAGATCGACGAAGGGCTATGACACCGTGGTGGACACCGCCGACAACTGCCCGGACGCTGCGAATGTGAATCAAGCGGACGGCGACGGCGACGGTCGCGGCAACGTGTGCGACAATTGCCCGACGGTCGCGAATGCGAGCCAGGCGGACAGCAATAACAACGGCGTCGGCGATGCGTGCGAGGGACAGCAGCCGCCACCGGGAACGGTGACGTTGACGGTTTCGTGCCCCAGCAACGATGCCATGTGCATCCTGCACGCGTGGTGGGGGTCGGGGCAGGAGCTGCGGAATCAGGTGGGCACGCTCACCACGAACCTCGGTACGGACCGATGCGCGTGGGGCGTGGCCATCAACGCGCAGCAGGGGAATCTCCCGAATCGTCCGTGGTACTCCGAGGTGGGACGCCTCGCCGAGCTCACCGTGCGCATCAACAATGTCACGGTGACTGGATTGGTGGGTCTGGATCCCACTGGTCACACGAACTTCCTGATCGGTGTTCAGGTGGCCAATGCGACCGCTGCGCAGCAAGCGCTCATTGCGCAGCAGCGCCAGGCACTCGGCTGCAGTCCGTAAGGTGAGTATGCTATGCCCCGAGCGTGGGTGCGCGACATCATTCGCGCGTCCCACGCTCGGGGCTTTTCGTTTTGTCGATACGCGGAGCGTTTGATGCGTCGGGGGACGCCATCATGTGCTATATTCTGCACATCATCCGTTATCGGGTATCGCGTGCATGCTTGTGATGCATTATTCTCGTTTTGTTCGGGCAATGCGATGGGTCGGCATTGTGAGTGTGGGGTTGGTATATCTGGGGAGCGGCTGCGGGCGCGCAGTGGGGGATGTCCTGCGTACGACGGTGACGCCGTCCGCTCCCGCGCGAATACACGATCTCCGCGTTGCACATGTGCGGGTGGGCGATCGTGGGTATCGGGTATTTCGGCAGGACTGGCCGGATATTCGTTTCACCGTCACCCGGCCTGCTCGGGAAGCATCGCGCCTCGTGCTCGTCGTGCCGGGAACCTATACCAGTCCACAGAATACGGTGGAAGGCTTTGTGGTGCTCGATGGTGTGGTAATTCGTGATCACGAGCGACAGGGATGGGATGGTGTGGCGGTGTTTCGGGATGGTCATGTGGAAATTCGTCAAACAGATAACGGGAAACTCCTGACGCGATCGGCGCTTCGTGCCATTGCCGCAACTGGAGCCTCGCTCATTCAGGGGCATCTGCTCGTGTATCGGGGGATCGCGCAAGAGTTTAAACAGCAGCCACAAACATTACGTCGCGCGCTCGTTATTGATGCGACGGGTCCGGCAATCGTGGAGAGCGGTGATTTGGTGGATCTGAATGCCTTTGCGCGCGATCTCGTTTCTTGGGGAGCAGTTGCGGCGATGAATCTCGATATGGGTGCCTGGAGCGAGGGATGGTATCGTGATCCTGAGCGCGGCACCATCGTAACCATCGGGCTGCCAAATCCGGCAACGGAACGGCAGAGCAACTGGATCCTTTTTCAAGACGCGCGAACGCGAACGAAGTAGCCGGGTGTGACGGGGAGGGTAATGTGCGGAAGATGCCATTGGCGGTATTTTGAAAGCGGAACGGTGGGGTGGGTCATTGGTGCGGCGGTAGTTTGATGGAGTGATATGCAAATACCTCAGGTGCGCGTACCGAAGGATGTGACAGATATTGCGCAAGAAATGCGTCGACAAGTAGCCGCATCGTTGGTGGCAGGATTTGGTGTGGTAGCGGGACTTGCATGGAATGAGGCGATCAAGGCGCTCATCGAATTTATGCTGCCGTTTGCTCGAGGGACGCTGATCGCGAAATTTGGATACGCGGCAGTCGTGACGGTGCTCGTCGTGTTGGTGACCGTACTCCTGATTCGTCGGTGGGCCCCGGCGTCTGATAAAACGTAAGTACTATGGCCGTGCCTCCACGCCTGTTGCGGTTCCTGGATCAGCAGCACGTTGCGTATCACGTTGTTCCTCATCGGACCGTCTACACTGCATTTGATCTTGCCACGACGCTGCATGTGGATGTGCGTCATGTGGCAAAAGCGTTGCTCGTTCGTGCGGATCGGCAGTATGTGCTCGCGGTGGTGCCCGCGCATGCGCGGGTGGATATGGCGAAATTAGGGAAGCTCGTGCATGCACGAGTGGTCACGATTGCTCCGGAGGCAGCGATCCGAAAATTACGCGTGCTGCCGGGGACGATGCCACCATTCGGGTCATTCCTCGGGGTCAGCGTGGTTATGGATCGGTCGCTGACGAAGGTTCGTGCAATGATCGTGCGTGCGGGGAGTAGCACGGACTCGGTGCGAATCTCCGTGCGGGATTTCATGCGCGTGGAATCACCGACGGTTGGTGCGTTCGTGGTCCGCGGGAATGTGCCGGCGGCTTCGCGCGTGGGATCGCGTCGTGTCGTCGCGAAACGAGCGAAGCCTGTTGCACCAAAACGCGGGCGCACCAACGCACGGCAATCGTCGCGCCGCACGCCACGAAAGACAGCGCGACGGTAGGGGATGGTTATTGTTCCATGGCACACATCGTGAAGCTCGAACAATTTGAAGGGCCGCTTGATCTGCTCCTGCATTGCATTGAGCAGGAGGAGTTCGATATTACGACCGTGACGTTGTCCCGTGTTTGCGAGGAGTACCTTGCGAATCTTCGTCAGGTGGAGCAGCGGGAACCGGAGGAGGTGGCAGATTTCCTCCTCATTGCCGCAAAGTTGCTTTACCTGAAATCGCTCGTCCTGCTTCCGGGGCAAACGAGCGCTGAGGTAGTGGATACGACCGGACTCGCAGAACAACTGCGGCTCTATCGCATCTATTTGGAGGCATCACAGGGGATTGCGGAGCGATATGCGATGGGTGCGATGCTGTACCCGACGACGCGCGCACCGGTCGTTACGGCGACTTTCCTCCCGCCGCCGGGATGCACTGCGGAGGTTCTCTCCGTGACATTTTCGCGTATCCTAGCAGATTTAGAGCCGATCGTGCGTATTCCGCGCGCAGTTATTGGTCGGAAGATTTCGATTGATGATCGCATCGCGGAGATTCGCGATCTCATGCTCGTACGTCCCCAAACGACATTTCAGGAGGTATTGCGCGGACGCTGGACACGTGATGAGCAGATTGTGAGTTTTCTTGCGCTCCTCGAACTGGTGAAGCAACGTGTGGTAGAGGTCACGCAGGAGGATCGTTTTGCGCCCATTCGTATTTCCCGCGCATCGGATCAGCAGGATGCGGTATCCGTTGCGCTGCTGGAAGAGGTGCCGAATTGAACACGTGTTGCCGTATGGAAATTACTGCTCCAGAACTTGCCCGCCGTATCGAAGCGCTCCTCTTCCTCGCAGCGCGTCCGTTGCGTATCCGAAAAATTGCGGAGATATTGGGCGTGGAGATCGCGCGCACCCATTCCGCAATCGAGGAATTTCGTACGGCATGGAATGCGAGAAATGGCGGCACCGTGGTTGCGGTGCTTGGTGAGGAGGTGCAGCTCCTGACGCATGCGGATTGCGCGGCCGTTGCTGAAGCATTCGCGCAGGCGGAGGTGCGCGGCGAGTTAACGCGGCCGCAATTAGAGGCGCTGACCGTCATTGCGTATCGGGGTCCCATCACGAAGGCGGAACTCGAACACATCCGCGGCGTACATTGCGGAGTCATCATTCGCAATCTCCTGCTGCGCGGGTTAATTGAGCAGCGCATGGATGCACAACGGCACGAGGAGGTATACACCATTTCCATGGAATTCCTGCGGCACCTCGGACTGCCCGATCTGCAGGCGCTCCCCGAATACGAGCGACTGCACGGACATTTGGTCATTGATCAGTATCTCGCGACCGTGCGCACGCCGGATGCGCCAACCACCGAGGCGCCGTCGGTATGATGGCGGCATTGGCGTTCGTTCTGGCTGTCGCCTCCACGCGCACGCCATACCCGATCGTCGGTATATTGCCGTCGATGCAGCTTCGTGCGCAGTGGCCGTCGGCGGTGCCAATCCCATATGGGGAATGGGGGCCCATGGTATCCGCGGTGAGTGCGGTTGCCCTGGATGCGACGTCTGGAACGCTGCTTTGGGGGAAACAGCCATACACGCGACGCCCGCTCGCCAGTACCACGAAATTACTTACGGCCATCGCCGTTTTGCGCGCGCAGATGCCGTTCGATGCGATGGCGACGGTGCGTTCGGAGGATCTCCCGCCGGAAGGGCATACGATCCTGCATGTGGATGATCGCGTGCGGGTGGGTGATTTGCTGACCGCGATGCTTGTGTATTCCGATAATGGGGCTGCGCGAGTGCTGGGGCGGACGCAATTGGCGGCATCACCTGCGGATGTCGTTCCCGGTGCCATGGCGCTACGCGCGGTTGCGCGATCCCTCGGTGCTCGGACTGTACAGATTATGGATCCAGCGGGATTGGATCCGCGGAATTTGGGGAGCGCAATGGATGTCGCACTCTTGCTGCGCGCCGCATTGGCACAGGTGGAGCTTCGGGATCGGCTCACGCTCGCCGAAGCGATCATACCCGTGCAACGGGGGGATCGAACGGTCATGGTGCCGGTGCGATCGACGAATGCACTGCTCCATACTGGCGGTGCGCGCACGTTCCAGCTGCGGGGAGCGAAAACCGGGTATATCGATGAATCGGGATACAATCTCGCGTTGGCGGTCAGTCGTGATCGGGAGGGTGTGGTGGTACTGGTGCTCCTGGGGAGTCCATCCTCGGATGATCGTTTTCGGGACGCGCGCGTACTGGCCGATTGGATCCTCTCGGCATCTGCCACTAATGATGCGCGTGTTCCGGTTGGCCAATACTGAGGTGTCGTGCTAGGATCAATCCGCTCTTGTGAATCTCATCGAACTCATTACCGCAACAGGATACGTTGGTGTTGCGGCCACTATTTTTGCTGAGTCCGGATTATTGGTGGGCATCTTCCTCCCGGGAGATAGCCTCTTGTTTACCGCGGGTTTTCTTGCCTCCATCGGGGTATTTGATGTCCGTGTGCTGATAGTTCTGGGGGTCATCGCGGCGGTCGCGGGCGATAGCGTGGGCTATTTGTTTGGTCAGCGCCTCGGACCACGAATTTTCTCTCGACCAGACTCGCTCGTATTCAACCGGGCGCACGTGCAACGAGCGCAACAGTTCTACGAGAAGCACGGACCGAAGACGATTGTGCTGGCGCGGTTTACTCCGATCGTGCGTACGTTTGCGCCGATCCTTGCCGGCGTTGGACGTATGGCGTATCGGAAGTTCCTTCTCTACAATATCGTTGGCGGAGTGATGTGGGCCGCGGGTCTTCCCTTGCTGGGATATTGGTTGGGGTCGGTCATTCCGAATATCGACCAGTATTTGTTGCCGATCGTTGCGGGTATTATTGTCATCTCGCTTTCCCCGAGTATTGTGCATCTCTTGCGCGACCCGGCATTCCGTACTCGGCTCGCGCAATTGGTGCGCTCGTGCACGGAGCGTGTGATGTGCGCGCGGAGCAGGGGGCGTGCGCCGCTTGACAGGAATGGGTGAGGATCGTTACCGTGAGTGAGTACTGATCACTGTCGCGGGGTAGAGCAATGGCAGCTCGCTGGGCCCATAACCCAGAGGTTGCGGGTTCGAGTCCCGCCCCCGCAAAAGAGCGGGCGTCACCAATGGGTGGCGCCCGATCTTTTGTGTATGGGGACCTCGATTTTGCTGGAGGATGGTGGTTGTGGTATATTTTTTTCGTGAGATCGATTGCCGAGCATGCTCGGCAATCGATCTTGTGGCGGGGTAGCTCAGCGGTAGAGCAAGGGACTCATAAGCCCTGGGTCGTGGGTTCGATTCCCACCCCCGCTACATGGTCATTCCATGATACGTGAGACGGCTTTTAGCTATTTGCTTTCCTATTTGTTGGCGGTATGTTTCTGACGCTGCATGGGGCAACCGGAGCGTTCGTGGGGCAGTTTACCGCGAACCCGGTACTTGCGTTCGTGTTCGGATTTCTTTCCCATTTTCCGCTCGATGTGTTTCCGCATGGAGATCGCGCATTCGCGCTCCGCGCCAAACGTTCGGTTCGGGAGGCGCATCGTTTCATGCTGCTCATCACTGCGGATCTCGTGATCGGGGCAGTGGTGCTGGGAGCCGCGTTCCTTTTTCAGCGGTTCGATCAACCCACTGCTGCATTTTGGGGCATGATCGGAGGATTGCTGCCGGATGCAATCGTTGCGATCCCGGAGTACGCTATGTTCGTGCGGAAATCGAAGCGCGTGTGGTTCCGTTGGTTTTATCGACTCCATGACTACAATCATAATCGGGTGATCACGAGTTTCGATTGCTCCCTACGCACCGGCATGGTCGCACAAGGCATTTTGCTGGTGCTGCTGTGGAAGCTCTGGTGAGTGCGCCACGAAAAACCACCCCGGCCGCTCGAGCGGCCGGGGTGGTTTGTTTTTTGATTCTTTTGACGTTTCCCCATTCGGTCCCGAGCGCAGCCCCCACTTCGCGCCCCACGTCGTCAAACTCTGCGGGGCAGCCGAGGACGCGTTCGGGGAAGAAGACAGGCCGACCCTTGTGTTGTCTCGAGGAGCGCTGGGCGACGAGAGATCTCACGCGCCTCATGTGTGGTGTGAGGTCCCTCGCGGACTCGGGATGGTGCCAAGCACCAGCTTTCGCGCCGACCCCGAATGCGCCCGCAGGCAAGCGGCCGCGCGGTTATTTTGACATGCTGGAGGGAAAGGGGTCCATGGGAAAACCGGGAGGTTTGCCATGATGTATTGCCGGAGGAGGGACTTGAACCCTCACGCCTTTGCAGGCGGCGGGTTTTGAATCCGCTGCGTCTGCCATTCCGCCACTCCGGCAGGTCTCTGACGAACCTATCGCCCAACTCCCGAATCCAATGGTACACTATCATTGTTGTCGGAATTGTTGAAGTTGCTTGATGGGGGGAGGCCCTTGTCCGTCATTTTGGCATTTGATTGATGTGGCGCACGTCATTGCGATCGTGAATCAAAAGGGCGGGGTTGGAAAAACAACCACCACGCTCTCGCTCGCGAGTTACCTTGCCGAGGCAGGGAAGTTTGTGTGCGTGATTGACATGGATCCGCAGGCGAACGCGTCCTCCGGGCTCGGCGTGGATCATCGGTCGGTTACTCGAGGACTGTACGAAGTGCTCTCTGGTGTTGCGACGCTCCGCGAGGCAGTGGTGGCGACGTCGCATGATGGATTGGTCCTCGTTCCTGCTACTGCTGCATTGGCGGGCGCAAACATCGAACTGGTGAATGTGCCGCGGCGAGAATATCGTCTCGCGGATGCATTATTCGAGGTGCGCCATGGATTCGATGTGGTGCTCATTGATTGTCCTCCAAGTCTCGGATTGCTCACCATCAATGCGCTCGCGGCAGCGGATTCCGTGCTCATTCCCGTGCAGGCGGAATATTACGCGCTCGAAGGGCTCGGGCAGCTGCTCGAAACGATCGAGCTTATTCGTCAACAAATTCGTCCGTCCCTCGCAATTTTGGGTGCCGTGATTACCATGTACGAGGGACGGCTTCGATTATCGAATGACGTGCTCACGGAGCTGTATCGGTATTTCCCGAATCGCGTATTCCGGTCCGTCATTCCCCGTAACGTGCGTCTCGCCGAGGCGCCGAGTCATGGAAAAACGATTGCGCGGTACGATCCGGATTCCAAGGGCGCGCGCGCGTACGAGAAACTCACCCGCGAACTTCTTGCCGTGCTCTAGCGTTTCTGAAGAACGGAAGAATATAAGAATGCAAGCGTATGTCCTCCCGAGGTCTTGGCCGTGGGCTGTCCGCACTGATTCCGGGGGCGCCACCTCCGGCAGCGCTGGGCGATACTACTACCGAAGAACGCCAATTCGTGCGTGCGATTGCTCCGGATCGTATCGTGCCGAATCCACGACAGCCGCGGCGAGTATTTCCGGAGGCGGAGCTCGAAGCGCTTGCCGCATCGATTCGGGCGCATGGGATTCTGCAGCCGCTCGTCGTGACGGCGCGTGCAAATGATACCTTCGAGCTCATTGCGGGAGAGCGGCGTCTCCGTGCCGCGAAGCGCGCAGGGCTGAGCACGGTGCCGGTACTCGTGCGGGCAGAGCCAGATGCGCAGCAGAAATTGGAGCTGGCGCTCATTGAAAACGTGCAGCGTCAGGATCTTGATCCCATCGACCGCGCACTCGCGTTCCGTGATCTCGTAGAAGAATTCGGTTTGACGCAGGACGAGGTAGCTTCGCGGGTGGGTATTTCTCGTACGGCAGTTGCACACAGCGTACGTTTGCTGAGTCTCCCTGCGGATATCCAGGACGCCCTGCGCGTCGGTAAGCTCACGGAGGGACACGCGAAAGTACTTGCGGGCATGACGAATGTCGCCGAGCAGCGGGCGTGGTTTACGCGTATTTGCGAAGAGCGGCTTCCGGTGGCGGTGGTTGCGGCGGCAACGGCCGCAGTCGAGCGCACACGGCCGCCGCGAGCGCGAGTTCCCATTGATCCGAATCTCCATGCGAAGGAACTTGCGATGCAGCAGCGGTTAGGAGCTCGCGTGCGGATCCATGCACAGGGTGCAGGGGGACGCATTGCGATTGAGTATCACGACGCCGAGGAGCTCGCGGGGATCGTGCAGCGTATCACGCGTATCTCGTGATCACGAGCGGAGCGCGGTTCGTGCATTCGGAGCACATATCAGGCCACCGGACTACGGTCCGGTGGCTACTCGGTATCGTGTCGGCCGCGGGGAGTCCTTGGTTTTCGTGGGTGTAGTGCTGCCTGCACCCATCCCGTCACTTTCATTCGGATGCTGCCGCGAAGCGCCTCGCGTATTTTTGCGCGCGCATTGGCAGTTTTTACGGTGCTGAGCCAATCCGGACTTGGTCCGGCACGTTTCGGATCGACGATGATCTCCACGCGATCGCCATTCTCCAGTAATCGGTCCAGTGCGGCGAGCGCGTGATTGCCGTTGACGCGCGCGCCAATGGCGTGATTGCCGATATCACTATGGACGGCGTATGCGAAATCGAGCGGCGTCGCCCCATCGGGAAGATCAATGACATCGCCCTTGGGCGTCAATACCATAATACGATCTTGGAGCACCTCATGTTTGAGGCTTTCGAGGAAATCCTGCGGATCCTTCACGCGACGCTGCCACTGCATCAGTTCTTCCACCCATCGGAGTTGTTGCTCAGGAGGATGATAGGTACCTCGTTCATGGTATCGCCAAGATGCGGCCGCACCCCACTCTGCCTCTTCGTGCATTTCGCGTGTGCGAATCTGGAATTCCACAGAATCCTCGTTGGTGACGGCAACGGTGGTATGGAGGGATTGGTATCCGTTCGGTTTTGGGTGGGCAATGTAATCTTTGAGTCGATCGGGCAGTGG